>NZ_JBVJKR010000009.1:254187-400758 GCF_055585125.1 Nonomuraea sp. NPDC054003
TCACGTGGCCGAGCCTGGTCACATGCGTGACCGCGAGGGTCACGTGGCCGAGCCTGGTCACATGCGTGACCGCGAGGGTCACGTGGCCGAGCCTCGTCGCGTGCGTGACCGTGAAGGTTTCGGTCGCGCGGCCGAGTTCGGTGGAGCGCGTGACGCCGGGTCGGCGCGTGAGCCCAGGGGCGGGGAAGATGGCGCGGCCGGGCGAGGTGCGTGGGAGATCGGCTGGGAGGTGCCTGACGACGAGTCGGCGGGTGCTCCCGAGGGCTTGGGCCGCGCGGCGGAGCCGGGTCGGGCGCATATGGCCGGGCCGGCGCGTCAGCCTGGGGCTCGGGAGGATCGCGCGGCCGGGCGAGGTGAGCAAGGGCCTGGCCGGGGGGCGCCTGGCGCGGAGTCGGCGCGTGAACTCGGGGACCTGGACCGCCCGGTCGAGTCTGGCCGGGTGAACGACGCCGAGTCGGCGCGTCAGCCTGGGGACCAGCGGGGCGGTGCGGAGGCTGCGGAGTCGCGTGACCGGTCCGGACGGCCCGAGGCCGGTAAGGCCCGGGAGGAGCACGGGCGGGCCGGTAAGGGCCAGGAGGAGCACGGGCGTGAGGCCGGTAAGGGCGCGGAAGAGTACGGGCGTGAGATCGGTAAGGGCGCGGAGGAGCGCGGGCGTGAGGCCGGTAAGGGCGCGGAGGAGCACGGGTGGGGGGCCGAGCTTCAGGAGCCTTCGCTGGAGGGCGGGGCGGGCGAGTGGCCCGCGGCTCCGGATCGGACGCATCAGCATGGCGAGGTGAAGCTGCCCGAGGTGGCTCCGCCGCCGGTCGAGGCCGCGCAGGAGGTGGTTCCCGGGGCGCCGCTGCCGAGGACCGTCGACGGGGCGCAGGTGAGTGTACGAGCCGCGGAGAGGACGAATCCGCTGGCCGGGGTCGGCGGGTTGCCGTACGTGGCGGGCGGGATCGGGGTGTTGCTCGTGGGACTCTGGGCAGTCGCCAAGGCACAGGCCCGGCGTATGCGGAGAAAGGTATTCTAGATCCGTCTTTACTGTTCCTTTGACCCGACTAGTATTCCCTTGACCGTGGATTCGCCAATCGCGGAGGGCACAGGTGGCACGCAAACGAGCGACGGCCGTCTCCGCCATGGTGCTCGCTATCGGGTTAACCGGCATCGGGGTCATCCCGTTCGTCGGCGCGGGCGCGACGGCTTCGGCTACGGCGCTGGACCCGGTGGAGCCGTGTGACGTCGGGCAGGAGTGCCCGCCGCAGACCACCGTGACGATCACCACCACGCTCCCGACCCCGACCCCGGAGCCGGAGCAGCCCGAGACCACGATCACCAAGACGGTCACCGCGAAGCCCACCAAGACGACCAAGGCTCCCGAGCCGACGAAGACCAAGACGACCAAGGCCTCCGACCCGGCGCCGGTCACGCAGTCGGTGGCCCCGCCGCCGCAGCAACTGCCGGAGGAGACGCCGCAGGAGGTGCCGGACCCCGTCACGTCGTCGGCCGAAGAGTCGGTGCAGATGCCCACCGTGGCCGGCACCGACACCCCGACACCCGCGCTCTCCACCGACGCCGCCTCCGTCGAGAGCGACACGGTGCAGTTGGAGGTGCGCAACGCGGCGCCGGAGTACGACCAGCGCAGTCTCACCCAGCGGCTCAGCATCCCGGCGCTGATCATGGTGCTGCTGGCGTTGTTCGCGGTGCTGATCTTCGAGGGGCGGCTGCGCCGGATGGCTCACGCCGCGGCGGTGCGCAAGGCCGGTCCGCAGGCCGGGGCCTACCCCGGGGCCTATCCTCAGCAGCCCGGCCCGTACCCGCACCAGGCCGAGGGCTACCCGGCGGGGCCCGGTTACGCCACCGCGGGCGTCGCGGCCCCCGGCTACCCTGGCGGCACCGCGTACGCGCCGATCATCAGCTTCGTGCCCGTCCAGACGTTCCCGAGCGGGCAGGTCCAGTACGGCGCGGTCTACCACGACCCGAACGCCCCCCACACCGCGCCCGCCCCCATGCCCGAGCAGGGTCCCGTCGTCCTGGCTCCCGACCAGTACGGTTCGTACAGTCACCAGCCGGGCGAGCCGCCGTCGTCGCGTCACCAGCCGGGCGAGGACGCGTACGGTCGCCAGCCGGGTGAGGCGGGCAGGGACTCGTCGGGGCACCAGCCGGGTGAGGCGACCAGGGAATCGTATGGTCACCAGCCGGGTGAGGCGGAGAGTGAGCAGCTCCGGGCGCCGTTCGAGCCGTTGATCGCGCCGGAGCCGCCGTCCTCCGACATCCCACCGGGCGGCGCGGCCCCGTACGAGGACACCCCGGATCGGCCTCTGGGCCCGGCCTCGGCTGCCGAGTCCGGCGACTCCGAGCCCTGGTTCGGCCCGCGGACGACAGGCAACCCGCCGTCCGACCTCGACCGTACGATCGTGCAGCGCTTCCCCGACGACGATCACGGTCCGGACGAGCGCGGACGCCACCCCCGCTGACACCCGCCTGCGGCGAGCACTGCGCGTTCCGGGCCGAGTGTGTCCGTTCACGGTGAGCGCGGCAGGTTCCGAGCGAGGGCTTGTTCACGGCGGCAAGGCGTGTTTCCGGCCGAGCGCCTCGTTCCGGGCTGAGTCCGGTGAACGCGGCGTGTTCCCGGCGGAGGGCTCGTTCGCGGGGAGCAAGGCGGGTTTCGGGCGAGCGTGTCCGTTCACAGCGAGCAGAGCGTGTTCTCGGTGGAGGCTCTTTCGCGGTGAGCGCGGCTCGTTCCCGGCGGAGCGCCTGTTCCCAGCGGGTACGGCGTGTTCCGGGTGCCTGCCGGTAGGACGGTGCTGGAGATGGGAAACGCGGCGGGAACGAGGGCCCGCCGCGTTTCCGGGGGTGTTACTTGGCGCGTTTGAAGATCTTGCTGCCGAGCCAGACCAGCGGGTCGTACTTGCGGTCGGCGACGCGCTCCTTCATCGGGATCAGCGCGTTGTCGGTGATCTTGATGTGCTCGGGGCACACCTCGGTGCAGCACTTGGTGATGTTGCAGTAGCCGAGCCCGTGGTCCTCCTGGGCCGACTCCTTGCGGTCCGCGACGTCGTACGGGTGCATGTCGAGCTCGGCGATCCGCATCAGGAACCGGGGCCCGGAGAAGGCCGGCTTGTTCTCCTCGTGGTCGCGGACCACGTGGCAGACGTTGTTGCACATGAAGCACTCGATGCACTTGCGGAACTCCTGGGACCGCTCGACATCGACCTGCTGCATCCGGTATTCGCCCGGCCGCACGCCCTCCGGGGGCGTGAAGGACGGCACCTCCCTGGCCTTCTGGTAGTTGTACGAGACGTCGGTGACGAGGTCCTTGATGACGGGGAAGGTGCGCATCGGCGTCACCGTGATCGTCTCGTCCTCGGCGAAGGTCGACATGCGGGTCATGCAGCTCAGCCGCGGCTTGCCGTTGATCTCCACCGAGCAGGAGCCGCACTTGCCGGCCTTGCAGTTCCAGCGCACGGCCAGGTCGGGGGCCTGGGTCGCCTGGAGCCGGTGGATGATGTCGAGGACGACCTCGCCTTCGTTCACCTCGACGGTGAAGTCCTCGAGCTTGCCCTCGCCGCTCTCACCGCGCCAGATCCTGAACTTCGCCTTGTAACTCATTTCGCGATCCTGTCGAACTCGTCCATCTCGTCGTCGGTGAGGTACTTGCTCAGCTCGTCGCGGTCGAACAGAGTGATCAGGTCGTCCCGCATCGCGGGCTGCTCCTGTTCTTCGACCGTGATGGACCCGCCGTCCTCGGTGGAGCAGACCAGCAGCTTGCGCCGCCACTCCGGCCGCATGCCCGGGTGGTCGTCGCGGGTGTGGCCGCCGCGGCTCTCCTCGCGCATCAGCGCGGCCTTGGCCACGCACTCCGACACGAGGACCATGTTGCGCAGGTCGAGCGCGAGGTGCCAGCCGGGGTTGTAGATGCGCGAGCCGCCCGCGCCGACGAGCTGCACGCGCTCCTTGAGCTTCTCCACGACCTCCAGCGCCTCGGTGAGCTCCTCGGCCTTGCGGATGATGCCGGCCAGCTCGTTCATGGTCCGCTGGAGCTCGTGGTGCACTTCGTACGGGTTCTCGCCGCTGGAGCGCTCGAGCGGCGCCAGCGCCTCGGTGCGGGCCGCGTCCACCTGCTCCTGGGCCACCTTGGGCCGGGCGGGCAGCGCGTCCACGTAGGCCGCGGCGCCGGCGCCCGCGCGCCGGCCGAACACCAGCAGGTCCGACAGCGAGTTGCCGCCGAGCCGGTTGGAGCCGTGCATGCCGCCGGACACCTCGCCGGCCGCGAACAGCCCGGGTACGGACGCGCCGCCGGTGTCGGCGTCGACCTCGACGCCGCCCATGATGTAGTGGCAGGTCGGGCCCACCTGCATGGGCTCGGCGGTGATGTCGACGTCGGCCAGCTCCTTGAACTGGTGGTGCATCGACGGCAGCCGCCGCTTGATCTCCTCGGCCGGGAGGCGGGTGGACACGTCCAGGTAGACGCCGCCCTGCGGTGACCCACGGCCCGCCTTCACCTCGGCGTTGATGGCCCTGGCCACCTCGTCACGGGGGAGCAGCTCCGGAGGCCGGCGGTTGTTGGCCTGGTCGGTGTACCAGCGGTCGCCCTCCTCCTCGGTGGTGGCGTACTTGTCCTTGAACACCTCGGGGATGTACTTGAACATGAAACGCTCGCCCTCGGAGTTGCGCAGCACGCCGCCGTCGCCGCGGACCGACTCGGTGACGAGGATGCCGCGCACGGAGGGCGGCCAGACCATCCCGGTGGGGTGGAACTGGATGAACTCCATGTTGATGAGGTTCGCGCCGGCCAGCAGGGCCAGGGCGTGACCGTCACCGGTGTACTCCCAGGAGTTCGAGGTGACCACGTAGGACTTGCCGATGCCGCCGGTGGCCAGCACCACGGCGGGCGCGTCGAAGAGGACGAAGCTGCCGGTCTCGCGCCAGTAGCCGAACGCCCCGGAGATCCGGTCGCCGTCCTTGAGCAGGCGCGTGACCGTACATTCCTGGAAGACCTTGATGTAGGCCTCGTAGTCGCCGTGCTGCTCGTGGTCCTCCTGCTGGAGGGCCACCACGCGCTGCTGGAGCGTGCGGATCATCTCCAGGCCGGTGCGGTCGCCGACGTGCGCCAGTCGGGGATACTCGTGGCCGCCGAAGTTGCGCTGGCTGATCTTGCCGTCCTTGGTGCGGTCGAAGAGCGCTCCCCAGGCCTCCAGCTCCCAGACCCGGTCCGGCGCCTCCTTCGCGTGCAGCTCGGCCATCCGCCAGTTGTTGAGGAACTTGCCGCCCCGCATGGTGTCGCGGAAGTGCACCATCCAGTTGTCGTCGGAGTTGACGTTCCCCATCGCGGCGGCGGCCCCGCCCTCGGCCATGACGGTGTGGGCCTTGCCGAACAGCGACTTGCACACGATCGCCGTGCGCTTGCCCTGCTGGCGGGCCTCGATGGCGGCACGCAGCCCGGCGCCTCCCGCGCCGATGACGACCACGTCGTACTCGTGACGCTCGATGTTGATCGAGTTATCCACTTGAACTGATCCTTACGCGAACGGGAAGGCGATGATGCCCTTGGCCACCAGGCGGACGTAGAGGTCGGCGCCCATGACGGAGAACATCGAGGCCCACGCCCACTGCTGGTGCTTGGCGTTGAGCTTGGAGACGAAGGTCCAGGCCCGGTAGCGGAGCGGGTGACGGGAGAAGTGGTTGAGCCGGCCCGCGGTGATGTGACGGCAGGAGTGGCAGCCGAGCGTGTAGCCGAGGATGAGCACGGCGTTGAGCATCAGGATCCAGCTGCCGAGGCCGATCGGCTTGTGCACGACGGCCAGTACGGCGTCGTAGGTGAGGATGGCGCCGATCAGGAGCGCGAAGTAGAAGAAGTAGCGGTGGATGTTCTGCATGATCAGCGGGAAGCGGGTCTCACCGGTGTACTTCCCGTGCGGCTCCTGCACCGCGCACGCGGCGGGCGACAGCCAGAACGAGCGGTAGTAGGACTTGCGGTAGTAGTAGCACGTCAGCCGGAACCCGCCCGGCAGGCCGAGGATCAGCAGCCCCGGCGGGAGCGCGTACCAGTCGCCGACGGGCGCCCACCCGAACAGCCGCGCGCCGTCACAGACCTCCTGCGTGGTCAGACAGGGTGCGGCGAAGGGGGCGATGTAGGGTTCGGCGAAGTTGCTCGTGTCGAGGATCGCCCACACACCGTAGATCAGAAATGAGCTGAGCCCGAGGAATACCAGCAGCGGGGTGAGCCACCACCGGTCGGTGCGCAGCGTGCGCACCTTGACCTGGGCACGCTGCTTTCTCGCTGGGGCATCGGGCGTCGTCTGGGTCATCGCGGACCTCTCCACCTCCCGCGGACCCCGCACGCCTGGGGTCCGGGTCGTTCTTCTAGGCGCGTTCGGCGGTGACTATGCCGCGCGGGCGCGCAGTTGGTGTGGCATACGTTACGACGAGCGCATCGCGATTTGTGAGGACGGTCACTCACTTTCTCCTGCTCACGCTGTGATTCCTGTCACGTATCCCGTCAGGGGCGCTGTCCCTGGTAAGGCAACTTCACCACAGTCACAAAAAAGTTATCGATTTGACGGACAACCCTTATGAATTGCCCAAAATCTACGGGTTTAGCCACGTATGCATTGGCGTGCAGCCGGTAACTCCGGACGACGTCCTCCTCGGCCTTCGACGTCGTCAGGACGACCACCGGGATCGTCCTGAGTACCGGGTCGGCCTTCACCTCCCTGAGCACCTCCAGGCCGCTCTTCCTGGGCAGGTTGAGGTCGAGCAGGACGAGGTCCGGCCTCGGCGCGCCCGCGTGGGCCCCCTCCTGGCGCAGGAACGCCATCGCCTGCTCGCCGTCGCCCACCACGTGCAGGCGGTTGCGCAGCTTGCCGAGGTCGAACGCCTCCCGGGTGATCAGCACGTCGCCCTGGTCGTCCTCCACCAGGAGCACCTCGACAGGCCGCCAGTCAGGCATCGTCGTCACCGGCGGCGGGCAGCGTCCAGCGGAACGTGGTGCCGCGGCCGCCGGTCTCGCCCGGGTCGCCGTCGAGCCAGAGCCGGCCGCCGTGATAGTCGACGATCTTGCGGCAGAGCGCCAGGCCGATGCCGGTGCCGGCGTAGACGTCGCGCGGGTGCAGCCGCTGGAAGATCAGGAAGATGCGGTCGGCGTACTTGGGATCGACGCCGATGCCGTTGTCGGAGCAGCTGAACTCCCACATGCCGTCTCTCTCGACCGCCTCGATCCGGACGTGCGGCGGCTCGTCGCCGCGGAACTTGACCGCGTTCTCGATGAGGTTCTGGAACAGCTGGGTGAGCTGGCTGGGACTGCCCGTCACCCGGGGCAGCTCGCCCGTGGTGACCGTGGCCCCGGCGTCCTCGATGGCCGCCGACAGGTTGTCCAGCGCCGCCCGCACCGCCACGCCGCTGTCCATGGGCGCCTTCTCGCCGCCCACCCGGCCCACGCGGGAGAAGTCGAGCAGGTCGTTGATGAGCAGCTGCATGCGCTTGGCGCCGTCGACCGCGTAGTGGATGTACTGCCTGGCCCGATCGTCGAGCTCGTTCTCGTACCGCTGCTCCAGCATCTGGGTGAAGCTCGCCACCTTGCGCAGCGGCTCCTGGAGGTCGTGGCTGGCCACGTACGCGAACTGCTCCAGCTCGCCGTTGGAGCGGCGCAGCTCGTCGGCCTGGTCGGAGGCGGTGCGCCAGGCCGACAGGATGCGCCTGCGCATGGAGTCGATGTGGCTCGACAGCTCGGCCAGCTCCGCGGGCCGCTCGACGCCGAGCCGGTGGTCGAAGTCGCCGCCCGCGACCGTGCGCACCTGCTCGGTCAGCCGGGCGATGGGGTCGAGCACGGTGAAGCGCACGATGAACGCCAGCGCCACACCGGCGACCAGGATCACCACGAACAGCACTACGAGCGCGACGTTGAGCCGGTCGATCTGCGCGGCCACCTCCGGCTTGGGGGCCAGCTCGCGCGCCTGGGCGATCATCAGCATGATGAGCGCCACGCCGGCCAGGAACGCCGCCGCGGTGGCCGCCCCGGCGAAGACGAACCAGCGCGCTATCGGCACCCTGCCGACGCCGGTCGGCGGCTTGGCGGGGGGAAGCGGGTTGATGCTCATGTCTCGCCCCTGCTGACGATCACGGCCGCCAGGTCGTCCTTGAGAGTCCCGACCTCGCCGATGAGCCGGTCGATGTCGATCGCGCCGTGCAGCCGTACCAGCTCGACGAGCCCCTCCACGCCGAGCAGCTCGCCGCCGAGGGCGGCCTCGATCAGCCCGTCGGTGTAGAGCATCATCGACCAGCGCTCGCCCAGCGGCACGTCGAGCACCGCCCACTGGGCGTCCGGGAAGATGCCGAGCGGCGGGCCGGACGGCGCGCCCTCGACGACCTCGACCACCCCGTCGCGCACCAGCACCGGGGGCGGGTGGCCGGCCACCCGCATCCGGGCGCTCGCCAGGTCGGGCGCGATCGTGGCCATGCAGAGCGTGGTGAAGATCTCCGGGGCCCTGCGCTCGGCCCGCAGCAGCGTGTCGAGCGTGCGCAGCAGCAGGTCGCCGGTCTGCCCGGCGAGGACGAGGGTGCGCCAGGCGATGCGCAGCGCCACCCCGAGCGCGGCCTCGTCGGGCCCGTGGCCGCACACGTCGCCGACGATCACGTGGACCGAGCCGTCGGGCGTCTGCACCGTGTCCAGGAAGTCGCCGGCCAGCCGCTGCCCCTGCGAGCCGGGCAGGTAGCGGGTGGCGTGGCGCAGCTCGCGGGTGCGCAGCAGCGGCACGGGCAGCAGGCCGTTCTCCAGGCGGGCGTTCTCCTTGGCGGTCAGCTCGGCCTCGACCAGCCGGCGCTGGGCCAGGTCGGCGCGCTTGCGCTCCATGGCGTAGCGGATGGCCCTGGCCAGCAGCCGGGCGTCGACGTCCTGCTTCACCAGGTAGTCCTGGGCGCCCGCCTGCACCGCCGCGACCCCGACGTGAACGTCGCGTAACCCCGTCAGCACCAGCACCGCGGCGTGCGGCGCCAGGTCCAGCACGTGCTGCAGCGCCTCCAGGCCGGTCGCGTCGGGCAGCGAGAGGTCGACGAGCACGCACTGGATCTGCGGGCCGAGCTGGGCCTTCGTCTCCTCCAGGCTCCGCACCCAGGTGATCCTGGGTGGCGCCTCGGCCTGCTTCAGCAACTCCTCCACGAGGAACGCGTCTCCCGCGTCGTCCTCGACCAGGAGCAGCGTCAGCGTTTCGTTCAGAGTCGCGGTCACGCACGCCCTTCCGCAGATTGAGGCCGTGCTGCTCATTCTGCGATGAGCTCGACCCCTTGTGGAAGGGTGCCTTCCTGCCCTGCTTCGATCACGTAAGAGAGAAGCGTCGCCCGGAACGCCTGCGCGGCCCTGATCGGTTCCACGTCCTTGCGGTGCGCCAGCGCGATGGTCCGGCTCAGCCCGGGCGGCGCCAGCGGCGTGCCGGCCAGCCCCGGCCGCCCGTCCAGCACCATCGACGGCACCACGGCCACGCCCAGCCCCGCCTCCACGAACCGCAGCACCGCGTCCATCTCACCGCCCTGGACCGCGAACCGGGGCTCGAACCCGGCCTGCCGGCAGGCCGCCAGCGTCGCGTCGCGCAGGTCGTAGCCGGTCCTGAACATCACCAGCGGCCTGCCGCGCAGCTCGTCGATGCGCAGGTACGGCTTGCGCGGCCGCTCGGCGGCGGGCGAGGCCACGACCAGGTTCTCGCGCAGGATCTCCTCCGTCACCAGCGACGGGTCGTCGTGCTGCAGCGGCATGATGATCAGCGACATGTCGAGCTGGCCGCGCGCCAGCGCGCGCACCAGGTCGCGCGAGCCGCCCTCCTCGACCAGCAGGCCGATCCCCGGGTACGAGTGATGGAAGCGGGCCAGGGCGTCGGCCATGAGCCCCGCGCAGAGCGAGGGCGTCGCGCCCAGCCGCACCTGGCCCCGGCGCAGCCCGGCCAGCTCGGCGACCGCCTGCCTGGCGGTGTCGGCGTCGGCCAGCATCCGGCGGGCCAGCGGCAGCAGCGCCTCCCCGGCCGGGGTCAGCGTGACGTTGCCGCGCGCCCGGGAGAACAGCGGCGCGCCCAGCTCGTGCTCCAGCGCCTTGATCTGCTTGCTGAGCGACGGCTGCGCGACCCGCATCCGCTCAGCCGCGTGGGTGAAGTGCCTGGTCTCGGACACGGTGACGAAGTACGCCAACTGCTGGAACTGCATGTGATTTTCCTCGCAACCGGCCAGCCCGGTGAACGTGCTTATGCCGTACAAACCAGACATCATAGCCGCTGGCTATCGAAACCAGGCCCCTCATGACTTGGACGGATCATCGCAGGCTACCTAGCGTCGATGAACGTGACTGCCACGATAGAGCGCGGCGCCGCCACCGCGCCCGTTATCCCCCCCAAGGGTGAAGAGAAGCCCAGAGCCAAGAGGCCTGGCGGATTCCTGACCTCGTCCAACGGCAAGAAAGCCGTCATGGCCGTCACGGGGGCCGTCATGGTGCTCTTCCTCGTCGGCCACATGCTCGGCAACCTCAAGATCTTCGCGGGCCGCGACTCCTTCAATGAGTACGCGCTCGCGCTGCGCACCCTGCTGGAGCCGATCGCCCCGTACCGGACCCTGCTCACCCTCGTCGAGATCGTCCTCGTGGTCTCGGTCGTCCTGCACATGTGGGCCGCGATCTCGCTGTCCCGCCGCGCGGCCGCGGCCCGGCCGGTGAAGTACGCGGCCAGGAAGAAGTCGCAGGCCAAGGGGTACGCGACGCACATCATGCGGTTCGGCGGCATCACGATCGCGCTCTTCGTGGTCTGGCACCTGCTCGACCTGACCTTCGGCGTGGTGAACCCGAAGGGCTTCGACTCCTCACCGGCCGACCGGATGATCGCCGGGTTCGACCCGTCCCGGTGGTACGTGACGCTTCTCTACATCGTCGCCGTCGCCATGGTCGGCCTGCACCTGCGGCACGGCATCTGGAGCGCCTTCCAGACGCTCGGCGTGGCCAACCGCGACAGGAACAGGGCGCTGCGCGCGGTCGCGGGGCTCGGCTCCGCCGTCCTGGTCATCGGTTTCCTCGCGCCGCCGCTCGCCATCACGTTCGGAGTGGTCCAGTGAATTTCGTCGAAGGCGCGGAGATCCGCGACACCAAGGCACCGGCCGGTCCCATCGAGGAGCGGTGGGAGAAGCGCAAGTTCGGCGCCCGCCTGGTCAACCCCGCCAACAAGCGCAAGCTCGACGTCATCGTGGTGGGCACCGGCCTGGCCGGCGGTTCCGCCGCCGCGACGCTCGGCGAGCTCGGCTACAACGTCAAGTCGTTCTGCTATCAGGACTCGCCCCGGCGCGCCCACTCCATCGCCGCCCAGGGCGGCATCAACGCCGCCAAGAACTACCGCGGCGACGGCGACTCGATCTACCGCCTGTTCTACGACACGGTGAAGGGCGGCGACTTCCGCGCCCGCGAGTCGAACGTGTACCGCCTGGCCGAGGTCTCGGTGAACATCATCGACCAGGCCGTGGCCCAGGGCGTGCCGTTCGCCCGCGAGTACGGCGGTCTGCTCGACACCCGCTCGTTCGGCGGCGCACAGGTGTCGCGGACCTTCTACGCCCGCGGCCAGACGGGCCAGCAGCTCCTGCTCGGCGCCTACCAGGCGCTGGAACGGCAGATCGCGGCCGGGACCGTCGAGATGTTCACCCGGCACGAGATGCTCGACCTGATCGTCTCCGACGGCCGGGCGCGCGGCGTCATCGTGCGCGACATGGTGACCGGCGACATCGAGCGGCACTTCGCCGACGCCGTGGTGCTCGCCACCGGCGGCTACGGCAACGTGTTCTACCTGTCCACGAACGCCAAGGGCTGCAACACCACCGCCATCTGGCGGGCGCACGAGCGCGGCGCGTACTTCGCCAACCCCTGCTACACGCAGATCCACCCGACCTGCATCCCGGTCTCCGGCGACCACCAGTCGAAGCTCACGCTCATGTCGGAGTCGCTGCGCAACGACGGCCGCGTGTGGGTGCCGCTGCGCAAGAACGACTCCCGCGCCCCCGGCGACATCCCGGACGCCGAGCGCGACTACTACCTGGAGCGGATCTACCCCGCCTTCGGCAACCTGGTCCCGCGTGACATCGCCTCCCGCGCCGCCAAGAACGTCTGCGACGAGGGCCGCGGCGTCGGACCCGGCGGCCTGGGCGTCTACCTCGACTTCCGCGACGCCATCGGCCGGCTCGGCCGCGACGCCGTGGAGAAGAAGTACGGCAACCTGTTCGAGATGTACGAGCGCATCACGGGCGAGAACCCGTACGAGACGCCGATGCGCATCTACCCGGCCGTCCACTACACGATGGGCGGACTGTGGGTGGACTACGACCTGCAGTCGACGGTCCCCGGCCTGTTCGTGATCGGCGAGGCCAACTTCTCCGACCACGGCGCCAACCGGCTCGGCGCGTCCGCGCTGATGCAGGGCCTGGCCGACGGCTACTTCGTGCTGCCCACCACGATCGGCGACTACCTGGCCGACGGGCCGTTCGGTGACGTCGACGAGGAGGCCGTCGCGGCGGCCGAGGTCGCGGTGCGCACGAAGATCGACCGGCTGATGTCGGTGAACGGCACCCGCACCCCCGACTCCTTCCACCGCGAGCTGGGCAAGCTCATGTGGGACTACTGCGGCATGGACCGCACCGAGGAGTCGCTGCGCAAGGCCCTGGAGCGCATCCCCGAGCTGCGCCAGGAGTTCTGGGAGAACGTCAAGGTCACCGGCGTCGCCGAGGAGCTGAACCAGACGCTGGAGAAGGCCGGCCGGGTGGCCGACTTCTTCGACCTGGCCGAGCTCATGTGCCTGGACGCCCTGGTGCGCAGCGAGTCGTGCGGCGGCCACTTCCGGGCCGAGTCGCAGGACTCCGACGGGGAGGCGCTGCGCGACGACGAGAACTTCGCGCACGTCTCGGCGTGGGAGCACTCGCCGGACGGCACGCCGGTGCTGCACAAGGAGCCGCTCGAGTACGAGTACGTCAAGATGAGCCAGCGGAGCTACAAGTGAACCTGACCCTGAAGGTCTGGCGTCAGAGCGGCCCCAAGGACCGCGGACGCATGGTGACTTATCGGGTGGAGGATGTTTCGCCCGACATGTCCTTCCTCGAAATGCTGGATGTGCTGAACGAGCGGCTCATCCTCGAAGGCGACGACCCGATCGCCTTCGACCACGACTGCCGCGAGGGTATCTGCGGCATGTGCGGCATGGTCATCAACGGCGTCGCGCACGGCGAGCAGGTGGCCACCACCACCTGCCAGCTCCACATGCGGCACTTCGAGGACGGCGCCACCATCACCATCGAGCCGTGGCGGGCCGCGCCGTTCCCCGTGATCAAGGACCTGGTCGTCGACCGGAGCTCCTTCGACCGCATCATCCAGGCCGGCGGATTCGTCTCCGTCCCGGCCGGCTCCGCTCCCGACGCGCACAGCGTGCCCGTCCGCAAGGAGGACGCCGACGCCGCCTTCGACGCCGCCACCTGCATCGGCTGCGGCGCCTGCGTCGCGGCCTGCCCCAACGGGTCGGCGTCCCTCTTCACCGCGGCCAAGATCACCCACCTGAGCCTGCTCCCGCAGGGCCAGCCCGAGCGCCTGTCCCGCGCCAAGGCCATGGTGGACCAGATGGACGCCGAGGGCTTCGGCGGCTGCACCAACACCGGCGAGTGCACGGCCGTCTGCCCGAAGGGCATCCCGCTGGACACGATCGCCCAGATGAACAGCGACTACCTCAAGGCCAACGCCAAGTAGCCCGCTTCTCCGGAAGGGCCGCGCGGTTCCCACCGCGCGGCCCTTTCCTGCTCCTGTTGGGGATAATCCGGTTCGGGACGGTTGAGTAGGCTGGCGGCATGACCGCCATGGCACCCGGCCGCTCCGAGCCTGACCTGTCGTTCCTGCTCGACCACACCAGTCACGTGCTGCGTACGAAGATGGCGGCCGCGCTGGCCGAGATCGGCCTGACCGCGCGCATGCACTGCGTGCTCGTCCACGCCCTGGAAGAGGAGCGTACGCAGATCCAGCTCGCCGAGATCGGCGACATGGACAAGACGACCATGGTGGTCACCGTCGACGCCCTGGAGAAGGCGGGCCTGGCGGAGCGCCGCCCCTCCAGCACCGACCGGCGGGCCCGCATCATCGCGGTCACCGAGAAGGGCGCCGAGGTCGCCCACCACAGCCAGCGGATCGTGGACGGCGTGCACCGGGAGGCGCTGGACGCCCTGCCGGAGAAGGAGCGGGAGATGCTCCTGTCGGCGATGAAGCGGCTGGCCGAGGGTCATCTCGCCACCCCGGTGGAGGTCGCGCCCGGCGCGCGCAGGGCCAGGCAGTCCCGGAAGTAGTTCTGTAAAGGATCGTCTACAACAAAACTATCTGTTAAGGTCTCTCCTGTTTCCCATGAACAGGAGGGGCCATGTCGCCCACCCCGCACCGCCGGCTCGCGTTGATCGTGCTGTCCGCGGCGAGCCTGATGACGATCCTCGACGGCAGCATCGTGACCGTCGCGATGCCGGCCATCCAGCACGATCTGGGCTTCACGGCCGCCGGGCTGAGCTGGACCGTCAACGCCTACTTGATCCCCTTCGGCGGCCTGTTGCTCCTCGCCGGGCGGCTGGGCGACCTGATCGGCCGCAAGACGATGTTCCTGGCCGGCAACACCCTCTTCACCGTCGCGTCACTGCTCGCCGGCCTGGCCACCACGCCCGGCATGCTGGTCGCCGCCCGCTTCCTGCAGGGCGCGAGCAGCGCCATGGCGGCGGCCGTGGTCCTCGGCATCCTGGTCACCCTGTTCACCGAGCCGGGCGAGCGGGCCAAGGCGATCGGCGTGTTCAGCTTCACCGGCGCGGCCGGCGCCTCCATCGGCCAGGTGCTCGGCGGCGTGCTCACCGACGCGCTCTCCTGGCACTGGATCTTCTTCATCAACCTGCCGATCGGGCTGGCCACCGTCGCGCTGGCCGCCCGCGTGCTGCCCGCCGACCGCGGCACGGGGCTCTCGGCGGGCGCCGACGCCCTCGGCGCCGCGCTGGTCACCGGCGGCTTGATGCTGGGCATCTACACCGTCATCAAGATCGAGGAGTACGGCTGGGCGGCGGCCCACACGCTGGGCCTGGGCGCGCTGTCGGTCGCCCTACTGGCCGGCTTCTTCGTCCGCCAGGCCACCGCCCGCACCCCGCTCATGCCGTTGCGCGTCTTCCGCTCCCGCAACGTCTCCGGCGCGAACCTGACCCAGATGCTGGGCCTTTCGGCCATGTTCGCCTTCCAGATCCTCGTCGCGCTCTACATGCAGAAGGTCCTCGACTACAGCGCGCTGGAGACGGGCCTGGCGATGCTGCCCGCGGCGGTGGCGATCGGCGGGATCTCGCTGTTCCTCTCCGCACGGCTGAACGAGCGGTTCGGGGCGCGTGCCGTGCTCATCGCCGGCCTGGCCCTGCTGATGGCCGCGATGGGCTGGCTCTCCCGGGTGCCGGTCGAGGCGTCGTACGTCACCGACCTGCTGCCGGCCATGCTGCTGATCGCCGGGGGCGGGCTGGTGCTGCCCGCGCTGGCCACGCTGGGCATGTCGGCCGCCAGGGCCGACGACGCGGGGCTCGCCTCGGGGCTGTTCAACACCACCCAGCAGATCGGCATGGCGCTGGGCGTGGCCGTGCTGTCCACGATGGCCGCGTCCCGCACGGGAGACCTGCTGGCCCGGGGCATGACGGACGCGGCGGCCCTCACCGGCGGCTACCGGCTGGCGTTCGGCATCGCGGCCGCCCTGCTGCTGACGGCCCTCATGGTCGCGGTGACCGTGCTCCGCTCGCCCGCACCGGCCACGGAGGACCTCGTGGAGCGCAGGCCGGTCTGACGGCCTCCCCGGGGTGGGGAGGCCGTCGAAGAGCGGGTCAGCTGTGCGGGCAGGTGTCGCGATACTCCTCGATGGCGGTGCCCCGGGGGGCCGGGCAGAGGAAGGGGTCGTAGCGGAGGTCGTCGTCCACGAAGCGCTTCAGCCAGGCGACCATCGACTTGGCCATCGTGGTGTTGGTGGTCTGCGGGAAGAAGTGGCTGGCGCCGTTCAGCTCCAGATACGCCTTCTCCGACGAGGCGGGGATGCTCTCGTAGAACGGCTGGGAGTGGGTGGTGACCGAGGCGACCGAGTCGTTCTCACCGCCGATGATCATCGTGGGGACGCGGACGCCCGACCAGTTCTTGGTCAGGTTCCACGGGGCCAGCGGCACGGCCGCCTGCAGGCTGGGGCGGTCGTCGGCGGCTTCGAGGCTGCCGCCGCCGCCCATCGAGTGGCCCGCCACCGCCAGCCTCGACGGGTCGATGCGGCTGCGCACCGCGGTCGGGCTGTCCTCCACCAGCCAGTCGAGCGCGGCCAGGAGCTGGCGGCCGCGGCTGGCCGGCTGGTCGTAGCGGCTGTTGGTCTCGATGCCGATGACCACGAAGCCGTGCGAGGCGATCCGCGGGCCGAGCCACGACAGGCTCGACCAGGAGGCGGTGTAGCCGGGCGAGATGGCGATCGCGCCGAATGTGCCCTGGCTGGTGTCGTTCGGGTAGTAGACGCGACCGCCGCCGAACCCGGTCACGAGCGAGGACACGGACTGGTCCGAGGTGCTGAACGGGCCGCGGCTCGCCTCCAGGAGGGAGTCCGTCGGGTTCGGGCCGCGCTCGAACGGTCCGGCGGCGCTAGCCGGCTGGGCCAGGGTGAGGGCGCCGCAGGCGAGGGCTGCGGCCACGGCGAGTCTGGCGATCGCGTTGCGGGGATACACGTCGGCAACTCCATCTGTGGGGGGTGCGAACGCCGCCATTGTCAGACCGGGCGGCGCGTCCCCGCATCGCGTGAATCGCCGGTGTCAGAACAGCAGCCGCGCCAGCTCCACCCGGGACCGCACGCCCAGCCTGGCGAACACGTTGCGCAGATGATGGTCGACGGTGCGCGGGCTGAGGAAGAGCTGGGCGGCCACCTCCCGGTTCGTCGCGCCCTCCGCCACCAGCCGGGCGATGCGCAGCTGCTGGGCCGTCAGCACCTGCTCGGGGCCGCCGCCGGGCGCCGGGCGGGCCACGGTCTCACCGGCCGCGCGCAGCTCGGCGCGGGCCCGCTCGCTCCACAGCCGCGCCCCCAGCCGCTCGAACGTCTCCAGCGCGCCGTGCAGGTGCTCCCGCGCGGCTCCCGGCCGGCGTTCCCTGCGCAGCGCGCCCCCGTACAGGAGCTGGGTGCGCGCCGTCTCGAACCGGCACGCGCCCTGCCGGTGCAGCTCCAGGGCCTCCTGGAAACGCTCGCCCGCCTCGCCGGGCGCGGCGAGCAGCGCCCGGCAGCGCGCGACGAGCGCGCGCCGGTCCGGGCTGCTCGTACTCCCGGCCCACCGCTCCAGCACCCGCAGCGCCGCCGTGGCGCGCCGGTCGTCGCCTGTACGGGCCGCGGCCTCGATGAAGTGCGGGCTGGCCATGACCCGTACGACGACATGGTCGTTGTCACGGTGCCCGCGCAGCCGGGCGGCGGAGTCGGCGAGCCTGCCGGCGGCCAGGTCGAGGTGGGCCAGCGCCCAGGTGCCGAGGGCGCCGGCGATGCCCAGGCCGTGCGACTCGGCCAGGTCGAGCGCGCGGTGGGCGCGGTCGCGGCAGGCGTCGGCGTCGCCCTGCACCGCGTCGGCGTGCGCCAGCCAGGCGAGATGCTGGGCGGCGGCGTTGGGCTGGCCGGACGCCTCGGCCAGCCGGAGCCCCTCCGCGGCGTGCGCGGCCACCGACGGGTAGCGGCCCAGCCAGAAGTGCGCCTGCACCACCGACTCCAGCAGTTGCGGCACGAGCGTGACCGCGCCGCGCCGGCGCGCCGTGTCGACCGCGCGCGCCGACAGCTCCAGCGCGGTCGCGTCCTCGCCCAGCAGCAGGCTCGCCACGCACGCCCACACCAGCGGGACGGGGCTGCGCACCGCCGGGGCGAGCCGCACCACCCGCCGCAGCGGCCCCGCCGCCGCGCGATGGTCGCCGCTGAACGTGGCGGCGATCCCCTGCAGATACTCGAACATGAGCTGCGCGTTCGCGCAGTCGTCGGGACGGCGCAGCAGGGCGACCTGCCCGGCGATGGCGTGGAAGGTACGGATGTCGCCGGTCAGATAGCTGGCCTCGGCCGCGTGCAGCAGCGCCTTGACGCCGTCGATCCGGTCGCGCTGCACCAGGCAGGAGGCGGCGGTCAGCAGCTTGTCCCTGGCGCTGTCGGCGTGACCGCTCAACAGCTCCAGCCTGCCGCGCATGAGCTGGGCCTGGCCCTCCAGAGGGTGCCTCGGCTGCGCGAGCAGCCACCTGGCCCGGGGCACGTCACCGGACACCCAGGCGTGGCGGGCGGCCGCGGCCAGCCACTCCGTCCTGCGCTCCTCGACGCCGGTCAGCTCGGCGGCGTGCTCGTACGCGGCGGACCTGCCCGGGTAACCCCGCGCGGTGGCGGCGGACGCGGCGGCGGCCAGCTCGGCGGCGAGCTGATCGGGCGGCCCGTCCAGGGCGTGCGCGCGGTGCCAGGCGCGGGCGAGCCGGTGCCGGTCGCCGTCGAGGAGCCTGCCCAGCAGGGCGTGCGCCGCGCGCCTGCGGGCCGGCGGCGCCTCCGCGTAGGCGACGGCACGCACCGTCTCGTCCGCGAACCCGTACCGCCCGCCCTCCGCCCTGATCAATCCCGCGCGCTCGGCCGGCGCCAGGACGGCGGGCGGCCCGGCGGCCAGGAGTTCGCGGTGCAGCCGCGCCTCTGCGCCGGACTCCTGGGCGGGTCGCCGGCGGAGAGTCTCGGCGTTCAGCCCCGGATGGGCGGCGAGCAGGAGGAGCAGGAACCGGGTGGCCTCCGGGAGCCGGGCCAGCCGCTCGGCGTGCGCGCGGTGCAGGCGCCCGCCCGGCGGGAGACCCGTGGGCGGCGCGGCCAGCCCGGCGCGCTGCTCGGGCGTCAGCGATCCGACGAGTTCGCGCCACGCCAGCGGGTTGCCTCCGGCCAGCCGCGCCAGGCAGGTGCGCAGGTCGTCCGGGAGCGCGCCCGCCGCCAGCTCGTGGGCGAGCGCCCGGCACGCGGCGGGATCCAGCCCTTCCAGCACCCGCACGGGCACGTCCTCCGGCAGCCCGGCCGCGTCCCGCACCGCCAGCAGCAAGGCGATCCGCTCGCCCGCCACCCTCCTGGCAGCGAAGCACAGCGCCTCCCTGCTGACCTCGTCGAGCAGGTGCAGATCGTCCACGCACACCAGCACCGGCTCGGCCGCCGCCAGCTCGGCCAGGAACTCCAGCACCGCAGCGGGCAGCGCCATCCCGTCCCCGGCCGTGCCCCGCCGCAGCGCCCGCGCCAGCACCGGCGACCGGACCAGCCGCGCCACCGGCCGCAGCAGCGCGTGCAGCCCGGACCCGGCCAGCCGCGACTCCTGCGGCACCCCGCGGGCGCGCAGGACGGCGAACCCACCGGCCATGGACGCGGCCCGGCCGAGCACGGCGGTCTTGCCGATGCCCGGCGGTCCCGCCAGCACCAGCGCGCCGCCGTCGCCGGCCCGCGCCGCGTCGAGCAGCAGCCGCACGGCGTCCAGCTCGGCGGCTCGGCCATGCAGCCCCTCTGACATGACCAGAGTGTGACTCGCGTTTGTCAACCGGAAAAGGGCCCAGCTGTAAAGTCGGCGAAATCGCCGATGGGACGGTGTGGCTTAATTAGTATGTTTCTGAGCATACAAATTAGGAGGCGTGATGGAGAAGCCCCGGCGGGTGCTGGCCCGCGAGATGGAGTGGTCGGCGTTGACCAGCTTTCTCGAGCACCCGGATCGCCGACTGCGGCTGGCCGTCGTGTCGGGCAGGCGGCGGGTGGGGAAGAGCTACCTGCTCCGCGCCCTGGCCGAAACCGCGCATGGTCTCTACGTCACGGCGGTCGTGGAAGAGGGCGTGGTCCTCGCCAGGCGGCGGTTCGCGACGGAGATCGCGCGGTACGCGGGCATCGACCCCGGGCTCATGGCGGACGCCGGTTGGGAGACCCTCCTGACCACGGCCATCGAGTTGACAGCGGGCCGGGGTGGGTTGCTGGTGATCGACGAGTTGCCGTACTGGATGGCGCACTCTCCGGAACTGCCCGGCCTGTTGCAACTGCTCTATGACCGGTCGCAGGCGGGGGAGGGGTCGGAGGGCGGCCGGGTGATCGTATGCGGCTCGGCGCTCTCGGTGATGAACGAACTGTTGTCCGGCACCAAGGCGCTCCGCGGTCGCGCCGCCGTCGACCTGCGGCTGCATCCGTTCAACCTGTCCACCATGGCTCGCCACTGGGGCATCGGTGATCCGCACGCGGCCCTGCGGGTGCACGCCGTCTACGGCGGCTCCCCGGGTTACCGCAACCTGGCCAACGTGCCACCGCCGCAGTCTCTCGCGGAGGTGGACGACTGGGTCGCGGCCACGGCTCTCGACTCCAGCCAGGCGCTGTTCTCGGAGAGCGAGAGCGAGTATCTGCTCCGCGAGGACCCCCGCTTCACCGGCAGCTCCCTGCACTACGCGATCATCAACGCGGTAGCCGGTGGAGCGACGAGTCCCAGCAAGATCGGCGGCTTGCTTGAACTGTCGCGTACGTCGCTGACTCGCCCCATCGAGGCGCTGGTCACCGCTGGTTACCTGCGGTACGACAGCGATCCGTTGTGGGAGCGCCGTCCGGTGATCAGCGTGGTCGACCCCATCGTACGGTTCCACAACCTGATCACCGTGCCGCAGCGCGACCTGGTGGAGACCGGACAGGGAGCGGAGGCCTGGCGCAGGGCGCGACCTGCCTTCGACTCCCGGATCCTCGGCCCGCACTTCGAGGAGTGCGCCAGGGGGTGGCTGCGGGGTCAGACGGCCACCGCGCTGCGTGGCGCCGCAGGTCAGATCACCTCGACCGTGGTCGACGACGGGAAGGGCCGGGCCAGGCACGAGATCGACGTCATCGCGCTGGACAAGCGAGGCGGGCGAGCGGTCGTCGGCCTCGTCGGCCTCGTCGGCCTCGTCGGCGAGGCGAAGGCGACGATCACCAAGGGGGGCATGGCCGATCTCGACCGGTTGGACATGCTCGCGGGGCTGCTCTCACAGCACGGTCACGACACCTCGGCCGCCACGCTCGCGATCTTCTCGCTGACGGGATTCCACCGGGATCTCATCGAGGCGGCGCGCGCCCGGGGCGACGTGCTCCTCGCCGACCTGGAAACGCTCTTCGGGATTCGCGAGCCGGTGGTCACGCCCAGGGAAGGCTGAATGAGCCGGGCCGGAGCCGGACGGCTGCCGCGGCCGGTGAGGCCGGAACGGTCAGGCGACCCAGTCGGCGGTGTCGTCGATCCGCTGACGCCACAGCTTCTCGCCCTCGCCGCCCGGCTCCCACCGCGCGGCGAAGTCCAGCAGGTTGCGGCAGCGGTTGAGCATCGCCGCGTGACGCTCCTCCCACGACGGCACCGGCCCCCCGTACGCCTCGAAGAAGTGACGGAGGTGGGGAACGTGCTCCGGATGGTGGGCGCGCACGATCCACTCGCACCACGCCAGATCCTCCACCGGCCGGCCGGGATGCGCCCACTCCCAGTCGAGGATCGCCACCGTCCTGAACGTCTCCGGGTCGAACAGCATGTTCTGCGGCCCGTAGTCGCCGTGCACGAACCCCATCCGGTGCAGCCGGGACAGCGCGCGGCCGCACTCGGCGAGCACCTCGACAGGGTGACCCTCGTCGAGCAGGTCCTGACCGTGGACGCCCGGGATGTAGTGCATGCTCACGCTCGTGTCGGTCACCGCGTGCAGCTTCGGCACCGGCATCCGTCTGCGCAGCCGCCGCAGGAACCGCGCCTCCGTCCGGAGCCGGACGGCGGCGTCGGGCCCCTGGTAGCACTTGACGACGAGAGCGCCGTCTCCGACCGTGCTGTTGGTGTACCCGTGCTCCACGAGAGACGATTGTGGCGTACTCCTGAGGTCGGTGTGAGGGGGCACGCCCAGACTGACCCATCTTGTACGAAACGTCGGGTGATCGACACGCTGCGGGATAAATCAATTGCCGATCAACCAGGGACTTTGCCACTGTTGACTGGCTATGCGCTCCCTTCCTGACGCCGACCCCGGCCTGCCCGACATCCGCAGCCCGTTCCGCTATCTGTGGTGGAACGCGCGGCGGCAGAGCCGCGCCCTCCTGGCCGGCATCGCCTTCGCCACCACCTGGTGGCTGGCGCAGGCGCTGGTCCCGGCCGCGCTCGGCATGGGCATCGACGCGCTCAGGCTGAAGGACACCGGCGCGCTGCTCGCCTGGTCGGGCATTTTGCTGGGGCTGGGGCTGGTGCAGGCGTTCACCGGGATCATGCGGCACCGGTTCGCCGTCTACAACTGGCTGTCGGCCGCCTACCGCACGGTCCAGCTCACCACCCGGCAGGCGGCCAGGCTCGGCGCCACCCTGTCGAAGCGCCTGTCGACCGGCGAGGTGGTCAGCGTCGGCAACTCCGACATCGCGCACATCGGCAGCTCCATGGACATCCTGCTGCGCGGCACCGGGTCCGTCGTGGCGATCGTCGCGGTCACCGTGATCCTCATCTCGACCTCGCCCGTACTCGGGCTCATGGTGCTGATCGGCGTGCCCGTGATGACGGCGGCCGTGGGGCCGCTGCTGCGGCCCCTGCACCGCAGGCAGAAACATCAGCGCGACCTGACCGGCGACCTGGCCACCAGGTCCGCCGACATCGTGGCCGGGCTGCGGGTGCTCCGCGGCATCGGCGGCGAGCAGGTGTTCGCGGAGCGCTACCGGGAGGAGTCGCAGCGGGCCCGCCACGCGGGCGTCGGCGTCGCCCGGGTGGAGTCGCTGCTCGAAGGCGCCCAGATCGTGCTGCCCGGCCTGCTCATCGCGCTCGTGACCAGCGTCGGCGCGGCCTTCGCCGTCGACGACCGGATCACCGTCGGCCAGCTCGTCACCTTCTACGCGTACGCGGTCTTCCTGGTCGCGCCGATGCGCACGATCACCGAGGCGGCCGACCGGCTCACCAAGGGACACGTCGCCGCCCGCCGGGTGGTGCGGATCCTGTCGATCGAGCCGGAGGTGACCGGCGGCACGGGCAGCACCGCGGGCGGCGTGCTGCGCGACAGCCACAGTGGTGTCACCCTGCAGCCCGGCTCTCTCACCGCGCTCGCCGCGGCCCGGCCGGAGGACGCCATCTCCATCGCCGACCGGCTGGGCCGCTACTCCGACGGCGACGTCACGTTCGGCTCCGCCGACCTGGCGTCGCTGCCGGTGGAGGAGGTCCGGGCGCGCGTCCTGGTCGCGGACAACGGCGCCCGCCTGTTCACCGGGACCCTCCGGGACGAGCTGGACGTGCGCGGCACCGCGACCCCCGAGCTGATCAGCCGGGCCCTGCACGCGGCGTGCGCGGAGGACATCGTCGAGGCGCTGCCCGGCGGGCTCGACGCGCAGGTGGCTGAGGCGGGGCGGGAGTTCTCCGGCGGTCAGCAGCAGCGGCTCCGGCTCGCCCGGGCGCTGCTGGCGGACCCCGAGGTGCTCATCCTCGTCGAGCCGACCAGCGCCGTCGACGCCCACACCGAGGCGCGCATCGCCGACCGGCTGGCGGCGGCGCGACGTGGCCGCGCCACGCTGGTCTGCACGACCAGCCCGCTGGTGCTGGGCCGGGTCGATCACGTGATCTACGTCGAGGACGGCCGGGTCCAGACGGAGGGCACCCACCGCGATCTCCTGACCACCTGCCCGGCATACGCGGCCACGGTCACGAGAGGGGAGACCTGACGAGATCCCGCACCCTTCGGAGTTTCGGACCTCCAGAGGTGGGCCTGAGGGGATCAGCGGCGAAGAGGAGAAACGGCCCCCGACCAAGGACTGCGCGGGCGGCACGGCCCCCGGGAGGCGAAGGGTCGCACATCGGGAGGCAACGTGTCCGCAGGAGGAGCCCGACGCAGAGCGGAGACAGGACAGGGCGGCATCGGGCGAACGGGGGGAGCGGTAAGTGCGGAGATGGGCTCCAGTGACTCCGGGTGCACGGCGGGAGCAGTGACGGCGGAGGCAGGGCGGGTCGGCCCCGCGTGAACGGCGGGAGCGGTGACTGCGAAGGCGGGACGGGGTGGCTCCGGGTGAACGGGGGAGCGGTGAGTGCGGAGATGGAAGGGGGTGGCCCCGGGTGC
The DNA here is from genome assembly GCF_055585125.1 of Nonomuraea sp. NPDC054003. Classification (NCBI taxonomy): domain Bacteria; kingdom Bacillati; phylum Actinomycetota; class Actinomycetes; order Streptosporangiales; family Streptosporangiaceae; genus Nonomuraea; species Nonomuraea sp. NPDC054003. The sequence goes on from NZ_JBVJKR010000009.1 coordinate 278,249, forward strand.
AACGGCGGGAGCGGTGACTGCGAAGGCGGGACGGGTCGGCCCCGCGTGAACGGGAGAGCGGCGACGGCGGAGGCAGGGCGGGTCGGCCCCGCGTGAACGGCGGGAGCGGTGACTGCGAAGGCGGGACGGGGTGACTCCGGGTGAACGGCTGGAGGTTGGCTGCGGAGCCGGGACGGGGCGGCTCGGGGTGAGGGCAGGGGCCGGCCTCGGCCTCGGCGGAGGCCGGATGGGGTGGGTTAGGACGAAGGCCGGGCCGGGAGTCTGAGGGATCGGGTGGAAAGGCCGGCCGGGGAGTCTAAGGGATCAGGTCGAGGGGCCGGCAGGGAGTCTGAGGGATCGGGTGGGGGCCGGCAGGGAGTGGGACGAGAAGTGGATGTCGAGCTGAGAGGGGAGGGGTGACGGGGGATGGCCCGCGAGATTCTTCCGGTCGCCGATCGGAAGCAGGTGCGCGCCTACGCGCGGCGGTTGACGTTGAAGTATCCGCGGCGGCTCGCCACCGCCCTCGCCCTGCACGCGCTCGCCGCCGTCGCCGGACTGGTGGTGCCGTGGCAGCTCGGCATGCTGGTCGAGGACGTCGAACGAGGCGTCGCGGTGAACGTGGTGCTGTTCGCGGCCGGCGTCGCGGGGTTTCTGCTGCTGCAGGGCGTGCTGGTCAGGTATGCGGTGCTGGCCTCGGCCAGGCTGGGCGAGAAGGTGCTGGCGGAGCTGCGCGAGGAGTTCGTCGAAAGGGTGCTGGCCCTGCCGCTGTCGACGGTGGAACGGGCCGGCTCCGGCGACCTGCTCACCCGCACGTCGCGCGACGTCGACTCGCTGTCGAGGACGGTGCGGCACGCGGTGCCGGAAACCCTGATCGCGGTCGTCACGTTCGTCATCACCATGGGCGCGATCGTTCTGGTCAGCCCGCTGCTCATGCTGCCGATGCTGCTGGCCGCGCCGCTGCTGTTCTTCTCCACCCGCTGGTATCTCCGGCGGGCCAGGGACGGCTATCTTCGCGAGAACGCCGCGTACGCGGAGATGACCGAAGGGCTGGCCGAGACCGTCGAGGGCGCCAGGGCCGTGGAGGCGCTCGGCCTGGAGCGGCGGCGGCGCGAGCGGGCCGACCGCGACATCGCCGGTTCGTTCGCCGCCGAACGCTACACGCTCGGGCTGCGCACCGTCTGGTTTCCGTCGGTGGAGCTGGGCTATGTGGTGCCGCTCGTGGCGACGCTGCTCGTCGGCGGGTTCCTCTACAGCGCCGAGTGGGTGACGCTGGCGCAGGTCACCTCCGCCGCGCTCTACGCGCAGCAGCTCGTCGACCCGCTTGACCGGTTTCTCATGTGGATCGACGAACTCCAGGTGGGCGGGGCGGCCATGGCGCGGCTGCTCGGGGTCGCGAACGTGCCCGACGACCGCGCGCCCTCCGGCGCCCGGCCCGCCGGTGAGCTGCTGAGTGCCGACCAGGTGCGCTACGCCTACCGGGAAGGGCGGGACGTGCTGCACGACGTGTCGCTGACCGTGCGGCCCGGCGAGCGGCTGGCCATGGTGGGGCCGTCGGGCGCGGGGAAGTCGACGCTCGGCAGGTTGCTCGCCGGCATCCACGGCCCCGGCGCCGGGACCGTCACGGTCGGCGGCGTGCCGCTGGTGGACCTGCCGCTGGACGAGCTGCGCGGGCACGTCGCCTTGGTCACCCAGGAGCACCACGTGTTCAAGGGCACCCTGCGGGACAACCTCGTGATCGCCAGGCCCGGCGCCGACGAGGAGGCGGTGCGTGAGGCGCTCGCGGCCGTGGACGCCCTGGACTGGGTGCTCGGCCTGCCGGACGGGCTGGACACGGTGGTCGGCTCGGGCGGACTGGCGATCTCGCCCGCGCACTCGCAGCAGCTCGCGCTGGCCAGGCTCGTGCTCGCCGACCCGCACACGCTGGTGCTGGACGAGGCCACGTCGCTGATCGACCCGCGGGCCGCCAGGAACCTGGAGCGCTCGCTGGCGGCGGTGCTGGACGGGCGCACGGTCATCGCCATCGCCCACCGGCTCTACACCGCGCATGACGCGGACCGGGTGGCGGTGGTGGAGGACGGACGGATCATCGAACTGGGCTCCCATGACGAGCTGGTGGCGGAAGGCGGCTCCTACGCCGCTCTCTGGCAAAGCTGGCACGGCACCTTGGACCGCGCTCCGGTCTGAGCCGGTGCTGAGGTCCGAGGTGGTGCTTCGGTTGAGGGCGTTCAGTTCATCTCGTTTGTCCGGCATGAACGAAGAACCCTTCGGAGAACCCCCTCGGGCTGAGCGTGCCTGACGGTCCGCTCAGCCCGCCTTGGCCATGGAGAACTGCTGTTGACCGCCGGAAGGTCAGCCGAGCAGGCCGAGATACTGGGCCAGCCGTCCCTGTATCTGCGTCAGCACGTCCTCGTCCAGAGTGCCGGTCCGATCTTCCAGCACGGACTTCATGAGAGGCTGCACCGCGGGAACCCGGATACAGCACTTCTTGATCACGCCGCCCTGGCCCCTGGCAAGCTGCACGTCGAATCGGGTCCGCCGCGAAGTCGAGCTCGAAACGGGACAGACGAGGACGAACGGCCAGTCGGGGTCGCCATTGGACTGCCCGCCGGTGACCACGACCACGGGACAGCGTTCGTCGTGCACAACCCGCTCTTCCTCAGGGATGAGACGGAGAGTCTTATCGCTGACGAGGTAGACGCCTCCGGCCACGTAGGGAGCCGGCACTATTCCTCCAGTAGGTGCCGGGTCGCCTCTGCGCGGGGTTCGGCGAGATCTTGGCTCTCTTCGAGGAGGTCCTCGACGCCGCCGGGTTCGTCGCCGGGTAGGGGATGGTCCTTGGCCCACTGGCGTAGGCGAGCCAGGCCCGATCCCAGATCGGGTAGTGGCGGTCCGCCGGCCAGATCGAGGCGCGCTTCCCGTCTGTGCTGCTTGACGGCCTCCTGCATGGGAGGCGTCTGGTAGGTGAGGTCGCGGAGTTGACCTGCGGACCATCGCCCGTAGTCGGACAGCACGCCGTCGACGATCCGGGCGAACTCCGCGTCGATGGCCAGCTGCGGTGCGTCCACCAGGTGAACGACGCTCTCACGGTTGCCGCCGAACGGGTCGGCGCTCTCTTCCACCAGGATGACGCCCGCCTCGCGCAGATCGCGCTCCACTTCGCCGAGACGAAGACTGTGGGGGCCGTAGTGACGCCAGCGCCACTCCACACCAGAGCCCGGAGGGAGGCCGCGCTCGACGGCACGGAGGTCGGCCAGGTAGAGAAGCTTGGCCAGCTTGGTGCGGTTGACGCGCATGCCGTTGGTCCGTGCGGCCGCCAGGAGATAGGCGATGGCCGCCGCGGGGCCGCGGAGAGGCGAAGGAACCGACACGATCCCCAGTGTAGGCACTGGCCACGTCACAGTCCGTGCCTCCTCGTTCAGCCTGCTATAGAAATCTTGTTCGATTATGAGCATGCCGGATCCTGTGGATAGAAGTCGGCCGTTGGTCAGAGTCAAGGCCCCAGGTCTCGATCGCCGTCTGGCGGTGAGCCGCGGTTGACGGTTGCGCCCATGGGCCCTCCGTCAGCACTTCGCGGGAGCCGGGGGCAGGGTCTTGTCGGTGAGGTAGCGGTCGATGTGGGTGCGGGCGCAGGGGTTGGAGGTGTAGAGGGTGTGGCCGGGGCCGTCGTGGGTGATGGTGACGCTGCCCGGGACCGTGCTCATGGCTCGGGTGACCGCGTCGGACTCGCCCCAGGCGCCGGCGCCCAGGAGGGGTGGGAGGGTCTTGGGAAGTGGGGCGGGCGGGTTGGTGACGGGGACGGGCCAGCCGACGCAGGCCAGGCCCGCGGTGGCCATGGTGTTGGCGGCGCCCGCGTTGGGGGCGGCCTTGCGCAGGCGGGCGGTCATGGCGTCGAGGGCGGACCGGCTCGTGGGGCGCGGCCAGTCGGTGCACTCTGTGACCCCGGTGGCCTGGTCGGGGTAGCGGGCGCCGCGGGCGGGGAGGAAGGCCGAGGCGTCGCCGCCGTGGGCCCTGCGGATCGCCGCGGCCAGGCCCGGCCAGGCGGCGCGGCCCTGGCGAGCCGAGGAGACGGCGAACGAGCGCAGATCGCGGCCCGTGTAGGCGACGCCGTCGGCGGCGCGGACCGGCTCGCGGTCGGCCCCGGCGACCAATGAGCGCCACTTGCGGGGGACGTCGCGGCAGCCGCCGGTGGCGCACCAGTCGAAGAAACGGGTCAGCGACCGCTCGTTGCTCCTGGCCATCGCCTCCACCTCCTTGCCCCAGTCGGCCGGGCTGTGGTTCCACGTGCCGTCGAGGACCATGGTGCGGACCTGGCCGGGGAAGAGGCGGGCGTAGGCCTGGCCGTAGAAGCCGGCGTAGGAGGCGCCGTAGTAGTTGAGCCCGCCGTCGCCGAGCGCCTTCCTGATCGCCTCCATGTCACGGGCGTGGTCGGCGGAGCTCATGTTGGCGAACAGCTCGGGGTCCTTGTGGCGGCACGCCTCGGCGAGACCGCGGTTGGTGTCGGACAGGCGCCCCCACTCGGCGTCGTCGCGCGGCGCGGCCGGGATGGGGACGCGGGTCCAGACGCACGGCAGGCCCGTGCTCCGGCCGCGGAACTGCTCGCCGTAACCGCGGGTGTCCCACACCACGACGTGCATCCGCTTGCGCAGCCCGGCCCAGGTGTCGACGATCGGCTCGGTGTAGGCGATGCCGGGGGCGCCGGGGCCGCCGTAGGCGACGAGCGCGGAGCCCTCGGCCCGGCCGGTGGCCTTGAGCCGGCCGAGCTTGAGCGTGATTTGCCGCCCCTCGGGCTTGGACCAGTCGACCGGCACCCGCAGGTCGGCGCACTCCATGCCGATCTTGTCGCCGGGGCACGCGGCCCAGTCGAGTGAGGCCGTCTCCTGTGCGGGCGCGCCTCCCGAGAAAACCAGCGTCAGGGCCATCGCGATTGACTTCAGCATGCCGATCACGATGGCCGAACGCCCCGCCCTGCCACATCGGACCACGGTCTGGTTTCAGGAGGGCCGAATCAGACCGTGGTCTGTCATCCCGCTACAGGTGCAGCGACTTCTTCAGGAAGTCGACCTGGAGCAGCAGCAGGTTCTCCGCCACGATCTCCTGCGGCGTCATGTGGGTGACGCCGGACAACGGCAGCACGGTGTGCGGCCGGCCCGCCGCCAGCAGCGCCGACGACAGGCGCAGCGTGTGGGCCGCCACCACGTTGTCGTCGGCCAGCCCGTGGATGAGCAGCAGCGGCCGCTCCAGCTTGGCCGCGTCGCCGAACAGCGACGACGTGTCGTACACCTCAGGCTGCTCGTCGGGATGCCCGAGGTAGCGCTCCGTGTAGCAGGTGTCGTACAGCCGCCAGTCGGTCACCGGCGCCCCCGCCACCGCCGCGTGGAACACGTCGGGCCTGCGCAGCACCGCGAGCGCCGCCAGGAAGCCGCCGAACGACCATCCGCGGATCGCCACCTTCTCCAGGTCGAGGTCGTCGGGATACTGCTCGGCGACCCCATGAAGAGCGTCGACCTGGTCCTCCAGCGCGGGCGTGGCCAGGTCGCCGAGCACCTCCCGCTCGAACGCGGGCCCGCGCCCCGGGGTGCCCCGCCCGTCGGCCACGACCACGGCGAACCCCTGCTCGGCGAACCACTGGCTCTCCAGGTAGCCGCCGCGCCTGTTGAGCACCCGCTGGGCGTGCGGGCCCCCGTACGGATCCATGAGGACCGGCAGCCGCCGCGAGCCCGGCTCGTGCCAGGAGGGCAGCACTACGGCGGTCGCCAGCTCGCGACGGCCGGAACGGCCGAGTGAGACGCGCAGGTCGAGACCGGGACGCTCGGCGTAGGAGGGGATCGGGACGGCCACGCCGTCGCGGCGCACGACGGTGGTGGAGACGCCCTCGGTGTCGAGGTTCTGCTCGGTGAGCACGCCGACGCCGCCCGCCATCCGGCCGGTGAACACGCCCGACCGGGTGGAGACCGGCAGCAGCGAGTGGCCGTCCCAGGTCCACAGCTGGATCTCGGTCGGGTCGCCGCTGGCGCTGAACAGCACGCTGTCGTGGTCGACGTCGAGCACCGCGCGCACCTGCAAGGTGGGCGGGGTGACGGGGCGGTCGCCGACGAACAGCCGGTGGCCCCCGTCGGCGGCGGCCACCCAGACCAGCGAGCCGTCGTCGAGGTGGGCGGGCACGCCGGAGACGACGTCGACCCAGGCCGGGTCGGTGTCCTCGCGCACGAGGGTGGACTTCCCGGTCTCCGGGTCGACCGAGAGCAGCCGCATCGTCTTCTGGTCGCGGGAGAGCGTCACGATCGACAGCGCGTGGGAGTCCCACGCCGCCGTCGCGAGGTATTCGTGCTCGTACGGGACCGCGACCCTGGACCCGTCGAGCCCCAGCACGAACAGCTCGGTCACGGCGTTGGGCGTGCCGGCGGCGGGATAGCGCTGGACGGCCGGGGGCCGGCCGGGGTTGGCCGGGTCGGCGATGTGCCAGGTGTGGACCGGCGCCTCGTCGGCCCGCTCCACCAGGAGGGCGTCGCCGGAAGGCGACCACCAGTGGCCGCGCATGCGGCTCATCTCCTCGGCGGCGATGAACTCCGCCAGACCGTACGTGACGGTCTCCGACTCGGGGGTGGCGAGCACGCGGTCGTCGCCGGTGGACAGGTCGTGGACGTGCAGGGCGCCGCCGGTGACGTAGGCGACCCGGCGGCCGTCGGGGGAGAGCCGGGGGTCGATGACCGCGCCCGCCGTCTCCAGCCGCCGGGTGCGCGCGGCGGCCAGGTCGGTCACGTAGAGGCCGCCGGACAGCGCGAACGCCGCCGTGGCGGCCTCCGCGTCGGTCGAGTAGGACACCACGCCGCCGGCCTGCTCGCGGCTGCGCTCGCGCCGGGCGCGCTCCTCCGGCGGCAGGTCCTCGTCGCCGGAGTCGAGCGAGCGCGGATCGACGACCAGCCGCTCCACGTGAGTCTCGGTGTCGAGCTCCCACAGACACGTCACAGGGTCGGTGCCCGACTTGGTGCGCAGGAACAGCACCCGCGCGCCGTCAGGGGAGATGGTGAAGCCCCTGGGCACTCCCAGGGTGAAGCGGCGGGTCCTGGCCGACAGGCGCGGGAAGCTCTCACTCATGGGCCCAATCCTGCCAGTTGTTACGCTCGGAGCATGATTGACCGACGGCTGCTGCTCGTGCACGCCCATCCCGACGACGAGTCGATCGGGACCGGCGCCACGATGGCCCGCTACGTCGCCGAGGGCGCCCACGTCACGCTCGTCACCTGCACGCTGGGCGAGGAGGGGGAGATCATCCCCGTGGAGCTCTCGCACCTGGCGTCCGAGGAGGACGACGTGCTCGGCGACCACCGGATCGGTGAGCTGGCCGCCGCCTGCGAGGCGCTCGGCGTCGAGGACCACCGCTTCCTGGGCGGCCCAGGGCGCTGGCGCGACTCCGGGATGATGGGGGTCGCCACCAACGACAGGCCCGACGCGTTCTGGCGGGCCGACCTCGACGAGGCGGCGGGCGAGCTGGTCGCGGTCATCCGCGAGGTGCGGCCCCAGGTGCTCGTCACGTACGACGAGAACGGGCATTACGGTCACCCGGACCACATCCAGGCCCACCGCGTCTCCCGGCGGGCGTTCGAGCTGGCGGCCGACCCGGGATTCGGCGAGGGCGAGCCGTGGCGGATCGCGAAGTTCTACCACACGGCCACGCCGAGGTCGGTGCTGGCGCGGTCCAACGAGGCGCTGCTGGAGGCGGGCGCCCCGTTCACCGTCGCGAGCGTGGACGACATGCCGTTCGGCGACCCCGACGGGGTCGTCACCACGGAGATCGACGCCCGGCCCTGGCTCGGCCACAAGGCGGCGGCCATGCGCGCGCACCACACGCAGATCACGGTGTCCGAGCCGTGGTTCGCGCTCTCCAACCACGTCGGTCAGGAAATCCGGGGAGTCGAGCACTTCGTGCTGGCCATCGGGGAGCGCGGGCCCGCCGTGCCCGGTCCTCCGGTCGAGGCAGGAGGGCTCGGCGAGCCGTACGAGCGGGAGAACGATCTGTTCGCCGGCATCCACTAACCTCGACCGACATGGAGCAACGCAGCCAGGTCGAGTCGGCGCTGGGGGGAGCCGCCTACGGCATGCTCTTCGTGCTGGGCGTCGTCATGGGCGTGGTGGGCGGGTTCACCCACAGCGCGTGGCCGGGTCTCCCGGTCGTCTCCGCGGTGCTCTGGCTGGTGCTGATCTTCGGTGTCTCCCTGGGTGCGGGCAGGCTGATGGGCGGGCGCGCGGCCGCCGCCGTCACGTCGGCCGGGTGGGTGCTGGTGTCGTCGGCGTTCTCGCTCAGACTGGGCGCGGGGGATCTGGTGATCGCCGGGGACGCGTCGGGGCACGTGTACCTCTACGGCGGGATGGTGGCCGCGGTCGCGGCATTTCTGATGTTGCCCTCGTCGGGGGGATCGTGGCTGTTGCGCGGATATCCGGAAGAGGGCTCGGCTCCGCCGGGTAAAGTGCAGCAGGGCCGATGAAAGCGCTGCTTAATAGCGCGACAGGCATGTGAATGATCTGTCGCCGCGCGCTATATGAAATTCACTGGATATAGCAATATGTTTCTCCCGGCCCGGCGGCTGAAGGGAGGCCGCCGGGCCGGGGAAACGTGATCACTGCGCCGGTGGCGTCACGGTCTCCGTCGGGGGCGGGGTGTCCGTGGGCACATCGGTCGGGGTGTCGGTCGGCGTGTCGGTCGGGGTGTCGGTCGGAGTGTCAGTCGGCAGGTCGGTGGGAACCTCCGTCGGGATCTCGGTCGGCTCCGGACATGTCGGGATCTCGGTCGGGCTGATAGTCGGATCCACCGTCGGGTCGACGGTCGGGGAGATGGTGGGATCCAGGGGCGGGTCGACCGTCGGGTCGACGGTGGGATCGACGGTCGGGTCCACTGTCGGGTCGACGGTGGGATCAACCGTCGGGTCCACTGTCGGGTCGACGGTGGGATCGACCGTCGCTGTAGGCGTCAACGTGGGCGTTTCCGTCGGAGGCGCGGGCTGACAGGTGAACGTGACCGTCGCCGTGGCCGTCTCGGTGACCGTTTCCGTGACCGTCACCGGGGGCTCCGTGACCGTGACCGTGGGGCCGGGGAGCGGCCACATCCTGATCCTCGGCTTGCCGCGCAGCCAGTAGTCGCCGCGGCCGAGCCGCTTGGCGGCCTCGCCCGTGCCCGAGGCCACCGTGAGCCCGACACGCACCGTACGGCAGGACTTGCGCTTGCAGACCCGCTGCCTGACGCTGAACTTGGCCGCGGTCTCGTACGTGACGGCGACGTCCAGATAGGTCACGCCGTCTCTCTCGACGATCTCGGTCTTCGCCACGTACGCCCCCGGGGCGGTGGTGGCGGGTAACGCCGCCGCGGCGGCGGCTGGGGAGTCGGCGACGCGTAAGGGGACGGTGGCTGATGTCTGGGTGATCGCGATTCCGCCGGCTCCGGCCAGTGCCGCGGAAGCCAGCAGCGCGCCCAGGATGGTGAATCTCATAAATCCTGCTCTTCTAGGAGATTTCAGGACTCAGATCATTATTCCGATTTGTCAAGATTGGTCAAGACTGAGACGCATGGACAGGCGATATCGGTTCCGCCGAGTCATCAATTTTCTTAATCTCACCACTCCACTCGGCCTGCTCATCGCCGCGATCGGCGGCGCGACCAGGCGATCCGGCCCGGACGGGCTCGTGCTCGCCTGCGGCTACCGCTTCCGCTTCCCCATCGCCGGGGCGTTCACGGTGGGGAACGTCGTGATCACCAGACGTGATGGTCTTGACGAGACCCTGATCGGTCACGAGAGCAGGCACGCCACCCAGTGGGCCTGGTGCGCCGGTCTGCCCATGCTCCCGCTGTACCTGCTGGCGATGCTGGTCTCGGTGATCGTCTGCGGCGACCAGGCGTCGTACAACCCCTTCGAACGGCTCGCCGGTCTGGACGAGGGCGGCTACCGGCGGGCGCAGCCCCGCTGGCGCGGACGCGCAGGTGAGCCTCCACGCGCGTGACTGATCCATTACGCGGGGCAGGGGATCTCCATGACGCAGATCATCCGTGCTCCGAAGAGACCCGAGAGCTATCGTGACCGCCTCACCGACACCCCGTCGGGGCTGCGGGAGGTGCTCAGCATCGCCTGGCACACCGCCTTCCCCCCTGACTTGAGCGAGGCCGCCCGCATCCCCGTGGCGGGCGGCGAACTGCCCCCGGTCGCGCGGGGGGAGACGTCCGTGACGTGGGTCGGGCACGCGACCTACCTGCTCCGGACGGGCGGACTGTCGATCCTCACCGACCCGGTGTGGTCACGGCGCATCCCCGGGGTGCGGGCCCGCGTGAGCATGCCCGGCCTGGACTGGGAGGACCTGCCGCCGATCGACGCCGTGGTCATCAGCCACGACCACTACGACCACCTGGACTGGCCCACCGTGCGCCGGTTGCCCAGGACGACGCCGATGCTCGTGCCTGCCGGGCTCGCGAAGTGGTTCACCGATCGCGGCTTCACCGAGGTGATCGAGCTGGACTGGTGGGAGTCGGCCACCGTCGGCGGCGTGAGCTTCGAGTTCGTGCCCGCCCACCACTGGAGCAGGCGCACGCTCTTCGACTTCTGCAAGACGCTGTGGGGCGGGTGGGTGATCGGCGGGTCGGTGTACTTCGCCGGCGACACCGGTTACGGCGAGCGGCTCGCCCAGATCGGCGCCCGCCACCCCGGCCTGGATCTGGCCTTGATGCCGGTCGGCGCCTACCAGCCGCCGTGGGCGATGGAGCCGGCCCACGTCGACCCGCCGCAGGCCGTACGGGCCTTCCTGGACGTGGGCGCGCACCGGATGGCCACCATGCACTGGGGCACGTTCGTGCTGTCCGGTGAGCCGCTGCTGCGGCCCCTGGAGTGGATCCGCGAGGAGTGGGCCGCCCACGGCCTGCCCCGCGAGTGTCTGTGGGACCTGGCCGTGGGCGAGTCGCGCGCCTTCGCCACCTGAACGGTCAGGGGCGGAGCCGGAGCGTGTGCACGGCGGCCTTGGTCACCGAGCCCGCGTCCGAGCGCATCGGCAGCATCTCGCCCCTGGCCCACAGCTCCGCCTGGTCCCAGTAGTTCTCGTGGAAGGCGTGCCCCGACGCGCCCGTCAGGTTGATCCACCGCGACTCGTCCAGGTCACCCAGGTCCACGACCATGCGCATGGACGGCACCGTCGTGACCGCGTACCCCTCCAGCACGTTCCAGCCGGTGGCGTTCACCGCGTCCTTGCCGCCCGCCGAGGCCAGCGGCCCCCGGTTGAACAGCGCCTCGATCGGCGCGATCCCCGAGGTGCCGAGCGAGCCGTGGGTGAGCTTCAGCCCGTGCAGGTCGCCCCAGCGCCACGCCTTCACGTCGTCGCCGAGCAGGTCCGACAGCTCCTGGAAGGCCGAGGCCATGGCCTGGCGCAGGATGTCGTCGCGCCGCTCGGTGATCCCCTCGGTGCGGGTGTCGTCCCAGTACGGGTCGTCGGGGTCGCGCAGGAGCCCGGCGACGACCTCGTACCAGCGGTCGCCCCCGTTCGGCCTGGCGCCCTCCGGCAGCTCGTCGTGGAAGGTCAGCTCCAGCAGGTGCCGCCAGACCGCGTTGAAGTACGCCGCGGCGGCCGATCCCGCGTCCTGGGCGCCGTCCCAGCCGTCGAGCAGCCCGCGGGCCTCCTTGGCGGGCCCGGCCAGGTCCACGGCCATCAGCGAGGGCACCAGGGTCCCGGCGAACAGGTTGCGGTCGTCCCGCTGGACGCGCGCCATCGTCGCGGCGTCCACCTGGCCCTTGCCGATCTCCTCGCGCAGCAGGTCGAGGATGCGCTGCGAGCGGTATCCGTACGACCAGTCCTCCGTCAGGTGCGGCCGGTAGCGCCGGGGGTCGATGACGGCGTTGTTGGCCGTGACAACGAACCCCTCCGCCGGGTTGCGCACCGACGGGAGCTGGTCGTACGGGATGGGCGCGGTGTTCCAGTCGTACTCGCCGGTCCAGCCGGGCACGGGCACGGTGCCGTCGCCCGACTTGCGCACGGGGATGCGGCCGGGCGCCTGGTAGCCGATGGTGCCCGAGGTGTCGGCGTAGACCAGGTTCTGCGCGGGCACCTCGAAGAGCGCGGCCGCCGCCCGGAACTCGTGCCAGTCGCCCGCCTGGTTCAGCTCGAAGATCGCGTCGACGGTGCGGCCGGGCATGAGAGCGGTCCACGACAGGGCCACCGCGTTGGCCTCGCCGCTCGGTTCCACCGCGCCCATGACCTCGTTGACCAGCGGCCCGTGCAGGGTGCTGCGGACGGTGATGGTGACCGGGGCGCCGCCCGCCACCTCGATCCGTTCCTGACGGGTCTCCAGCGGGACCTGCTCGCCCTGGTAGAGGTACGTGTCGCCGTCGACCTTCTCCAGGAACAGGTCGGCCACGTCGGGACCCAGGTTGGTGAACCCCCAGGCGATCTTGTCGGTGTGCCCGATGATCACGCCGGGGACGCCCGAGAACGAGAACCCGGTCACGTCGTACGGGCACGCCTCGCTCGGCACGCGGCAGTGCAGGCCCACCTGGTACCAGACCGAGGGCAACTGCGCCGACAGGTGCGGGTCGTTGGCCAGGAGCGGCTTGCCGCTCTTCGTGTGCTCGCCGGAGACCACCCACGAGTTGGAGCCGATGCCCTCCCGGTCCGTCGCGCCGATCGTGCTGGGCACCGCGTCGAGCGCCCGCGCCGCCTGGGCGAGGGCCCGCGCGCCGGTCCGCGTGTCCTGCCGGGTGCGAGGCTCGGCGGTCTGGTCGAAGCGCTCCCGGTCGATCGTGCCCCGGGTGACGATCGGCTCGTGCTCGTCGTACGGATAGCCGGGGTAGAGCTGGGCCACCCGCTCCGGCGGCAGCGCGGTGAGCGCCAGGGCGCGGTCGATCTCGTCCTCGAGGTTGGAGCGGAGGTCCCAGGCCATGGCCTTGAGCCAGGCCACGGAGTCGAGCGGGGTCCACGGCTCAGGGTCGTATGCGCCGTTCTGCGCCTTGAGAATCGAGTATTCGAGACTGCGGTCGGAGGCGTTGGGGTTGGCGGCGGTCCAGGAGTTCACACCCTTGGCGTAGGAGTCGAGGAAGCGCCTGGTGCGCTCGGTCAGCTCGGGCAGCTCCTGCTCGGCCACCTTGCGCCAGCCCATGGTCCTGATGGCCTTGTCGCTGTCGAGGGTCGTCGCGCCGAACAGCTCGGAGAGCCTGCCGGCGGTCACGTGGCGGCGGAAGTCCATCTCCCAGTAGCGGTCCTGGGCGTGCACGAAGCCCTGGGCCATGAAGAGGTCTTCGGCGGTGTCGGCGTAGATGTGCGGGATTCCGTATTTATCACGATAAATCTCCACATTCCCGGTTAAGCCGGGGAGCCGCACCGTACCCTCCACCTGCGGGAACGACTGCCGCACGGTGACCACGAGCACCGCCGCGAGCACCAGCGCGATCGCCAGGAGAACGGTAACCACCCGCGCGAACCACCGCAGCGGCCCCGGCATCCACGCGTACGGCCTCAACCTCACGAAAACCTCCATACTCCCCGGGCTGGCACCCAGTTTGGCAGCCCCCGCCGACTCCTCTCGCCGCCGTCACACCGCGTTTTCCTCCACGCACCGGGAGGTACCTCGCAACCCAGATGCAACCCGAGATCTGCCTATCGTTTCGCTTGGCGCGCTACCGTCCACACCCCCGCACCAGGACGGCGCCATCCCGGGCGGACGGCTCCTGCCATGCCGTCCGCCCGACCTCACACCGCGACGGGCCGCCCGCTCAGGGCCGGGGCTTGCCGATGTCGGCGGGCAGGTCGAGAGCCAGGACGTGGTCCAGGTGCAGGAACGACTCGAACTTCGCGCCCGGCGGCACCGCGTCGTCGCGCTCCAGCTCCTCCAGGACACGCAGCGCGGCAGGGGTGTCGAGGTCGTCGTCCAGCGCGGACTCGGCCCTTTGGACGTACGCGGCGGCCATCGGCGCGCTCGGCGACTCCGACCATTCGGCCACCCGGGCGCGCAGGCGTCGCAGGGTGCCGTCGGCGGCGCGCAGGACGTCCCAGGTGAGGTCCAGCGGGCCGCGGTAGTGGTGCCGCAGGAACGCCAACCGCACCGCCAGCGGGTCGAGCCCGGCCTCCGCCACTTCGGCCAGCTCCCGCGGCCCGTCGCCGGGCGTCACCCCGTCGGGACCGGGCGCACTGCCGCTCGGCGCCAGCCCTGCGCTGTGCGCCCAGCGGCGGACCACCTCGTGCCCGGCCGCCGCGTCCGACTGGGCGCGCATGGCCTCGTGGTGCGGGAAGATCAGCTCGGTGCCGCCGGTCTGGATGTCGACCCGGTCGCCCAGCCGCCGCGACGACATCGCCGAGCAAGCGACGTGCGGGCCGGGCACTCCGCGCCCCCACGGCGAGTCCCAGGCCGCCTCGCCGTCCGCGGGCCGCCACAGCGCCCAGTCGGCCGGGCGCCGCCGCTCCGGCCCGTCGTGGGGGAATCCATCCCCGCCGTCGTGCGGGGACCGCTCCCCGTCGTGGGGGAATCCATCCCCGCCGTTCGGGTCCTTCTCCCCGGACAGCTCGCCGTACGAGGGAGAGCCGGCGGAGTCGAAGAACACCCAGCCGCCGTCGGCCGCGTACGCGTGACCGCGCTCGACCAGCGCGGCGACCAGCTCGACCACCTCGCCGGCGTGCTCGGCGGCGCGCGGGGACAGCTCGGGCGAGCGCAGGTTGAGCGCCGCCGCGTCGCGGGCGGAGGCCTCCTCGTACGCCCGAGCGCTCTCCACCGGGCAGCCCACGTCGTCGACGCCCAGGCAGACCACCATGCGCACCCGATGCCGTTCCAGGACCCGGCGGATCAGATCGGACAGCAGCGCCGGGCGCAGGTCGCCGAGGTTCGCCCGGCGGTGGACGGGCGGCGCGCAGGCGTACATCCGCAGCCCCCGGGCGGGCGCGATCTCCTCGACCTGCCCGGTCAGCGTGTCGTAGATCCGCAGCATGCCTCGACCCTAGCCGTCATCTCCCCAGGAAGCCGAGGATGTCGCGGTCACCCCGCTCGCGCAGCCGGGCGAGGACCTCCTCGCGGGTGGCGGTCTCGGGCAGCCCCACCCGCGCGCCGATCAGCCGCAGCCCTTCCAGCTCGGAGTTCACCGGCGCGGTGTAGCCGATGAGGTAGAGGGCCCGGTTCAGCGCGGGCATCCCGGGAGGGGCGGCCGGCAGGTAGCGGGTGAGCAGCTCGCCGCCGTCGGAGACGGTGAGGAACACGTGGTCGCCCTCGCTCGCCTTGAAGTCGGCGAGTACGTTGCGTATCGAGCCCATCGTCGGCTGGTTGTGCCAGCTGATGACCACGTCGCCGGAGGACGTCGAGGCGGTGAGCGACCCGCCAGGCGCCATGCCCAGGTGCGCGGCGAACCCGGTCGGCAGCGGCGAGCCGGAGCCGCGCAGGTGCTCGGCGTTCACGTCCACCCGGTGCCACCAGCGCCCGTCGCGGCTGCGGAAGCTGCGCCGGGTCTCCGAGACGTCCTTGCGCGGCTGGTAAGCGCCCGCCTCCCCGGAGGGCGAGGTGCCCGCCACCCGGATCCAGCCGCGCTGGCTGCGCTCGAACCCGGGACCGCCCGAGTAGGCGCGCACCGAGCTCTCGCTGACGTCGTAGCGGGAGGTCAGGTTGGCCACGATCGTGCTGACCGGGGCCTCGCCGCCGGCCCGCTCGATCTCCCTGACGATCATCTCCCGGATGCCCAGGTACTGGTCGCCGCCCCAGCGGGTCAGGCCGTACTTGTTCCTGTCGAGCCGCAGGAACCGGTCGTCGGCGGTGAGCTGGTTGCGGATGCCGACGAGGCTGTAGTCCTCGCCGATGCGTTCCTGGATCTCCTCCGGGGACATCGGCTTCCCGGAGACGGCCAGCACCGCCTCCGCCTTGTCGTTGATGCTGCGCGGCCACGGCACCACGTGCCCGTCGAGCAGCCGCAGCTGGGGCACGGCGAGTATCCACCGCTCGGCCACGTCCTCGCGGACGCCGAGCTGGGTCACCATGGTCACCGCCTCGGCGAGCGGGTGCGGCCCGTCGGCGAACAGCTGGCGGGTCTTCTCCCGCAGGTCGTCGGCGCCGCCCGCGATCAGCCAGCCGTCGGTCTGCTCGTAGCCCGTCAGCAGCGTGCGCACGAACCGCCAGGCCGGGATGCCCAGCGTGCGCAGCTCGGCGCGGTGCCACGGCACGGCCGCCGTCAGGTCGTCGGCGGGCGCGGCCGAGCCGAGCCGGCCGCGCAGCCACGTGACGTGCGCGACCAGCGCCGCCGCCTCCGGCCCCGCGAGCCACAGCTCCACGTGGTCGCGCAGGTCGCGCTCGATCTGCCGGATCCGCTCCCTGGTCACCGAGAAGCGCTGGGCCAGCTCGTCCAGGGTGGCCCGGTCGGCCGCGTACAGCCGGTCGCGGGCGATGGCCCGCTGCCGCTCGTCCAGCGCCGCGAACAGGGCGTCGACCAGCTCAGGCAGCGGCTTGTCCTGCTGGACGGGCGCGGCGACCGCTGCCGCGGGTTCGAGCAGCCGGTCGAGCACGCCGCCGAACAGCTTCTGCACCACGTCCTTGCCGAGCGTCTCGGGTGTCCGCTCGGCCTCGGCGGGGTCGGAGAAGCGCAGCAGCGGCAGGATGTCGCCCAGCACCAGATGCCCCCAGAAGGCCACGGCGAGGTCGGCGAGGCGGCCCGCCACGACCTGCGTGCCCACGATGGCGCACGCCCGGTCGAGCGGGATCGCCTGCCACCATGCCTCGGGCAGCTGTGGCTCCTCCGCGATCGGTGCGATCTGGCCAGGTGCGGTCCAGCGCAGTGGTGGCGCGATGTCGCTCAGACTGAGGTTCATTGGGGTCCAACCGGCAACGATAGATATCCGCAGTTCAGACTATGTGATCAGAAGGACAGAAAAGGGCTACCTCTTCCGGAATGCGAAATGTAGAGCATCGTCCGGGCCCGGGTGCACGCCACGAACAGCATGCTCCGTTCCCGCTGGAGCGCGCGGGCCCGGGCGCCCGGATCGTCGGGAGGGCGCTCCGGCACGACCCCCTCGGCCACGCCGATGAGCGCCACCCTGTCGAACTCCAGCCCCTTGAGGTTGGCGAACGTCGACACCCGTACCGGAACGTCCCGCAACACCCGCTTGGCGGCCCGTACCAGCCCCTGGTTGCGCGCCCCGACCGCGATCCGGTCGGCGGGCACGCCCTCGTCGAGCCAGTCGGCGACGGTGCGCTCCAGGCCGGCCAGCTCCGCCTCCTCGCTCTCGTACGCGCGGACCACCGGCCGCGGCCCGAACCGCCCCGACCGGAACCCGTACAGCGCCGACATGCCCTTGACCAGCCCGTCGGCGGGCCCGCCGCCGCGCAGCCGGACCGCGAACGTCAGCAGCTCCTGCGGCAGCCGGTGCGAGACCTTGAGCGTGTACTGGACGGCCGGGATGCCGACGGCGCCGAGCGCGACCCGCGTGTCGGTGACGCGCTGGTGCGGGTCGCCGACGATGAACAGGTCGTCCGCCGCGCGCGGCGCCGCCGCCCGCAGCAGCCGCCACTGCGCGGGGCTGACGTCCTGCGCCTCGTCCACCACGATGTGCCGGTACGGTTTGCGCCCGGGTTCGACGTCGTCGAGCAGATC
Organism: Nonomuraea sp. NPDC054003; assembly: GCF_055585125.1. Lineage (NCBI taxonomy): Bacteria > Bacillati > Actinomycetota > Actinomycetes > Streptosporangiales > Streptosporangiaceae > Nonomuraea > Nonomuraea sp. NPDC054003. The sequence continues at coordinate 295,807 of NZ_JBVJKR010000009.1, forward strand.
TCCCGTGGTCCTCGACAGCAGCCGGAGCGCCTCGTCGATCAGCTCGTCCATGGTCCGCGCGCCCGGCCCGACCAGCGCCGGGCGGCGGCCCTCCACCTGGGCCACGATGCGCATCGCCAGCCGCTCCGGGTTGTCCACCTCGATGCGCTTGCGCATCGGCTCGTCCTGGACGAGCTGGTCCAGCCGGCCGGTCAGCTCGTCGCAGAGCCCCTGGGAGAACGTCACCAGCAGCACCGGCCCGCTGCCGTGCGCGGCCAGGTGAGCGGCGCGGCGCAGCGCGAGCACCGTCTTGCCGGTCCCGGCCCCGCCCACCACCAGCACCGGATGGTCGTAACGGGCCCTGGACAGCCGGTGCTGCGGCGGATGCGGGAACACGCACCACTCGGGCGCCGTCAGCAGCCGGTCCAGCTCCGTCTTGTCGGCGGCGAACGCGGCCCGGTCAGGGCTGCGCAGCAGCGCCTGGTGGAGGTCCTCGGCGTCGACCGGCTCCTCGGGGTCCTCGTCGAAGGCGCGGCAGCCGTCCAGCTCCCGCCACGCCTCGGCCAGCGTGCCGCCCCTGGCCAGCACCGCCAGCGGAACGTACTGGGTGGGCGGCAGCAGCGGCTCGAGCGCGGCCACGTCCGCCTCGGTGGTGATGAGCCGGACCAGCGGCAGCGCGTGCACGTCGATGCCGAGGGCCAGCAGGTCGCCGTCGCAGATCGGGTCGAACAGCCTCGCGACGCCCGCCGACCGGCGTAACGCGGGCTCGACCCGCTCCAGCGCCTCGGCGTCCCACTCCTCGACCACGCCGAGCACCGGGTTGATCCCGTACCGGTGCCGTGCGGCGTACGACCAGGCCTCGGGGTCGGGCAGCACGGTGCGCAGCCAGTAGACGTCCCGCCGGCGCACCACCACCCCCCGGCGCCCCCCGGCGAGCCGGAGAGTCGCCACCCGGGGGTCCCTGGCGCCCCTGACCGACTCGGGATGCGGGGCGCCCGACACGTTCAGCAGGAACCGCCGCAGCGCGACCACGGCGTCTCGGCGCACCGGCTGTGCCAGTGCGCCGAGTTCCCTGGGAACCTCAGGGCCGATCGCGAGCCGCGGCACCGCATCAGTCCAGGAGTTGGAGAAGGTCGCGGTCCCCGCGCTCGCGGAGCCTGGTGAGCAGGTCCGGCAGCTTCACCGGGCCCGTCATGCCGATCCTCGTCGCGATCACCCGCGCCGCCTGGTCGCGGGTGCCGCCCGGGGCCGTGTAGCCGACCAGGCGGAGCGCCTTGGTGATCTTCTCCGCGCCGGCCGCGGCGACCGGCAGGTGCCGGGCCCGGAGCACGCCCTCGTCCGACAGCGTGAGGAACAGGTGACCGCCCTCCTTCGCGCCGACGTCCGCCAGCAGCCTGTCGATCGACTCCAGCACCGGCCGGCCGTGCCACGTCATGGTCAGCTCGCCCGCGGCGCTCCTGGCCGCCTTGCTCTCGCCCGGCGAGAGCCCCAGGTACGCGGCGAACCCGGTCGGCAGCGGGCACTCGCCCCCGCTCAGCTGCTCGGCCGTCACGTCCACGCGCAGCCACCACCGGCCGTCGGGCTGGCGGAAGCAGCGCCTGGTCTGGGAGACGTCCTTCAGCGGCTGGTACGGCTTGCCGGCCGCGCCGTTCTCCTCGCTCTGCACCGGCACCGCCGGGGCGAACGCCTGGAACTGCGACGGCACCGGATCGGGCGGCATGAACCCGGGCGGCAGCCCCGTCGGGGCCGGCTTCTGGACCGGCTTCGGTACTGGTTTCGGGGCTGGCTTGGGGGCGAAGGCGGGGGGCGGCGGCTCGGGCAGCTTGCCGTACGGCGCGCTGAACGCCGACGGCGACGCCGGCGAGCGCTGCGGCAGCGGCCGGTCGGGCAGCGTGGCGAGCACGAACTGCCAGGCGGGCACCTCCAGTGCCTTGATCTCCTTGCCGTGCCAGTCGGCGGCCTTGATCAGGCGCTCCTTGGGAGCGGACGGGCCGATCTTCTCCCGCAGCTCCTCCAGGTGCGCCCGGTACGGGGCGGCCTCGTCGCTGGCCAGCCACTCGTCGAGCATGGCGCGCAGCCGGTCCTCGGTGGCGGTGATCTCGGCGGGGGCCACGGCGAACAGCTTGGCGAGCTGGTCCACGGCCGACGGCTGGTCGGTGAACACCCGGTTCTGGGCGACCGCCCAGCTCTTGTCGTCAAGATGGGCGAACGCGGCCTCTATGAGCTGCGGCAGATCCGAGTCTTCCTCCGGAGCCCCAGGGGCGGCCTCCACCGGTTCCCCACCGGCCTCCTCCTGCCGCCCATCCGAGCCCTGCACAGCGAAGAACCCCGGCGCGACGCCCTCCTCAGCCGCATCCTCCCGGCGGCCTTCCGGCGTCTCCGCCCCACCGGAGTCGCCACCTTCCTCGGCAGCCTCGGGCCGCTCGTCGTCGGCGGTGTCACCGTCCTGAAGATCGGCGCCAACAGGAGCAAGCTCGCGCCCCGCCACACCCTCTTCACCGGAGCCGCGCTCATCGGAGACGCGCCCCTCGACGGAGTCGCGCCCTTCGTCGGAGCCGAGGTCCGTGCGAGCCGCCTGCTCCGGGTCGGAGCCGAGGTCCGTGCGAGCCGCCTGCTCCGGGTCGGAGCCGAGGTCCGTGCGAGCCGCCTGCTCTTCGTCGGGGCTGAGGTTCGCGTTAGGCGCTCGGCCCTCGTCGGGCGCGAGGTCCGCGCCAGGCGCTCGGTCCTTGTCGGAGGCGAGGCCCGGACGAGGAGCCCCGTCCTCGTCGAGGGCGCGGCCCTCGCGAGGCGCTCGGGGCTCCTGTGCGGGGTCGCCCTGGAGGTCCTCTTCGGGGGTTTCCGTCCCGTCGGGGGCGTCGCCGTCTATGGAGGCGAGCTCCTTGTGGGACGTGGGGACCTGCGCCGCCTCGGGATGCTCTTCGTCGGCGGTGTCGCCGTCTACGGAGGCGAGCTCCTTGTGGGACGTGGGGACCTGTGCCGCCTCGGGTCGCTCGTCATCGGCGGTGTCGCCGTCCGTACGGGCCGCGTCGGCGCCAGCCCGGTCCGCGAGGTCGTGCTCTTCGCTGGAGGCGCGGTCCTCGTCGGGGCTGAGCCCCGCGCGAGGCGCCCGGTCCTCCTCGGAAGCGCGGTCCTTGCCGGAGTCCTCTTCTGGGATGCGGTCCCCGCGAGGCGTCCGGTCCTCGTCGCGGCTGAGGGCCGCGTGAGGCGCATGGTCCCGCTCGGGGGCGAGGTCCGAGCGAGGCGTCCGGTCCTCGTCAAGGGCGAGGTCCCCGTGAGGCGTTCGGTCCTTTTGCGCGGGGTCACCCTGGAGGTCGTTTTCGGCCGCGTCGTCGACGGGGGTGAGTTCCCTGGGGGTGGCGCTGCCCGGGAGGGGCGCGGGTTCGTCCACCGGCTGTTCGGCGAGGAGGGACGCGGGTTCCCCGGCGGACTCGCGCACGAGCGGCCGGGCGGCCCCCTCGCCCAGGGCGGCGCCGGAGGACGGCGACAGACGCACCAGGGCGGCGGAGAACAGCGCCGTCAGCACCGGCCGGGCCTGGACGAAGGGCTGGTCCCTCAGCTCCCGGCTGGTGAGCGCCAGCAGCCCGGGCCACGACCCGGCCCGGTCGAGCGCGATCGCCACGTGCGGCTCGTCGGCCTCGTCCGGGTCGAGCATGTGCAGCGCCGGCAGCACGTCACCCACGGCGGCCGCGGGCCAGTGCTCGATGGCGATCTCGGTGAGCAGCTCACCTAGCGACTCGGGCCCGATGGCCGCGAGCACCCGCGGCATGGGCAGGCTGCGCCACCAGGCGTCCGGCAGCCCCGGCTGCCCGGTGAGCAGCGTGATCGTGGACGTGTCGCTCCACCTCAACGGTGGTACGAGGTCGCTCAGGCAGAAATTCATCCCGTTCCGTTCACCAGCCCCTCACGCCGCCGTGCCGTCGCGGGCCATGCGACGCCGTGTCGCGGTGCCATCATCGCGCCACCCACTGAAGAGACCATAGTCCGGCAAAACAGCCCTACGCATCCTGCACTACGCATCAGCGCCGAACGGCGGCAAACCGTAGGCGCACGTAGTCGGCCATCCAGCCGGACTCCCGGCGCAGCGCGGGCGCCGCGAGCTCGTTCACCCGCCGGAGCAGGGGATCGACGAGGCCGGGAGCCAGCCCGTCGAGCGCCGAGGACGCGAACATCCTCACCCAGTCGGCGGCCCCTCCAGGGCACTCCTCCAGCGGCGTCGGCCGGTCGAAGTACTCCAGCAGCCGCACGACGAAACCCTCGGACTCCAGCCGCCGGGCGTACTCGGCGGGGGAGGGGAAGTACCACGGCAGCTCGGGCTCGCGCAGCCCGTGCTCGCGCCAGGCGGTCAGCATCGCCGTGGTCAGCTCGGCGCAGTTGCCGGCCCCGCCCATCTCGGCGACGAACCGCCCCCCGGGCAGCAGCGCCTCCCGCACGCTGGCGATCACGGCGTCGGGGTCGCGGCTCATCCAGTGCAGCGCGGCGTTGGAGAAGACGGCGTCGTACGGGCGGGCCACGGTGAAGTCGTGCGCGTCGCCGACGATGAAGTTCATGCCCGGATACTGGGCGAGCGCCTTCTCGATCATGGCGGAGGACCCGTCGATCCCCAGCACCTCGGCGCCGCGGAAGGCGATCTGGGCGGTCAGCACGCCGGTGCCGCAGCCGAGGTCAAGGACGCGCTCACCCGGCTGCGGGTCGAGCAGGTCCACCAGCGGCGCGCCCTGGGTGGAGACGTAGCCGAAGCTGCTGTCGTAGGCGCGACTGTTCCACCGCTCCAGGCCCGGTGTGTCATATCGCAAGACGATCAGCTCTCAATCGTGAGACATCGGGCCCCCGTGGCCGTAGTGTCGGTTCACTTTAGAGCCAGTTTGTCGCAGCGACATACCTGATCACACCGGTATCACCCCGTGCTTTTTGCCCACTGTTTCTTCACGTAGGTCTTCCCGGCGTCGGTCTGCGGGATCGTCAGCAGCACGGGCGGCCCGGGAGCCTTCGGCAGCTTGCTCGCCTGCTCGGTGTCGAGCGTGCCGCGCATGAGCATCGCCTCGCCCCGCGCCGGTCGCGTCCACCCCTTCTGGAACAGGTTCTGGCCCTGGTCGGAGAAGAGGAACTCCTGCCACAGCCGGGCGGCGGCGGGGTGCGGCGCGGCCTTGTCGATCGCCTGCACGTGGAAGGCGCCGAGCGGGGCGTCCCTCGGGATCACCACCTTCCAGGCGGCCGAGTCACGGGCCTCGCGGGCGGCGTTGACGTGGTCCCAGGTCACGACGGTGTTGGCGGAGGCCGGACTGGTGAGCTGCCCGGCCTGCTTGAGCCTGGCGAACAGCGCCACCCCCTGCTGCGGCTGCGGCGAGCCGGCCCGCAGGGAGGCAGCCATCACGCCGGAGAACGCCGCCTGGGAGCGCAGCGGGTCGCCGTCGAGCGCCACCTTGTACCCGGGCTTGGCCAGATCGGCGAAGGAGGCGGGTGCGGGCACCGCGCGGGGGTCGTACCCGATGGACATGTAGCCGCCGTAGGCGGCGTACCAGGCGCCGGCCGGATCCTTGACGTGGTCGGGCACGTCGAGCCAGCCCTGCACCTTGTACGGCGCGAACCGCCCGCCGGCGCCCACCGCCTCCTCCAGGGTGAGGTCGAACACGTCGGGCTTGAGCTTGGCGGCGGTGTCGAGCGCCCGGCGGCTGCTGGCCCCCGGTTCGAGCTGCTTGACCTCGATGTCGTACTCCTCGGCGAAGGCGTCGATGATCTCGCCGTAGTTCGCCCAGTCGCGGGGGAGCCCGACGACGGTGAGCGTGCCCTCCTTCTGGGCCGCCTGGACCAGCCGTTCCATGGTGCCGAAGCCCTCTTTGAGCGAGGCGGCATGGACGTTGACGGGAGGCCCGGAGCCGGGCTGCTCAGCGGACGGCGACGCGCCGCATCCGGCGCTGGCGAGGATGGCGGCTACGGCGGCGCAGGTACGTACGGTCACACAATGAATACTTACCGTTACTTCCGTCCAGGTCGAGGAGGCGCGGCCGGAACCACCCTGCCCGCGACCAGCGTCTCCTCCGGGATCTCCACGAGAGTGCCGTCGCGCTTGCGGACGCGCAGCACTCCGCCCTCCCACGATTCGAGCATGCCGACGGCGTCTCTGAACCCTTCCGGGACCCGCCTGCGCGTGGTGACGCGCGCTCCGACGTCGGATGCTGAGATAGTGATCACGAGGCGAGCGGCCACGAGTTTGCCACCCTCCGTTTCAGTCGCCTGGCAGGCACGGCAATACTAGGGCGTAGCAAACCGCGGTCAGAGTCATGCCATGGTGCGGAGAAGAAGGAGCTCGAGGTGACCTACGTCATCGCGCAGCCTTGCGTGGACGTCCTGGACAAGGCGTGCATCGAGGAGTGCCCCGTCGATTGCATCTACGAGGGCGAGCGCATGCTTTACATCCACCCCGACGAGTGCGTCGACTGCGGAGCGTGCGAGCCTGTGTGCCCGGTCGAGGCGATTTTCTACGAGGACGACCTTCCCGAGCAGTGGAAGGACTTCTACAAGGCCAACGTGGACTTCTTCGAGGACCTCGGATCGCCCGGTGGCGCGTCCAAGGTCGGCAAGATCGAAAAGGACCACCCGGTCGTGGCGGCGCTCCCGCCGCAGAGCGAGTAACCGGAGCGGCCCGCGCGCGGGCCGCTCACACGGCGGGGCGGCAGGCCGTTGCCGCACGCGCCGCGTGCCCGCCGTGCGGGTGCGCGGTCCCAGCCCGTACGTATGAGCCTGGAGAACCGTGAACAAGCTGCCTGACTTCCCCTGGGACCGGCTGGAGCCGTACAAGGAGCGCGCCCGCGCGCACCCCGGCGGCATCGTCGACCTCTCGGTCGGCACTCCCGTGGACCCGGTGCCGGGGCTCGTCCAGGAAGCGCTGTCCCGGGCGGCCGACAGCCCCGGCTACCCCTTCACCCACGGGACCCAGGCGCTGCGGCAGGCGGCCGCGGGCTGGCTGGCGCGCAGGCACGGCGTACGGGTCGACCAGCGCGACGTGCTGCCGGTGATCGGCTCCAAGGAGTTCGTCGCCTGGCTGCCGACCTATCTCGGCGCCAAGCGGGTGGTCTTCCCCGAGCTGGCCTATCCCACCTACGACGTGGGGGCCAGGCTGGCGGGGGCCGCGGGCACGGCCGCCGACGGGCTGCTCGCGCTCGGCCCGCAGCAGGCCGACCTCGTCTGGGTCAACTCGCCGGGCAACCCGACCGGCAAGGTGCTCCCCGTGGAGCACCTCCGCAAGGTGGTGGCCTGGGCGCGCGAGCGCGGCGCGATCGTCGCCTCCGACGAGTGCTACATCGAGCTCGGCTGGGAGGAGCGTCCGGTGTCGATCCTGCACCCGGACGTGTGCGAGGGGTCCCACGAGGGCCTGCTCGCCGTCCACTCGCTGTCGAAGCGGTCCAACATGGCCGGATACCGCACCGGTTTCGTCACCGGCGACCCCGCGCTGATCAAGCGCCTGCTGGAGATCCGCAAGCACGCCGGCATGCTGATGCCCGAGCCCGCGCAGGCGGCGATGACCGCCGCGCTGGGCGACGACCGCCACGCCGACGAGCAGCGCGAGCGCTACGCCGCGCGCCGCGCCCTGCTGCGTCCGGCGCTGGAACGGGCCGGCTGGCGCGTCGACCACTCCGAGGCCGGGCTCTACCTGTGGGCGTCCGACGGCCGGAACTGCTGGGATCAGGTCGGCAAGCTTTCCGAAACCGGCATTCTGGTCGCGCCCGGTGAGTTCTACGGACCGGCAGGTGGGCGGCACATCCGGGTCGCGCTCACGGCCACTGATGAACGCATCGATGCGGCAGTGCGCCGCCTCCAGTAGGATCGCCCCTCAAACGCCCCTCCCGTCGTCGGAAGGGGCGAGCCGGATAAACAGCAACACAAGTAGATACCGGGCGTTCGCCGAGGCGAACCGCGAGTGGAGCGAGCCGTACGATGAGCATGACCTCCATGGTCGTTCTCGGGCTGAGCATCGCCACCGTCCTCCTCCTGCTTGGGGCGTTCCTGGCCACCCTGCGCCAGGACAGGAAGGACCGCACGGCGGTCGAGCAGCCGGTCGAGGTCGCTCCCGCCGAGCCCCCGCTACCTGCGCCGGTCGCGGCGGCCGGGCATGCCGGCATCGACTACACCGACCCGCGCACGCTCAGGGTCGGCGACAAGATCGAGGTTCTCGGGTCGCCGGTGCGCGTGCTCGGCGCCCTGTACGTGTCGTGGCAGGGCCAGCAGTGGGTCGAGTACCGCCTGCGCGACGGCGCCCGCCGCGTCCAGTGGCTGACGGTCGAGATGCGCAAGGGCCAGACCCCCGACCAGCCGCCGCACCTGGAGGTGCTGCTCTGGACCGACGTGCCCACCCAGGGCATGGTCCCGGCGCGGAGCAGCCTGATCATGGATGACGTCGAGTTCCACCCGCTGGAGCGGGGCACCGCCGCCTTCCGGTCGGAGGGCAGCACGAGCAAGCCCGACAGGGGGCTGCTCGACTTCGCCGACTACCGGTCGACCGACGGGCGGCTGCTGTCGTTCGAGCGGGTGCAGGGCCAGGCGTGGACGGCAGCGTACGCGCAGCCGCTGCCGCCCGGCTCGATCGGCATCATCAGCCGCGCCTCCTCCTAGTCAGGCCAGCTCGACCTTCCGGCTGCCGGACGCGCTGCCGTCGACCCAGCCTTCCACCCGCGTGTCGTTGGACCAGCGGGCGCCGGCGTACTCCACCCGGCTCAGCCCGTACTTCTGCGCGTGCGCCACCGACCAGGCGGCGATCAGCCAGCCGCGCTTGCTGCCGGTGACGGTGGTGCTGCCGAGCGCCCGCTTGAGCTGGCGGCGGGCCTGGGCCGTCTTGGGCCGGGGCGCGGCGGCCTGCTCGGCGCCCGCCTTGCCGCCGCTCGCCTGCGCATCGCCGGCCTGGCCCGTCTCCGGCGGATACCAGCAGTGGACGGCGCGCGGGACGCGCCCGGTGAACGCCGCCGCGAGGATCTCGGCCTCCTCCTGGTGGGGGCCGTAGGCGTAGCCGGCCGCCGAGCGCTGCACCTCCTGGGCGGCCTCCGCGACCGGCATCTTGCGGTAGCCCTTGACCTTGACCAGGGCGGCGAAGAAGCGTTCGGTCGCGTAGACGGGGTCCATGATCTGTTTCTTGGTGCCCCACCCCTGCGACTCGCGCTGCTGGAACACGCCGACCGAGTCGCGGTCGCCGTAGTCGAGGTTGTAGAGCTTGGACTCCTGCAGCGCCGTCGCGTACGCGATCACCACGGCCCGCTCCGGCAGCTTGCGCCGGGCGGCCACGGCCGCGATGGTGGCCGCGATCCGGGCCTGCTCGATGTCCATCTCCCGATCGCCGCCGGGGGTGCGCACGACGCAGTGGGCCTCGGGGACGGCCAGGGGCTTGGGCGCCCGCTTGAGCAACTGGTAGACGCCGAAGGAGATGCCCACCGCGAGGATCAGCACGATCGCCGCGATGGTGATGACTCCCCGTGAGAAGCGCAGGTGCACGCTGTAGAACCTACCCGGCGGGATAGGCTCCGTGGCCATGACCGAAGTGAGCACCCTGTCACCGGCGATCGACCGGTTGTGGGCGCGGCGCGCCGAGCTGTCACCGGCCGACGCGGAGGCTCGCGCCGCGGTGGTGGCCGCCGTGGACCTGCTCGACCGGGGGCAGGCGCGGGTGGCGTGGCCGTCGGGTGACGAGGTGGTCGTGGACGAGCGGGCCAGGCGGGCGATCCTGCTGGCGTTCAAGGTGCTCGGCATGGCCAGGTCGCAGGTGGGCGACTTCCACCACCACGACAGGGTGCCGCTGAAGACCTCCTTCGACGGGGTCAGGGTGGTGCCGGGCGCGATCGTCCGCTGGGGCGCCTATCTGGCGCCGGGCGTGGTGCTGATGCCGTCGTTCGTCAACACCGGCGCCTACGTCGGGCCGGGCACCATGGTCGACACCTGGGCCACGGTCGGCTCGTGCGCCCAGATCGGCGCCGACGTCCACCTGTCCGGCGGGGTCGGCATCGGCGGCGTGCTGGAGCCGCCGAACGCGGCGCCGGTGGTGGTGGAGGACGGCGCGCTGATCGGCAGCCGGGCGATGATCGTGGAGGGCGCCCGGGTGGGCCGCGGCGCCGTCGTCGGCGCCGGCACGATCCTGTCGGCGTCCATGCCCGTCGTCGACGTCCAGACCGGCGAGGAGCTGGCCCGCGGCCGCGTCCCCGACTGGTGCGTGGCGGTGGGCGGCACCCGCCAGAAGGAGTACCCCGGCGGGACGTTCGGGCTGCCCTGCGTCCTGGTGCTCAAGCGCCTGGAGCCGGGGCGGCGCCACGACAAGGCAGCGCTCAACGAGGTGCTGCGCGAACACGGAGTGAACACCTGATGCTTGACCTGACGCAGGACGTCCGCACGCTGACGGCGGCCGTCGTCGACATCGAGTCCGTGAGCGGCGCGGAGGAGCACCTCGCCGGGCTGGTCGAGCGGGCGCTGACCGGGCTGCCGCACCTGAAGGTCGACAGGTCGGGCAACACCGTCGTGGCCCGCACCACGCTGGGCCGGGCCGAGCGGGTGGTGATCGCCGGTCACCTCGACACGGTGCCCGTCGCCGGCAACCTGCCCAGCCGGGTCGAGGACGGCCTGCTCTACGGCTGCGGCACCTCCGACATGAAGGCCGGGGTGGCCGTCGCGCTGAAGCTGGCGGCCACGGTGCCCGACCCGGTGCGCGACGTCACGTACGTCTTCTACGACTGCGAGGAGATCGAGGCCGCGCGCAACGGGCTCACCCGGGTCGCCCGCGAGCACCCCGGCTGGCTGGCGGCCGACTTCGCCGTGCTGATGGAGCCGACCGACGGCGTCATCGAGGGCGGCTGCCAGGGCACGCTGCGCGCCGAGATCCGGGTCACCGGCAAGCGCGCCCACAGCGCCAGGTCGTGGTTCGGGGTCAACGCCGTCCACGGCATCGAGCCGGTGCTCGCTAGGCTGAACGCCTACGAGGCGCGGCGGCCGGTGGTCGACGGGCTGGAGTACCACGAAGGGCTGAACGCGGTCGGCGTGCGCGGCGGCGTCGCCGGCAACGTCATCCCCGACGAGTGCGTGGTCACCGTCAACTACCGCTTCGCCCCCGACCTGACGGTCGAGCGGGCGCGGGCGCACGTGCGCGAGGTGTTCGACGCGTACGAGGTCGCGTTCGTGGACGCGGCGCCCGGGGCGCGGCCTGGCCTGACCCATCCGGTGGCCGCCGCCTTCACCGCCGCCGTCGGCGGCACGCCGCGGGCCAAGCTGGGCTGGACCGACGTGGCGCGCTTCTCCGACCTGGGCGTCCCGGCCGTCAACTACGGCCCCGGCGACCCCAATCTGGCACACCAGCAGGGCGAGTACGTGACGCTGGAGAAGATCGTGGAGGGCGAGCGGGCGATGCGCGCCTGGCTCACCGGGGGCCGGAAACAGTGAAAGTGGCTCTCCTCGCCGGCCATTTGACGGGGAGAGCCACTTTCAGTCCCGAGCAGCACCCTCGCCGGTTAGACGCAGGGGTCGCGAAATCTGGTTCCAGGTTTCCCGGGAAGTTTTTCAAGATTCTTCCGGCGGCCTTCCTGGCGGCATCCCGGCCCCGTCCCCGCAGGGTAGGCAGATACCGGACATCCAGCGAACTGTTGAGGGATAGCGTGGTCCGTATGAGAGCGAATCGCCGCGAACGGCGGCAAGGCCAGGCGGTGGTGCGCGGCAACCTGGTGCCCGAGTCGACCCATGACCAGAGGCTGCTGGCCCGTCAGGGGCCCGCCGACTGGGTGCACCAGGACCCGTGGCGCGTGCTGCGGATCCAGGCGGAGTTCGTCGAGGGCTTCGGCCAGCTGGCCGAGCTCCCCCGCGCGGTCACCGTGTTCGGCTCGGCCAGGACTCCCGCCGACTCGACGGAGTACAAGGTGGGCCGGGAGCTCGGCAGGGCGCTGGCGCAGGCCGGTTTCGCGGTGATCACCGGGGGCGGGCCCGGCGTCATGGAGGCGGCCAACCGGGGCGCCACCGAGGTCGACGGCGGCGTGTCGGTCGGGCTCGGCATCGAGCTGCCGTTCGAGCAGCGTATGAACGACTACGTGGACCTCGGCATCGAGTTCCGCTACTTCTTCGTACGCAAGACCATGTTCGTGAAGTACTCGTGCGGGTTCATCGCGCTGCCGGGCGGGTTCGGCACGCTCGACGAACTGTTCGAGGCGCTCACCCTGGTCCAGACCCACAAGGTCACCAGCTTCCCCGTGGTGCTGATGGGCTCGGAGTTCTGGGGCGGGCTGCTCGACTGGGTCAAGAGCCAGCTGTGCGGCACCGGCAAGATCGCCCCCCACGACCTCGACCTGATCACGGTCACCGACGACGTCGACGAGGCGGTGCGGATCATCACCGACTCCGAGCTGAACCGGTCGCGCCGGCGGGAGGACGAGGAGGAGTCCGTCAGGGCGCAGGTGGCCGAGCCGCAATAGGCTGGCTCTCCGTGAACATCTGCGTCTTCTGCGCCTCAAGCCGGCACATCGACGACAAGTACCTCCACCTGGCGGCCGAGGTGGGGGGTGAGCTGGCCCGGCGCGGCCACACCCTGGTGAGCGGCGGCGCGACCGTCTCCTGCATGGGCGAGGTCACCAGGGCGGCCCGCGCCGCCGGCGGCCGCACGATCGGCGTCATCCCCCAGGTCCTCGTCGAGATCGAGATCGCCGACGAGGATTCCGACGAGCTGATCGTCACGGCCGACATGCGCGAGCGCAAGGGCCAGATGGACGCCAGGTCCGACGCCTTTCTGGTGCTGCCCGGCGGCATCGGCACGCTGGAGGAGCTGTTCGAGATCTGGACGGCCAGGGTGCTCGGGATCCACGACCGTCCCCTGGTGATCCTCGATCCCTGGGGGCTCTACCGGCCGCTCAGGGACCTGGTCAGCGGCATGTACGACGCCGGGTTCACCCGCGCCGGCGTCTTCGACGCCATCTCCTGGACCACCACGGTCGACGAGGCGCTGGCCCATCTCGAAGCCCGCGCGCAGCCCGTCCGGCCGAGCGTGGAGGAGCTGAGCGAGGCCGTCGACTGAGCGTCCGGCTGCGCACCGGGTGGGGCAAGTGCGGGACTCGTGCCCCGGTGGTATGAGTACGATGCCAATGTGCTGCTGGTCATCCTCGCCATCGCCGCGCTCGCCATCCTGGCCGGCGTGGTTCTGGTGTCCCTGGGCAAGGGCGGTGAGCTGACCGAGTTCCCGCCGGACGTGCCGCCGCTCAACCTTCCCGAGGCGGGCAATCTCGCGGCGGTCGACGTCCTGGCGTTGCAGTTGCCGGTCAACCTCATCGGTTACCACACGCAGAGCGTCGACGAGTCACTGCGCCGGATGGCCAACGCCATCAGCGCGCGTGACACCAGGATCGCGATCCTGGAGCAGCGGGTGTCGGAGCTGCTGTCGAGCAGGCTCTACGCCCGCCAGGAGGTCTACGCCGCGCCGGGCAACGGGCCGCGCACCGAGCACGAGCCGCCCGCCTCGCCCCTCGCGCTGACCGCCGAGAGCGGCCCGCCGTCCAACGGTCACGTGCCCCCGTCCGCGCTGGAGGCGCCGGCCGGCGTCGAGCACGAGCCGGTCTCCTGGGTGGGTCCCGACGGCCAGGACCTCGCCGCATCATCCGAACACGACGAGCCCGAAGACCCCGAGACCGAGCAGAGCCCGGCGGAGCGGGACGAGTCTGAACGGTCTGAGACCGAGCAGGGTCTGGCGGAGCGGGACGAGGCCGAGCAGAGCTCGGCGGACCGGGACGAGACGGGCGACGAGACACGGCGACGGTCTTCCGAGGGGTCCGGCGACGCAGGCGAGCTGGTGCGGGTCTTCGGCGGAAAAGACGGCGACGGCGGCGGGGACAAGACCGGCGGCGAAGACGGCGGCAAGGAGGGGGACGGGCGGGCGTGAGCGAGGTGATCCGCTGCTCGTGGGCGGGCATGGCCGACCCGCTCTACCTCGCCTACCACGACGAGGAGTGGGGCCGCCCGGTGCGGGGCGACGACCGGGTCTTCGAGCGGGTGACGCTGGAGGCGTTCCAGTCGGGCCTGTCGTGGCTGACGATCCTGCGCAAGCGGGAGAACTTCCGTGCGGCCTTCGACGGCTTCGCCATCACCAAGGTGGCCGCGTACACCGAGGACGACGTGCGGCGGCTGCTCGCCGACGTGGGCATCGTCCGTAACCGGGCCAAGATCGAGGCCACGGTCGCCAACGCCAGGGCGGCGATGGAGGTGCCGGGCGGCCTATCCGACCTGGTCTGGAAATATGCCGACCCGTCCGCGCCGGTGCCCGCGACCATGGCCGACGTGCCCGCCGTGACCCCCGCGTCCAAGGCGCTGGCCAAGGAGCTGAAGAGCCACGGGTTCAGGTTCGTCGGCCCGACCACCTCGTACGCGCTGATGCAGGCGATCGGGCTGGTCAACGATCACATCAAGGGCTGCGTGGCGCGGGCCTGAGCCCGCGCGCCGTCAGCGGCCGTGGAAGACCGGCTGCTCCTTGGCCAGGAACGACGCCGTGGCCCGCAGGTGGTCGTCGGTGGCCGCGCACGCGTCCTGCAGGTCGGCCTCCAGCGCCAGAGCCTCGGGCAGCGGACGCGCGGCGGCGTGGGCCAGCGCCCGCTTGGTGGCGCCGTAGGCCTTCGTCGGCCCCTGCGCGAGCCGTACGGCCAGCTCGTGCGCGGTCTTGAGCACGTCGTCGGCGGGCACCACGCGGGTGACCATGCCGAGCTCCAGCGCGCGGGCGGCGGTGACGGGCTCGCCGAGCAGCATCAGCTCGGTCGCCCGGCCCAGGCCGACCAGGCGCTGCAGCGTCCACGAGGCGCCCGAGTCGGGCGCCAGCCCGATGCCCGCGAACGCCAGTGCGAACTTGGCCTTCTCCGAGGCGATCCGCAGGTCGCAGGCGAAGGCGAGGGCGGCGCCCGCGCCCGCGGCCACCCCGTTGACCGCCGCGACGACCGGCTGGTCCATCGTGGTGATCAGCTCGATGATCGGGTTGTAGTGCTCGCGCACCGTGTTGTCCAGGCCGCGGCCGGCCTCCAGGTTGGCGGCGTGCTCGCGCAGGTCCTGCCCCGCGCAGAAGGCCCGGCCCGAGCCGGTGAGCAGGACGGCGCGCACGCCGGGGTCGGCCGCCGCCCGCCGCAGCGCGTCCAGCAAGGCGGTCTTGACCTCCGCCGTCAGCGAGTTCATCGCGTCGGGCCGGTCGAGCGTGATGGTGGCGACGGCGTCGGCCACGTCATAACGGATCAATGCAACTCCCTGTCGACGAACGCGGCGGCTGCGGGCAGCAGCCGGGCTGCCTCCTGCTCGAAGAACGCCCTGGCCTTCTCACCCGGCCAGCCCGCGGGCAGCAGCTCGGGCGGCAGGCCGGGGTCACGGAACAGGAAGTTCCGCCATCCGTGCACGAGCTTGCTCCTTGTCGCGAAGACTAGGTCGGGCCTGGCCTGGGCGGGCAGGGCGGTGATCAGTGTGTCGGCCTCGGCGTGCCACTGCTCGTAGGCCTCGCCGATGGCGTCCAGATCCCAGGCCCGCGCCACCAGCTCGCGCGGGTCTCCCTCCAGTGCCGCCTCGAACCTATCGGCCCGCACTCCCTCGCTCTCCAGCAGGTGGTCCAGCTCGGCGGAGGAACGCGGGCCGATCCAGGTGCTCTCGGAAAGCGCCGCGTAGCCGAGGAAGGCCAGCGTGATCCTGATCCGCTCGCGGCGCGGCCGTTCCTTGACGGGCGGGAACACGATCAGGTGCCAGCGGCTGTTCCAGCTCAAGGTTCCGGCTCGGTAAATTCTCAGCGCCGCCTCATCCAGCCGTCTGACGCACTTCGGGGTGAGACCGTAGCCGGGCCCGCGCGGCAGCCGGACCGGCCGCAGCCAGCCCTGCCTGACCATGCGGGAAACGGCTGTACGCACGGCCGGTGCGGCGATTTCCAGGGGTTTCATCAATCGGACGAGAGCGGCCACGGACGCCTGCCCACCGCGAGAGCGCAGGTGGTCTCCATACAGGTCGAACAGAGCGGCGCGTGCGTGCACGAAGTCCAGTTTGGAGGGCTTCGCCCCGCTCGACAACGCATTCTGGGAGGAGATCGTTACCCATGAGGGCTCTCGATGCGGGAGAATAGGACATCACAGAAGACGTGAATACGCCGACCACCCGTTTCGGGAGGTCGGAGGTCGGAGATCGCGGGCCGCGGGAGCCCAAGGCAGGAAGGGATGCACGCATGGCGGCGATGAAGCCGCGGACCGGCGATGGTCCGCTCGAGGTCACCAAGGAAGGGCGCGGCATTGTCATGCGGGTCCCCCTGGAGGGGGGCGGACGGCTCGTCGTGGAGATCTCCGCGGACGAGGCCAAGGCTCTCGGCGAAGCGTTGAAGAACGTCGTCGGCTAGAGCTTCCGACCGATCTTCACCCCACGGCCCTGGCGTGCACCCGCGTGCCAGGGTCGCCGACGTATGAGGAGAGAACGTGCCGATCGAGACCGCTGCCTCGGTGGTCGCCCAGGTTCCCGACGACGCCCCGCTGCTGGCCGTCCCCTACGACTCCGCGCTCGCCCCGGCGCTCCAGCTCGACCTGCACGTGCCGGTCGCCGGGCTGCTCGCGCACTACGAGGCCGAGGGAGAAGCGGGCGAGGTCGTCGAGGTCCCGGTGGCCAGGGGCGACGGCGTCGGCCGCGTCCTCCTCTACGGGGTGGGCGACGGATCTCCGCGAGCCCTGCGCAAGGCCGCGGCCACGCTGACCCGCCGCGCCCGCGGCAAGGAGTCGCTGGCCGTGGTCACGCCCGAGGGCGACCCGCGGGCCTTCGCCGAGGCCGCGCTGCTGGCCGCCTACTCGTTCAAGATCGGTTCGGCGGGCAAGCGGCCGGTGGGCGCGATCACCTTCGTCGGCGCCGACGAGGAGCAGGTCCGCAGGGGCGAGAGCGTGGCGCGGGCCGTCGCGCTGGCCCGCGACCTGGCCAACATGCCGTCGTCGGTCAAGGGCCCGTCGTGGCTGGCCGAGCGGGCCGCCGAGCAGGGCGTTCCGATTCGCGTCTGGGACGAGGAGCAGCTCCAGGCCGAGGGGTTCGGCGGCCTCCTGGCCGTCGGCCGCGGCTCGGCCCGCCCGCCGCGGCTCATCCAGCTCTCCTACACTCCCGACGAGCCCGCCGAGCGCCACGTGGTGCTGGTCGGCAAGGGCATCACCTTCGACTCGGGCGGGCTGTCGCTCAAGCCCACCGAGAACATGAAGACGCAGAAGACCGACATGGCCGGCGGCGCCGTGGTGATCGCCGTGATGGGCGCGCTGGCCCGGCTCGGCCTCCCGATCCGGGTGACGGGCCTGGTGGCCGCCGCCGAGAACATGCCGTCCGGCACGGCCCAGCGCCCCGGCGACGTGATCAGACCGTACGGCGGGCGCACCGTCGAGGTGCTCAACACCGACGCCGAGGGGCGCCTGGTGCTGGCCGACGCGCTCGCCTACGCCGACGCCCGGCTCGACCCCGACGTGGTCGTCGACGTCGCCACGCTCACCGGCGCCGTCACCGTCGCGCTCGGCCGCCACCGCGGCGGCCTCTACGCCTCCGACGACGAGCTGGCCAAGCGGCTGCTGGAGGCCGGGGAGGCCAGCGGCGACCGGCTGTGGCGGCTGCCGCTGATCGACGACTACGCCGGGGCGCTGGAGTCGCCGGTGGCCGATCTGGCCAACGTCGAGATCGGCTCCCGTTACGGCGCCGGTTCGATCACGGCCGCGCTGTTCCTGCGCGAGTTCGCCGGCGACCGGCCGTGGGCCCACCTCGACATCGCCGGGGTGGGGCGGAGCACGGTCGACGAAGGGCTCCTGACCAAGGGCGCCACCGGGTTCGGCGTGCGCGTGCTGCTGGAGTGGCTGTCCGGGCTGTGACGCGCCTCAGCCGGAGACCTTGACCGCGGCCAGCAGGCCGTCGCCGAGCGGTATGAGCACCGACCGCAGCCGGTCGTCGGCCTGCACGAGCTTGCCCAGCTCGCGCAGCGACACGGTGTCGGGGTCGCGCTGGGCGGGGTCGGCCACCCGGTGGTGCCAGAGCACGTTGTCGAAGGCCACGATGCCGCCGACGCGGAGCAGGCGGATCGCCTCGGAGAGATAGTCGGCGTACTCCTGCTTGGCCGCGTCGGCGAAGACCAGGTCGTAGCCGCCGTCGGAGAGCCGCGGCAGCACGTCGAGCGCCCGCCCGGTGATCAGCCGCACCCGGCCGCCCGAGAAGCCCGCCTCCGCGAACGCCTGCCGGGCGAGCCGCTGGTGCTCGGGCTCGACGTCGACGCTCGTGAGCGTGCCGTCGGCGCGCATGCCCCGCAGCAGCCACAGCCCCGAGACGCCGCAGCCGGTGCCGACCTCGACCACCGACTTGGCGTTGATCGCGGTGGCGAGGAAGCGGAGCGCCGCGCCGCCGCCGGGAAGGATGGGCGGGGCACCCATCTCCAGCCCGCGCTGCCGCGCCGCGTGCAGGATCTCATCCTCGTGATGAAACTGCTCCGCATAGGCCAGAGTGGCCTCCAACGGACTGGTCATCGGCCTCCTCCCCCCACTTTCGTGCGATTGGTCACCGATCGCAGCCTAGGGGAGTAGTGCCGGGACGGGAACTCAGGAGGGCCTCGAGGCGTTGCAGGTTTAAACGGGCTTTGCCGGTCCGGATGGCAGTGAGTGCGCACGAAGGGACAAAACCAGGCACTATGACGGTAGCGGTGGTCCCAGAGAGAGGAGTGCTGGTGGACGAAAGTGACCACCAGGCCGATACTCCGTTGTCCGATGTCCCCGGCATGGTCCCCGAACCGGAATGGACCCCTCCCACCTGGGAGGAAGTGGTGCGGACCCACTCCGCGCGTGTCTACCGGCTGGCGTACCGTCTCACCGGCAACGTCCACGACGCGGAGGATCTGACCCAGGAGGTCTTCGTCCGGGTCTTCCGATCTTTGTCCAGTTACACCCCCGGCACGTTCGAGGGCTGGCTGCACCGGATCACGACCAACCTGTTCCTCGACATGGCGCGGCGCAAGCAGCGCATCAGGTTCGAGGGACTGGCCGACGACGCGGCCGAGCGGCTTCGCGGCCGGGAGCCGTCGCCGGCGCAGGCCCTGCACGACGCTCACCTGGAGCCTGACATCCAGGCCGCTCTCGACGCGCTCGCACCCGAGTTCCGGGCGGCGATCGTGCTGTGTGACATCGAGGGATTGTCCTACGAAGAGATCGCGGCCACGCTCGGCGTCAAGCTGGGAACGGTCAGAAGCCGGATTCACCGTGGCCGGGCACAGTTGCGCGAGGCGCTCGAACATCGGGCACCCCGTAATTCCCAACTCCCCCCGACCGTAACCCGTGGGGAGGAAGTCTGACATGGCTCACCTTGAAGAACGCATATCCGCGCTCGTCGACGGCGAACTCAATCACGCCGAGCGAGAGCGCGCGCTGGCCCACCTGACGTTCTGCGCCGACTGCAGGAGAGAAGTGGAGTCGGTGCGGGCGCTCAAGTCCCGCCTGCGCTCGCTGGAGACCCCCGCGCTGCCCGCGGACCTCACCATGTCGCTGCTGCGCATGGCCGAGCCCGGCGGTCCGCTGCCGCCCAGGGAGCGGCCTTTCCCTACGCGTACGTTCGGAGGGGTGCCCATCCCGGGGCCGCACAGCATCGCCCCTTTGGACAACCGGCCCCGAAGGAACGGCACTGGTGGCGCCTCCTCGGGCCCTGGCCGCGCGACTAGGCGCGGCACGTACGTCGCGGTCAGCGTCGTGTCGGCGGCCGTGGCGCTCGGCACGTTCTTCGCCGTATCCGGCGTCGGGCAGAACACCCAGACCCCGCCGGTCGAGCTCGTCAAGCGCGTGCAGCCGACGCCCACGGGCGCGCCGTCCACCGCCACTCCTTGAGACCGATCCCGGCTGGGATACTCGTGATGGCGTAGTCCATGGCGTGAGGGGCATACGATCTGAGATCGGGATATGTCAGGAGAATCGGGCTGACAATTGCTTTACAGCACCCGTATGCCGTACAGACCATGGTTGCGGTGTCGTGAGCAAGGAGTGGTGGATTAGATGACCGACGAGACGCGCCCCGAAGGACGCACGCCGTCGGGACACCCTGAGCCACAGGGCCGGCCGGAGTTCCTCCCCGCCGGAGACCGGCAGGACGGGCGGCCGCCCACCCCCGGCGGTGACGACGCCGGCGAGACCTCCGTCTTCGGCACCTCCCACCCCTACGACGAGCCGGCCCGCCCGGGCGACACCCGCGCGTACGAGCCCCCCGGCCCGCCCCCCGCCTTCGGCCACCCCAGCGGCGAGAGCCCGTCCTTCGGCAACCCGAGCGGCGAACGCCCCTCTTTCGGACACCCCGGCGGCGAAGGCCCGTCCTTCGGTCATCCGGGCGGCGAGCGTCCGTCCTTCGGCAACCCGAGCGGCGAGGGTCCGTCCTTCGGTCATCCAGGTGGCGAAGGCTCGCCCTACGGCGAGTCACCCCGCTTCGGCGACTCAGGCGAGGGCCCGCCCTTCGGGCATCCGAGTGGTGAGCGTCCCTCTTTCGGGCACCCCGGTGGTGAAGGCCCCGGTTTCGGCAACCCCGGTGGCGAGCGTCCGACCTTCGGGCATCCGGGTGGGGAAGGACCGGCTTTCGGCAACCCCGGCGGCGAAGGTTCGTCCTTCGGGCATCCCGGTGGCGAAGGACCGCGCTTCGGTGGCCCGGCCGGCGAGAACGCGTACGCGACCGGCGAGTGGCCGTTCTTCGGCAGCGGCGAGAAGCGCCCCGGCTCCTTCACCAACCCCAGCGGCGAGGGCCCGTTCGGCGGGAGCGGCCCGCCGCCGCCGCCGAACGCCCTGCCCATGGGCGCCAACTGGGCGCCGCCGCCCGGCGCCACCAGGGTCGCGGCCCCCCGCCGCGGCCCCAGCACCCCGATGCTGCTCGTGCTGGCCCTGGTCGTCGCCCTGGTCGCATCCGGGCTCGGCAGCGTCGGCACCTACCTGCTGACCCGCCCGAGCGGCAGCACCGACCCCTCCTACAGCCTCGGCCCCATCCCCACGGGCAACGTCGACCGCGCCCCCACCTCCGTCGCCGGCGTGGCCGCGCGGGTGCTGCCCAGCGTGGTCTCGCTGGAGGTCGGCAACGGCAGCAACACCGAGGGCGCCTCCGGCTCCGGGTTCCTGATCAAGAACGGGTACGTGGTGACGAACAACCACGTGGTCGCCCTGGCCGCCGGCGGCGGCGACATCAAGATCATGTTCAACAACCGCAAGACCACGACGGCCCGCATCGTCGGCCGCGACCCCGGCTCCGACCTCGCGGTGCTCAAGCCCGAGGAGACGTTCGGCACTCCCGAGATCACGCTCGGCAACTCCGACCAGGTGGTCGTGGGCGACCCCGTCATCGCGATCGGCTCGCCGCTGGGCCTGACCGGCACCGTCACCACCGGCATCGTCAGCTCGCTCAACCGGCCGGTCATCGCCGGCGACGAGAGCGGCGGGGGCGGCGAGGAGACCGCGTACATCAGCGCCATCCAGACCGACGCCGCCATCAACCCCGGCAACTCGGGCGGCCCGCTCGTCAACGGCCGCGGCGAGGTCGTCGGCGTCAACTCGGCGATCGCCACCCTCAGCCGGTCCATGACGAGCCAGAGCGGCAGCATCGGCCTCGGCTTCGCCATCCCGGTCAACCAGACGCGCCGCGTCGCCGAGGAGCTCATCACCACCGGCAAGGCCAAGCGTCCCAAGATCGGCATCGTGCTCGACACCGAATACCGCGGCGAGGGCGTACGCATCGCTTCCGGCATCCAGAACGGCCGCCCGCCGATCGACGAGGGCGGCCCGGCGGAGAAGGCCGGGCTCAAGCCCGGCGACATCATCCTTGAGGTCGACGGCCTGCGCCTCCAGGACGGCAACGAGCTCATCGCGCTGATCCGCAGCAAGGCGCCGGGCGCGAAGATCAACATCAAGTACGAGCGCGACAACGAGGAACGCACGGCCACCCTCGTGGTCAGCGCCGACGCTCCCACGCCTACTCCGTCCTGATCTCGCGCGCTCCCGCCGTAGGGGAACTCCCTCGGGTGAGGCGCTGTGACGCGTGCCTCCGGCCCGCTCGGCTGAAAAGCCGGGGGAGGTCCTGGAGCCTCTTCGGAGGCGGGATTCGTCCGCGAGGAGGAGACCGAGCTACCCGTTAGAGCCCTTAGTCTGTGGGATAGCCGGGGTTGTCCCCGGGGCGGTTGACTGCTTGGAGCTGACGGTGTTCGGACTTGGCTGGCTGGAAGTCGGCGCGCTGATCATTATCGCGCTGCTGGTCTTCGGCCCGGATAAGCTGCCCCAGGCGGCTTCCCAGGCCGGGAAGACCCTGCGCAACCTGCGCCGCATGGCCAACAACGCGCGTGACGACCTGCGGGCCGGCCTGGGGCCCGAGTTCTCCAATTTCGACCCGGCCGACCTCAATCCGCGCAACTTCGTCCGCAAGCATCTGCTGGAGGACGACGAGGACGACTGGAAGAAGCCGGCCGCGGCCGAGCTGGAGCCCGCCGACACCGTCCCGGTGGGCGGCGAGCTGGGCGTGGGCGAGATCCCCCCGTACGACAACGAGGCGACCTGACCCACGCCCGTCGCGGGGTCAGCCCCGGTTGGGCGAGAGCCCGAGCTGCATGCCCTTGAGGCTCGACGAGCGCTTGCCGAGCGTGGCCGCGATCGAGCGGAGCTGCGTCGCGGCGGGGGAGTCGGGGTCGGTGAGCACCAGCGGCTTGCCTTCGTCGCCGCCCTCGCGCAGCCGCAGGTCGATCGGGACCTGGCCGAGCAGCGGCACGCGCGCGCCGAGGATGCGGGTCAGCGCGTCGGCGACCGTCTGGCCGCCGCCCTCGCCGAAGACGGCGATGCGCTCGTCACAGTGGGGGCAGGGCAGCCAGGCCATGTTCTCGATGACGCCGGCGATCTGCTGGTGGGTCTGCGCCGCGATGGAGCCGGCCCGCTCGGCCACCTCGGCGGCGGCCATCTGCGGGGTGGTGACGACCAGGATCTCGGCCCCGGGCAGCCGCTGGGCCACCGAGATCGCGATGTCGCCGGTGCCGGGCGGCAGGTCGAGCAGCAGGACGTCCAGGTCGCCCCAGTAGACGTCGGCGAGGAACTGGTGGAGCGCCCGGTCGAGCATCGGCCCGCGCCACACGACGGGGGTGTTGCCCTCGGGCTTGAACATGCCGACCGAGATGACCTTGATGTCATGGGCCATCGGCGGCATGATCATGTCTTCGACCTTGGTGGGCCGCTCGGCCGCGCCCAGCATGCGGGGGACGCTGTGGCCGTAGATGTCGGCGTCGACGATGCCGACCTTCATCCCGCTCGCGGCCATGGCGGCGGCGAGGTTGACCGTCACGGACGACTTGCCGACGCCGCCCTTGCCGCTGGCCACCGCGAAGACGCGGGTCAGCGAGCCGGGCTTGTTGAACGGGATCTCCTTCTCGGGACCCCGGTCGCCGCGGAGCTTGGTCTGCAGCTCCTTGCGCTGCTCCTGGCTCATCACGTCGAGTTCGAGCTCGACGGCGCTGACGCCGTCGACCTTGGCGACCGCGGCGGTGACGTCGCGCCGGATGGTGTCCTTCATCGGGCAGCCGGCGACCGTGAGGTAGACGCCGACGCGCACCTTGCCGTCTGCGGCGATGTCGACGCCCTTGACCATGCCGAGGTCGGTGATCGGGCGGCGGATCTCGGGGTCGATGACGGTGGCGAGGGCGGCCGTCACCTGGTCCTGGGTTGGTGCCATCGAAGTCTCGGCACGCCCGGATGAGGGGGTGCCGTCCCTCCTTTGCCGGTATATGTGTGACAGGCGCTGGACGCCAGTTGAGGATGCCCCTCCATGGTATGAACCTGGAAGCCGGTCCCGTTAATCCAGTCGGATCCGTCGGTTTTCCGGGCAGCCCTCCAAGGTTACTCCCTGGCTCCCACGGCGTCAGCGCCGCTCCTTGAGCTCCTCGCCCAGCCGCTGGAGTTCGGAGCGCAGGTAGTCGCGGGTCGTCACCTCGCCGAGCGCCAGCCGCAGCCCGGCGATCTCGCGGGTGAGGTACTCGACGTCGGCGCGGTTGCGCTCGCCCGTCTCCCGGTCCTGCTCGTACTGGACGCGGTCGCGGTCGTCCTGCCGGTTCTGCGCGAGCAGGATGAGCGGGGCCGCGTACGAGGCCTGCAGCGACAGCATGAGCGTGAGGAAGATGAACGGGTACGGGTCGAACTGGAACCGGGCCGGGGCGGCGACGTTCCAGCTCACCCAGACCGCCACGAACACGGTCATGTAGACCAGGAAGCGCGCGGTGCCGAGGAAGCGGGCGATGCGCTCCGCCAGCCGCCCGAACACCTCGGGGTCGTAGTGCGGGCGCAGCGAGCGGCGCAGTTCGCGGGGCTGGTCCAGGCGTTCGGTGGTCACGTCAGAGCCTCTCGCGCCAGTCTTCGGGCAGCAGATGGTCGAGGACGTCGTCGACGGTCACCGCGCCGACGAGCCGGGCGTGCTCGTCGACGACCGGGGCCGCGACGAGGTTGTAGAAGGCCAGGTAGGCGGCCACGTCGTGGAGCGGCAAGTCCGGTTTGATCGGGTCGATCGACGGGTCGATGACGCTGCCGAGGAGGGTGGAGGGCGGGTCGCGGAGCAGCCGCTGGAAGTGGCTCATGCCGAGGTAGCGGCCGGTCGGGGTCTCGTTGGGCGGCCGGGTGATGAACACCTGGGCCGCCACCGAGGGAGTCAGCTCCTTCTGCCGGACGTGCGCGAGCGCCTCGGCGACCGTGCTGGTCGGCGGCAGGATGACCGGATCGGTGGTCATCAGGCCGCCGGCGGTGTCGTGCGGGTAGGTGAGCAGCCGCCGCACCGGGGCGGCCTCCTCCGGCTCCATCAGCGCCAACAGCGCGGCCGCCTGCTCCGGGGGCAGGTCGTGGAGCAGGTCGGCGGCGTCGTCGGGGCCCATCTCCTCCAGCACGTCGGCGGCCCGCTCCGGTTCGAGCGTGCGCAGGATGCCGACCTGGTCGCCGGGCGGCAGCTCCTCCAGCACGTCGGCCAGCCGGTTGTCGTCGAGCGCGCGGGCCACCTCCTCGCGCCTCTTGCCGGACAGCTCGTGCAGCGCGCTGGCCAGGTCGGCGGCGCGCAGCGACTCGAACGAGGCGATCAGCCCGGCGGCGCCCTGGTCCTTCTGCAGGATGTCGAAGCCCGACACCTCGCTCCAGTCGACCACCCGCGCGTCACGCCGCCTGCCCCGGTGGACCGCGATCCGGGTCACCTGCCACTCGGACCGCTTGACCTCGGCGACGGCCACGTCGTAGACGGTCATCGGCTCGCCGTCGACCCGCACGGTCAAGTCGAGCATCTCGCCGATCACCAGGGTCTCGGTGGGCCGCTGCTCGAACCGGCGGACGTTGAGCCTGCCGGTGAAGATCACCGCGCCCGCCTGGATGCCCCGTACGCGGGTGATGGGCAGGAACACCCGGCGGCGCGGGCGGACCTCGACCACCATGCCGTGCACCCGGGGCGGGCGCGTGCCGCGCAGCCCGACCACCACGTCTCTAATGCGCCCGATCTGGTCGCCCGCCGGGTCGAAGACCGGCGTGCCTGCCAGGCGGGCGACAAAGATCTGCACGTCAGCAGGCTAACAGTGCTATGGCATTGCGCCGCGGACCCCCGGCGTGTCAGTATCAAACCCGCTAAACAGTGATTACTTCTCACGGGGGTTCGCGTGCGCTACGCGGGACTCGCGATGGCGTTCGCGTCCTCGCTCTGCTTCGCCTTCTCCGGGCCCATGGCCAAGTATCTCAACGAGGCCGGCCTGGCGCCGCTGGAGGCGGTCTGGGTGCGGATGGCCGGCGCCGGGCTGCTGCTGCTCGCCGTGCTGGCCGTGGTGAAGCCGTCCGCGCTGCGGATCGCCCGCTCGCGGCTCCCGTTCTTCGCGGTGTACGCGATCGTCGCCGTCGCCGGTGTGCAGTCACTGTACTTCGCGGCCATCACCCGGCTGCCCGTGGGGATCGCCCTGCTGCTGGAGTTCATGGCGCCGGTGATGGTGGTGGCGTGGGTGCGGATCGTGCGCAAGATCCGGCTGGCCAGGGCCGCCTATATCGGCGCGGTCATGGCCGTGGCCGGGCTGGCCATCGTGGTCGAGGCCTGGGAGGGCATCCGGCTGGACGCGATCGGGCTGGTGCTGGCGCTGATGGCCGGGGCGTGCTGCGCCGGATATTTCCTGATGAGCGATAGCTTCGGGGACGACGTCGACCCGCTCGGCCTGATCGCCTGGGGCATGACCGGCGCCGCCGTCGTGCTCGCCCCGATCTCCCAGCCCTGGAACATCCCCTGGGACGCCTTCACCCTGACCGTCGCGCCGGCCGGCGGCGCCACGCTCCCGGTGCTCGGCGCGTACCTCTGGATGGTGCTGGCCGCCACCGTCGTCGCCTACATCCTCGGGGTGAACGCGGTGCGCAGGCTCTCGGCGGCCGTGGGCGCGACCGTCGCCTCGCTGGAGGTCATCGCCGGCGCGGTCGTGGCCTGGCTGCTGCTCGGCCAGGCGCTCGGCGCGTATCAGATCCTGGGCGGGGCCATCGTGCTGACGGGCGCGCTCCTCGCGCAGACCGCGACCGTCAGCCGTCAGGCGCCCGCGCTCGCCGAGCCGGTCGCGCCCGTGGACGTGGGCGTGAGCCGCAGCACCGTCGACTCCTGAGCCCAGCGCCCGGGCAGGCCCTCGCTGTCGCGGGCGTTGAGCCGCTCCTTGGCCAGCACGGCCACCACCTCGGGCGCCGCCGCCTGATCGACGACCGCCACGGCGGCGTCGAACTCCACCAGCCGGGCCCCGTTGTCCTTGCTGCGCAGCGTGACCCGTACGCGCTCACGGCTGGTCAGCCCCGGCAGCTCCTGCTCCTCGCCGCCGGTCACCAGATAGATCGCGCCGTCGTGCCACGCGTGCCAGGCCAGTCGCGGCCGGTCGAGATCGAGCCAGAGGATGCCGGACTTCTTGGCGCCCTCCTCGATTGCCAGGGTGTTGTCGGTCACAGCTTGAATGTAACCGGCCCGGGTGCCGTTACGGTGTGGCTCATGTTGCGTTCGCGTAGATCCGTCCTGGCCGTGCCCGGTAGCAACCCCCGGTTCGTGGAGAAGGCCCGCGGCCTGCCCGTCGACGAGGTGTTCCTGGACCTGGAGGACGCGGTCGCGCCGCTGGCCAAGGAGGAGGCGCGGCGCAACGTGGTGGCCGCGCTGCGCGAGGGCGGCTGGGACGGCAAGACCGTCGCGGTGCGGGTCAACGACCTGGCGACGCAGTGGGCGTACAAGGACGTGATCGAGGTCGTCGAGGGCGCCGGCGACCGGCTCGACTGCCTGATCCTGCCCAAGGTGCAGGACCCGACCGAGGTCGTGTGGCTCGACACGCTGCTCACGCAGATCGAGAAGGCCATGGGTTACGAACCCGGCAGGATCGGCATCGAGGCGCAGATCGAGAACGCGCGCGGGCTGGTGAACGCCGACGCCATCGCGGGCTCGTCCGGACGGCTGGAGACGCTGGTCTTCGGGCCGGCCGACTTCATGGCCTCGATCAACATGCGCACCCTCGTGGTGGGCGAGCAGCCGCCCGGTTACGAGGAGGGCGACGCCTACCACTACATCCTCATGCGCCTGCTCATGGCCGCCCGTACGCATGACCTCCAGGTCATCGACGGCCCCTACCTGCAGATCAAGGACGTCGACGGGTTCCGCAGGGCCGCCCGCCGCTCGGCCGCGCTCGGCTACGACGGCAAGTGGGTGCTCCACCCGCTGCAGGTCGACGCGGCCAACGAGGTGTTCTCGCCGCCGCAGGACGACTACGACCGCGCGGAGCTCATCCTCGACGCGTACGAGCACTACACGACGGTCGAGAAGCGCGGCGCGGCCATGCTCGGCGACGAGATGATCGACGAGGCGTCCAGGAAGATGGCGCTCGTCGTCGCGGCCAAGGGACGGGCCGCCGGGCTGAAGCGCACCACGCGCTTCAGCCCGGAGGGTTAGACCTTCAGCCCGACCGCGGTGAAGAACCAGAACGACGAGGTCAGCCAGAGACCGACGAGCGCGGCGAACACCAGCCCGCCGATCACCGGCAGGGTCCAGCCGGGGGCGTCCTCCTTGCGCAGGGCCAGCATCTTCGTGGTGAACACCCCGTAGAAGAAGCAGCCGAGCAGCGAGTGGACCATCACCCTCGGCACGTCGTACTGCAGGCCGAGCGCGTACAGGCAGTGGAAGGCCACCGGGATCGTGAGCAGGAACGCCAGCCTGCCCGACCACCGGTGGACCCCGGCGGGGATGTCCACCCCGAGCTTGCCCCACATCGACAGGGCCGAGACGACCTGCACCACGGCCAGCGCCGCCGAGGCCGTGGTCAGCCAGACCTTCATCGGCAGCGCGGCCGAGAAGCCCGCGACGCCGACGGCGAAGCCGGTGGGGGCGTGCACGCGCCCGTACACGCCGAGCGCGACCATGAGGACGCCGCCGGCCAGCAGCGGCACCAGCAGCGAGACGGCGCCGCGGGCGGGGCGGTGGTGGAGGGCGGTCATGACATCTCCTCGATGAAGCCGTCGACGTCCTCGGGGGTGACGGTGGCCCCGTTGACGGAGACGGGGCTGGTCGGGTCGTCGCCGTCGAGCCGCGGGATGTCCACCGGCTCGCCGTCCTGGGAGGCGGCGCCGACCTGCGTGTAGCCGCCCGACGGGTTCCTCACCACGATCCAGCCCGCGCGGACCTGGGCGCCCCTGACGACGGCGCTGGCCCGGTACAGGCCTGAGGGCTTCTTGGCGGTGCCGGCGACGAAGCTCCACTTCCTGCCGCCGACGGCGACCTGCCCTTCGGCCCCGCCGTCGCCGAGCTCGGCCTTGACCGTGGCCTTCCCCGAGCCCTTCAGGGTCAGCCGGTCGCTGGTCGCGTTCCCCTTGAACCAGGCCTCGGTTTTGCCGTCGCAGAAGTATCCGACGGCCTTGCCGTCGCGGATCGAGATCGCGATGAGGCCGCCGTTGTCCTTCACCCGGCCCGCGTAGTCGGCCTTCTCCGGGACGAGCGGCTCCGGCTCCTCGAACGTCGGCGTCTCACTGGGCGAGGGCTCGGCCGCGGCCGTCTCCTCGCCGGTTTCCGGTGATCGCGTCGCCTCATCGGCGGTGGCGACGGCCTGCTCCGCCGCCGGCGCCGCGGTGATGCTGGCGACACCCAGCCCCGCGGCGAGCACCGCGCCCGCCGCCAGGGTGACGATAGGTCCCAGCCTTGACATGGCTTGCTCCCAGGGTCGACATGCGTACGTCCCGAGCATCCGCCGAAAAGGCCGCGCCGTCTGTGAACTATTGCGCACCGGATGGACAGAATATGGAGATGCAGGATAATCCCGAGCCTTCACCAGGCCCTTACGGCGGTCCGCCGGCGGGCTATTACCCGTACCCGCCGCCACGACCGTCCTGGTACGCGCCCGTGCCGCATGACGCGCGGTACGACCAGCTCGCCAGGACCCCGGTCAGCCGGGTGTGGCGGCAGGTCGTGGGCACCCTCGCGGTCGCGGCCGCGTTCTTCGTCATCGGCGCGATCGTGCTGCTGGCGGGGGTGATCATCGGGGCCGTCCTGGGCATCCCGCAGCCCGAGCGGCCCGAGCAGATCTCCGGCGATCCGGTGTACGGGATGATCCTGCTGCTGTTGTCGATCGCGGCCGTGCTGCCGGTGGTGTTCGGCGTGGCCGCCTTGGTGCAGCGGCGGCGGCCGGGGACGCTCTCGTCCGTGGCCGGGCGGGTGCGCTGGTCGTGGCTGCTGATCTGCGTGGGCGCGGCCGTGCTGTCGATGGTGCTGGCCCAGATCGCCCAGGTGGTCCTGCTGGTCGCCACGGGGGAGCGGACCGAGGGCATCTTCGGGTGGACCGGGTGGGAGCGGTTCCTGCCGGCGCTCGTCGTCATCGTGCTGCTCGTGCCTTTCCAGGCGGCCACCGAGGAGTACCTGTTCCGGGGGTGGCTGCTGCAGGCGTTCGGGGCTCACCTGCGCAACCCGTGGTGGGGGATCGTGATCAGCTCGGTGCTGTTCGCGTCGTTGCACGGATACCAGTGGGCGGGGCTGCTCGACGTGTTCGCCTTCGGCCTGGCCATGGCGGTCCTGACGGTGTGGACCGGCGGGCTGGAGGCGGCCATAGCGCTGCACGTGCTGAACAACACGGTGGCGTTCGGCATCAGCGCGGCGGCGGGGCAGCTGGACCAGGCGCTGGATCAGGCGTCGGTGCCGGTGCCGTGGCAGTCGCTCGTGGGGACCGTCGTGCAGTTGGGAGTGTTCATCCTCCTGGTGCTCTATTTCGCTAAAAAGCGGTCAGTCAGCACTACTTCTGGATAAATCGACCGGTGGGTGTCGGGAATCTCGCTAGAGAGGTCTCGCCATTCCGGCTCCGGCGTGCTGGTCTGGTTCTTGTGGACTCGGGCGTACGAGATGAGGGGTGATCGTTTCGGGTGGCGGGGTAGGAGTAGTCGTTGTGCGAGCGATCCTGTGGCGCGATGCCGGGGAGGGGGCGCGAAGGTCGAAATTAGTCGATATAGCGCATATGTTCGGATAAGTCATCCTTGGAACGGTCCCCCTGTTCCTTCCGGTTCCGCCGAGCAGACTCGAACCCGACCCTTCGAGCCGACCGGCCCGCCCGCTCCGGGCCCCGTCCCGCTCGACCCGTCCGACTAGGAGGTACGGCGCGTGGCCTCCGGCGCCAGTGACCAGCATCGGCAGCCGCCAGACGACCCTCGTCCCGGCGACGCCACAGCCCCGGACTCACCCCCCGCCGACGAACCCACCTCCCCCGGCCAGGGAACCCCCGACGACGCGCTCGCGCCGGGCGCGGGAGTTCTCGGCGACGTACTCAGGCCCGGCCCGGGAACTCCCGGCGACGTGCTCGCGCCCGGCCCGGGAGCCTCCGACGACGTGGTCGCGCCCGGCCCGGGCGGCGCCCCGTCCGACCACGCCGGACTGGAGGCCTTCGGCCGCGGCGAGCCCGTCCCGCCGGCTGAGTCCTCAGCCCCGGGCGGTGCGCATGCGCGGGAGCCGCGCATCCGGCACAGTCCGCCGGGGCCGACGGACGACCGGGCGCGCGGATTACCGCTGACCTCGCCCTGGGGGATGCCGCCGTTCGCCGCGCCCACCCCGGAGGACGAGCCCCAGGAGCTCCCCAAGGGCCGCCGCCCGTACAGCTCCCCCACCGCGGAGCCGGACACGGAACCCAGGAGTCGCCGCCGCACGGTCAACCGCCCCGACAAGCTCGTGGCCAGCGGCCCCCCACGCCCCATCCCGCCACCCCCCGGTCCGCCACAAGAGCCCGAGCCTTCCCCGCCCGGCGAGGGGGCGGGGAAGGCCCTCGGCTCCCCCCATGACACCACCGGCACCCATCCCGATGCCGTCGCCGCCGGGAACAACCCCCCCACGGAAGCGGAGCCCGCCCCCGAAACCCGGACCAGGCGAGACGCCCGCACGGCCCCGTACGGAATCGCCCACCAGCCTCCGGCGCCAGACCGAGGAGACGACGCTCCGAGGGGTGGGGAAGCCCTCGGCACACGGGCTCCCGGGAGCGGCGAGGTCACTGGCACCTCGGCTCAGGCTGGAGAGGAAGTTCGTACGGCTCCGTACGGGATCGCGCATCAGCCCGGCCGAGGGGAGGAGACCAGCGGTGAGCCGTCACGGGCGGTCGCTTCCGGCGGAGCCGGGAACGCGGGGGACGGGCAGGACGAGAACGCTGACGGGGACGAGCCGGTGCGGCGGGTCGGGAGGCCTCCGGGCGGCAGGCCGGCGCGGCCTGATCTGCTGGTCGCGTCGGGTCCCGAACGACCCGGGGGAAGGCATCAGAGGGGCCCGGCCCCGGCGGCGATGCGGCGGGCGAGTCCCGTGCGGCGGGGGCGCAGCCCGGCCGTGCCGATGGCCGTGGCGCTGGCGGTCGCGCTGCTGGTGGCCGCCGGCGTGCTGGTGTGGCAGTGGCGCGCCGACGACGAGGCCCGGCTCAGGCTCGCCACCGGCACCGGCAGGTCAGGCGACAACCTGTTCACGGTCCCGGCGGCGGCCCAGGGCACCGACCAGAAGCTCAACGACGTGGCCGCCGTCGGCCGCGCCGTGGTGGTCGTGGGCAGCGACACCACCGGCCCGACGCCGAGGCCCCTGTTCCTCTACTCCGCCGACGGCGAGAAGTGGCAGCTCGGCCGCGTCACCGGCGCGAGCACGCCCATCGTGCAGCGGGTGGCCGGCGGCGACGGCCGCTGGCTGGCCACCGGCGGCGACGGGGTGCGCGAGCGAGGTCTGTGGACCAGCGCCGACGGCCTGAACTGGCAGGCGGTCGGCGGGGGAGAGGCCTTCAAGGACGGCGACCTGATCCACGACATCGCCAGGACGGGCTCCGGGTTCGTCGCGGTGGGCGAGGCGGCGCTGCGCGACGGCGGCGCGGGCCCGGCCGCCTGGCACTCCGCGGACGGCCACGCCTGGGAGCGGGCGGAGACCCGGGGCCTGGAGGCGGGCGAGATCCGCGCCGTGGTCGCCAGAGGCGACACGGTGGTGGCCATGGCCAGGCCCGCGCAGGGCGACGGCTCCCGCGTCCTCAGGTCGGCCGACGGCGGCCGCACGTGGCAGGCGACCGGCTTCCAGCTGCCGGAGGCGACGCCCAAGGCGGGTTCGCTGGCGGTCGCGTCGAAGCGGTTCGTGCTGGTGGCCACCAGGCAGCGTACGATCACCGGCGACGTGCGCGCCTACTGCTCGCCGACCGGCGCCGAGTGGTCGCAGTGCGGCACGATCGACGGCCTGCCCGCGGCCAGCCCCGGCGTGGAGCGGCTCGTCTCGTACGAGGACGGCGTGGCCGCGGTGAGCCAGGCGGGGATCGGCTCGTACGCGGTGCTGACCAGCACGGACGGCCGCTCGTGGAGCGGGCGGGCGGGCATCGGGGAGCTCCGGGGGGCGACGCTGCGCGGGTTCGCGATCGCCGCGGGCGGCACCCTGTACGCGGGCGGCGACCGCGCGGTCTCGGACGTGGACAACGAGCCGGTCCTCATGGCGGCGCCCCGGCGCGGCGAGCCTGTGCGCGTACCGCTCGACCAGGTCCGTGGCCTGACCAGGATGGCCCGCGAGACCAGCGGCCTGGCCAGCCACGACGGCCGCTACGTGGCCGTCGGCTCGGCCGGGGGCGAGGCCGGCGTCTGGACCAGCCAGGACTGGAAGGACTGGAGGTCCATCGGGCTCGGCGGCCCGCGACGGCAGCAGCTGAACGACGTCGCGTTCGGCCGCCGCGGCTGGCTGGCCGTGGGCGGCACCCAGGCCGGCCTCCAGGAGACGGAGCCGCTGCTGGTCAGTTCCGGCGACGGGCGCGCCTGGAAGAAGGTGCCGCTCTCGGGCGATCTGGCCAGGCCGGGCGATCATCCGTACCTGGACGTGCGGACGGTCGCGGCGGGCCCCGACGGCTACCTGCTCGCGGGCGAGGACCGCGGCCCGGCGGGCACGGCGGCGGCCGTCTGGTTCACCCCCGACCTGCGCTCGTACACCCGCTCGGAGCGGCTGCCGCAGGGCGGCTCGGGCGTGCGACTGCACGACGTGGCGGCCACCCCCGACGGGTACGTGGCGGTCGGCGGCGCGGGCGCGGGCGGGAACGAGAGCGGCATCGTCTGGGTGTCGCCGGACGGGCTGAACTGGACGGCCCGCGAGCGGCTCTCCCCGCCGGACGCGTCCTCGGCCGGGCTGCGCCAGGTGGCGGCGTACCAGGACAGGCTGGTGGCCATTGGGACCGCCTCCACTACCTCGGGCGCGTCCAGGGCCTTCTCGGCGATCTCCGAGGACGACGGCGTGACCTGGGAGACGTCATGGCTGCCCGCCGAACGGGCGGCCGGCGTGTACGACCTGGCGGCGGCCGGGCAGGGCCTGGTCGCGGTCGGCTGGCACGGCGAGCAGGGCGAGGGCGACAGCGCCGCCTGGATCTCCCAGGACGGCCTCTCGTGGAGCCGGCTCGACCTGAAGGAGGACCGTCTGGCCGGGCCGGGCGCCCAGTGGCTGGCCGCGGTGACGATCTCCGGCGAGGAAGTGGTGGCGCTGGGCCGGTCCACCACCTACAGCGACGACCACCTCATCCTCTGGACGTCCACCCTGACCGCCGGCCGCTGAGCCCCGCCAGGGTCCGCGGCGTCACGTGGGCAGGACCCGCCAGGCGCGCAGGGTGTCCAGCAGGCCGGTGGTGAGCGGCAGCCGGGCGAGCTCCTCCCGCGTGCACCAGCGGGCGTCGGCGGCGTCGTCGCCCGGTGTGAGGGTGCCGCCGACCACGGTGGCGCGGTAGTCGCGGACCGCGTACGTGTCGCCGCCGGGAGCGGGCAGGTCCACCGTGCCCGCGAGCGGGCCCACGGCCACCTCCAGCCCGGTCTCCTCCAGCACCTCGCGCCGCACCGCCACGGCGTCGGACTCGCCGGGCTCCACCCGGCCGCCCGGCAGCGACCAGCGACCCGCGTCCGGAGGATGCCCGCGCCGGATGAGCAGAAGGCGGCGCGCGTCGTCCAGGACGATCGCGCCGACACAATTTACGCGCACATGGTCAAGATTACGACGTGATAACGGACTGCGGTCTTGACGGGGCGGTGCCCGACGAAGCACCGTGGGTAGCTGTGAGAGCGGCTCCAACCTGCCCACGGTGCTTCGGCCCGCTGCACGCGCCGAGCGTGTGGTCCAGTGCCTGGCGTTGCGATGCGCACGGCGACGTCCTGCCGTACCAGCCGCCCTGGCCGCCGTCGCAGACGGCCGCGGAGGCGATGCGCAAGACCTCGCTGGTGCCGGTCTGGCTGCCCTGGCCGCTGCCGTCCGGATGGCTGGTGACGGGGTTCGGCGAGGTCGGCGACGAGCGCAAGGGCATACGGGCGAGCCTGGTCGCGCTGTCCGGGCCGTCCTTGACGCAGGGGCCCGCGGACATCCTCGTCATCGCCGAGGAGCCGGGCGTCGGCCTCGGGGCCGCGTTCGCCGGTCTGGACGGGGCCGACCCCGGCGAGGGGTTCGACTCGGGCCCGCCCAACGCCAAGATCGAGGTCCTCGGGCATCCGGCCCCGCTGTGGTGCGTGAACGGCGCCGCCGACCGGGCCGTCTACGCCGGTGAGGCGCTCGGCAACTGGCTGTGGGTCATCGCCTGGCCCGCCGAGGCCGGCTGCCTCATCGTGCTCGCCGAGCTGAGCCTGATCGACCTGCGCGACCATGACCTCGACATCCCCTTCGGCGCGTTCTCCCCCCGGCTCGAAGACTGATGCCCAACGGGATTCGCTCACCGGTGCGGACGGGCTAGAGTTCGGAGGCGTGACAGCGCGTATCGAGCGAGTGGTGACCGAGGGCCTCGTCGACATCGACGGCACCGAGCACAAGGTCGAGAACAACACCTGGATCATCGGCGACGACGAGGAGGCCATCGTCATCGACCCCGCCAGGGACGCCGAGAAGATCCTTGAGCAGGTGGGTGAGCGCGAGGTGCTCGCGGTCATCTGCACCCACGGCCTGCCCGACCACGTCGGCGCCGCCATCGAGGTGGCGGCCAGGGACGAGGCGGTCGTCGCACTCCACCCCAAGGACAAGCCGCTCTGGCGGGAGACCTGGACCGAGACCTGGCCCGACATCGACATGGAGGACGACGGCATCTTCCAGGTCGCCGACGTCCAGCTCGACGTCATGGAGACGCCCGGCATCACGCCCGGCGGGGTCTCGCTCTACTGCGAGGGCCTCGGCGCGGTCTTCTCCGGCAAGACGCTCCAGGCTGACGGGCCCGGCAAGCTCGGCGGCGAGTACCCCCGCCTGGCCGACCAGCTCACCGCCATCGGCGGGCGGCTGTTCACGCTGCCCGGCGACACGCGGGTGCTGCCCTCCCACGGCGAGGAGGTCACCATCGGCGACCTGGAGCCGCACTTCGACGACTGGATCGGCGGTTCGCTAACGCGGGTCGAGACCGAGCCCGAGGAGGAGGGCCCGCTCGTCGACGGCACCAGGGCCGCCCGCATCAGGCTCGACTCCGGCGACGACTAGGGTGTACGACCAGCTTCCGCTGGATGGGATGCCGCGGCGGCTCTACTCGTGCACGCCGTCGCGGCTGAACGCCTGGCTCGACTGCCGGCGCCGCTACCGGTTCACCTACCTGGACCGGCCGCAGCCGTCGAAGGGCCCGGGCTGGGCACACAACAGCGTCGGGGCGAGCGTCCACAACGCGCTGGCGGCGTGGTGGCGGGAGCCGTACGGGCGGCGCACGCCGTTGACGGCGGCCGTCTTACTCACCAAGGGCTGGATCACCGAGGGGTTCAGGGACGAGGCCCAGTCGGCGCAGTGGCTCGGCCGCGGCCGCGACCTGGTCTCCGGCTACGTGGCCACGCTCGACCCGTCCGACGACCCGGTCGGCGTCGAACGCACCGTGGCCACCCGGACCTCGGTCATCGCGGTCTCCGGCCGCATCGACCGGCTCGACCGGCGCGGCGACGAGCTGGTGGTGGTCGACTACAAGACCGGGCGGCGGCCGCTCACCCAGGACGACGCGCGCTCCTCGCTGGCGCTGGCGATCTACGCGGTGGCGGCGTCCCGTATGATGCGCACCCCGGCCCACGCCGTCGAGCTGCACCACCTGCCGACGGGCGAGATCGTGCAGTGGCGTCACACGGACGAGTCGCTCGACCGCCATCTGCGGCGCGCCGAGGAGATCGCGCTGGAGGCGGCGGAGGCGGACGAGCGCTACCGGACGGTGATGGGCCAGCCGGCCCAGGCCAAGCGCCCTCGGCCCCGCGACGCGGGCCGTTCACCGGCGGCCCGTGACGACGCGCCGGCCCCCGAGCGGCGTGACCGGCCTCTGGTGAGCCCGCCACGCGTGCCCGCGGAGCTGGACGAGGTGTTCGCCCCCAGCCCCGGGCCGATCTGCGGCTGGTGCGACTTCCGCCGCCACTGCCCCGAAGGCCTGACCGCCGCCCCCGAGCACCGCCCCTGGGACGGCCTGGCGGAGTGACGCTGTCAGGTGGCGCGGGTGTCGAGGGTGTGGCTCTCGGCCTCGTTCCAGAACCTGACGAGGGCCGCCGCCGTGGTCTCCGGGGCCTCCACCGCGGGTGAGTGGGCCGCGCCCGGCACCACCACGCAGTCGGCGCCCAGGGCCGCCGCCATCTCCTGCTGCGTCTCGGCAGGCCAGCCGTCGTCGTGTTCCCCGTACAGAACGAGCGTGGGCACCTCGATCTGGCGCAGTTCCTCGGTGCGGTCGCGCACGGACACCACCTCCTCGGCCATGCGCGCCAGACCCGTCGGCGAGTTGGACAGCAGCCGTTGGCGCAGGAAGGCCAGGATGTCGTCGGGCACGCCCGCGGCCAGCGCCTCCGGCTCGAAGCCGGCATGCCACACGTGTTCCAGCCCCGACAGGGGGATCGTGCGCGTCAGCCATCGGGCGTGTCCGGCGCGCTTGCCGGTGATGCCCGCGGGGCCGGAGCCCATCAGCGTGAACGAGGCGAACTTGGTGCGCCCGTCGATCGCCGCCTCGCGCGCCACCAGCCCGCCGAAGGAGTGGCCCACCAGGTGGACCGGCTCGCCGTCGCCGAA
This sequence comes from Nonomuraea sp. NPDC054003, assembly GCF_055585125.1. NCBI lineage: Bacteria > Bacillati > Actinomycetota > Actinomycetes > Streptosporangiales > Streptosporangiaceae > Nonomuraea > Nonomuraea sp. NPDC054003. Next base: position 333,220 of record NZ_JBVJKR010000009.1, read on the forward strand.
CCGCTGGGCGAGCGCGTCGACGTCGGCGCCCAGCGCCGCGCAGGTGTAGGCGGCGGGGTCGTCGAGGCCCGGCGTCTCGTACTGGCCGCGCAGGTCGACGGCCAGCACGCGGCGGCCCGACAGGGCGAGCGTCTGCAGCACCGCGATGAAGTCTTCCTTGCTGCCCGTCAGGCCCGGAAGAAGGATCGCGGGCCATCGCTCCACCACGCCGGTCGCCGGCAGCGCCTCGAGGGCCGCGAACATGCCGCGGTCGGTCTCGATCTTGCGTGGGGTGACGCCAGGAGGCAGGTGCAGGAATCGCGGCGTACTCACGTGGGGCAACAATACCCAGAGCCCACCACCTCGACACCGGTGAACACGGTACGCCGGTGCGATCTGGGGCTAGTCGTGCCCATGTCCGTGAGAAAGCCCGTGACATGCGGAAAGGCGCGCACCCCGGTCGGGATGCGCGCCTTTCGCCGAACGTGTCAGCCGGTGCGGCGGCGGTTGCCGCGGTTGCCGCCGCGGCGCTGCTGCTTGCGCTCCGTGGCCGCCGACGGCGCGATGTCGTCGTCGTCCGTCGCCAGGTCAGGTGACTGGAAGATCACCGTGAACGGGCTGGCCGGGATGATCCGCTCCGGCTCGCGCCGCGGTGCGGCGAACTCCGGCTCGCCCGGCGCCGTGGCCTCGTCACGCGACGAGGACTCGGTCTCCTGGCGTGCCAGCGGCACGACCTCGTCCCGCTGGGAGGCGGCGATCCGGTCACGCGACGGCGTGGCGACCTCGTCCCGCTGGGCGGCCGGGATCCGGTCACGCGACGGCGTGGCGACCTCGTCCCGCTGGGCGGCCGCGACCCGATCACGCGACGGCGTCGCGATCTCGTCACGCGGAGGGGCCGGGATCCGGTCGCTCGGCGGGGCCGTGACGGACCGCTCCTGGCGGGCGGTGAGGTCCGCGACCTGCTCCTCCTGGACGGCGGACCGCTGGGTGCGGCGGCGCGGCTCGGCGGCCGTCGCCACCTCCTCCGTGGTGATGATCGCGGGCGTCTCCTCCTGGTGCTGGCTGGAGCGACCGGTCACGAGCTCGACCTCCGGCGTCTCGACGGCAGGGCTGCCCGCGGGGCTCTCCTCCGCGGACCTGCCGCCGCGGGTGCGGCGGCGCTGGCGCGTGCGGGCCGGACGCTCCCGCTCCCGCTCTCGCTCCTCACGCTCGTCGCGGCGCCGGCCGCGCGCGCGTGGCCGGCCCGTCTCGCCGAGGTCCTCGATGCGCTCCGCGGAGAGGCCCGCCCGGGAGCGGCTGGCGTGCGGCAGCACGCCCTTGGTGCCCTTGGGGATGTTGAGCTCGGTGTAGAGGTGAGGAGAGGTGGAGTAGGTCTCCTCGGGCTCCGGGAAGTCGAGGCCCAGCATCTGGTTGATCATCTTCCAGCGGGTCAGCTCCTCCCACTCCACGAACGTGACCGAGATGCCCGTGCGCCCGGCCCGGCCGGTGCGGCCGATGCGGTGCACGTAGGTCTTGTCGTCGGTGGGGCAGTCGTAGTTGACCACGTGGGTGACGTCGTCGATGTCGATGCCGCGAGCCGCCACGTCGGTGGCGACCAGCACGTCGACCTTGCCGTTGCGGAACGCCCGCAGCGCCTGCTCACGCTGGCCCTGGCCGAGGTCGCCGTGGACGGCCGCGACCGCGAAGCCGCGGGTGTCGAGCTGCTCGGAGACCATGTCGCAGGCGCGCTTGGTCTCGCAGAAGATCATCGTGAGCCCGCGGCCCTCGGCCTGCAGCAGCCGGGACACGATCTCGATCTTGTCCATCCGGTGGGCGCGCCACACGATCTGGCGCACCTGCGGGGTCGTCTCGGCCTCGCCGCTCTCGTTCTCGGCGCGCACGTGGGTGGGGCGGCTGAGGTACTTGCGGGAAAGGGTGACGATCTCGCCCGGCATGGTGGCGGAGAACAGCATCGTCTGCCGCTCCGCCGGGATGAGCTTGAAGATCCGCTCGATGTCGGGCAGGAAGCCCAGGTCGAGCATCCGGTCGGCCTCGTCGAGGACCAGCGTGTTGACCTGGCCGAGGTCGAGATGCTTCTGCTTGACCAGGTCGAGCAGCCGGCCGGGGGTGCCGACGATGACGTCGACCCCCGCCTTGAGCGCCTCGATCTGCGGCTCGTACGCGCGCCCGCCGTAGACGGTGAGCACCCGCGAGCCGAGCTTGCCGGCGGCGGTGACCAGGTCCTCGCTCACCTGGGTGGCGAGCTCGCGGGTCGGCACGACGACCAGCCCGCGGGGCTTCTTGCGGTTCTTGCGCGGCTTGCCGATGCTCTGCAGCATCGCGATGCCGAACGCGTAGGTCTTGCCGGTGCCGGTGCGGGCCTGGCCGATCAGGTCCTGGCCGTTCAGCGCCAGCGGAAGCGCCATTTCCTGGATCGGGAACGGTGTCGTGATGCCCTCGGTCTCGAGGGCATCGGCGATTTCTGGTGTGACTCCGAGGTCTCGGAAAGTCGTCAGCGTGGCCTGCCTCAGTCTCAAATGAAGGCGGGCCTGCCGGGACCTACGGGCGGAAATCCGACCTCGTATCTGGGTCCTCGCGGTAGAGCCAGCCCTCTCGCGTCATTACGACCGCGCACCCGGGGATCGGGGGATTCGGAGGAGAGACCCCCGAATGTACACAGTGCGGTCGCACTTTCTCAGAGCAGTGTACTCGATACCACAACGCTGACCAGGCTTACGGATGTTCCCGAAGATTCCCGGAAGTACGCTGCCTTCCATGAACGAGTCTCCTGGGGTCGCCGACCTGCTCGGCGTCCTGGCCTATGCCGAGCTGAGCGCATTCACGAGGATGACCGAGGACGCCGCCACGCTGGCGCCCACGCTCGCCGACCGGACGGCGCTGTGCGAGCTGGCCGTCGCCGAGTATCAGCACTTCCGGCTGCTCTACGACCGGCTGCGGGAGCTGGGGGCGGACCCGGAGCGGGCGATGCAGCCGTTCGCCGGGGCGCTGGACGCCTGGCACACCCAGACCAGCCCGGCCGACTGGTTGCAGGCCCTGGTCAAGGCCTATGTGGGGGTGGGCATCGCGCTCGACTTCTATCGCGAGGCGGCCCGGAGGCTGGACCCGTCGATCGTGGAGCTGGTCGACGAGGTGCTGACGGACGAGGGGCGGGCGGAGTTCGCCGTCGAGCGCGTACGGGCCGGCGTCGCGGCGGACCCGGCGGTGAGCGGGCGGCTGGCGCTGTGGGCCAGGCGGCTCGTCGGCGAGGCGCTCAGCCAGGGCCAGCGGGTGGCGGCGGAACGCCCGGAGCTGGCGCTCATGCTGGTGGAGTCGGGCGCGAACGACCAGGCGGAGATCTCCCGCCTGTTCGCCAAACTGACGGAGCAGCACGGCAAGCGCATGGCGGCGCTCGGCATCTGAGGCGTCACGCCCGGGAGCCGCGCCTCAAGGCGGCTCCCGGACGGCGGCGCCTAGAGGGTGCCGCCGAAGCCCACCGGACGCGACTCGTCCTCGCCGATCTCGATGAAGCCCAGCGACGCCACCGGCACCACCACACGCCTGCCCTTCACGTCGGTGATGGCGAACACGCCGCGATCGGCGGCAAGGGCCTTCCGGATTTCCTCCTCAACCTGCTCGGACGACAGGTCGGTCTCCACAACGAGCTCACGGTGCACCGAACGCACGCCGATCTTGATTTCCATCATGCTCCCTTTCCACGGGGCGGGGCTTCCCTCATCGTGGCCGTTCGACGCCGGAAAAGCGCAGCTGATCGCGCCCAGCGAACGGGTTAAGCCGTACGCGGAAAACCGCTGATGCCCCGCCAGGCGAGCCGGGCCATGAGCTGCTCGGCCGCGTCCTTGGGGATGGAGCCGTGCTCGCTGACCCAGTAGCGGGCACTCACCTCCGCCATGCCGACCAGCCCGACGCCCAGCAGGTGGGCCTCGTCGCTGGTGCAGCCGGTGTCTTCCTGGATCACCGCGCTGACCATCTCGGCGCACTCGTTGAGCGAGCGCTCCACGCGCTGCCGCACCGGCGCCACGTTGCGCAGGTCGGACTCGAAGACCAGCCGGAACGCCTCGCCCTGGGTGGAGACGAAGTCGAAGAACGCGCTGAACGTCGCCTGCACCCGCAGTTTGTTCTCGGTCGTAGAGGCGAGCGCCTCCCTGCACCGGGTGACCATGTCGTCGACGTGCAGGTCGAGCAGGGCGAGGTAGAGCTCCAGCTTGCCCGGGAAGTGCTGGTAGAGCACCGGCTTGCTGACCCCCGCGCGGTCGGCGATCTCGTCCATGGCGGCCGCGTGGTAGCCGTTCTCCACGAACACTTCCTGCGCCGCGCTCAGCAGCTGCCTGCGGCGGGCGAGTCGGGGCAGCCGGGTGCCCCGGGGCTTGGCGTCCGGGGTAGCGGTCACACGGGTCTCCAACGGGTTTCGTGCCGGGTCTGCCGACATCCTACGGGCGGGTAGTCATCACCTCAGCGATAGTCGTCGTCGTCGTACCCGACCACGCGGTCCTGCTCGATCGCGTCGGCCGGGTTGACCTCAAGGGGAAGCTCGAGGCGCCACTGCTCGTCGTCCTCCCGCAGCGGACGCTGTTGCTCGGCGGCGTCGGCCGGCGTCGCCTCGATCGGCAGCTCCTGGTCATCGGCGAAGTTGTCGTCGTCCCCGCGTACGTCCATCTCCGACATGTCGGTCCCCCTCTTCGTGTGGACTGAACCAGATTACGCCCGGCTGAAAAGGTCGCCGTGCTTCTCCATCCTGGCCAGCACGTCGGACGACGTGAACACCAGGTCTTCCGGGCTCTCGCAGCGTTCGACCTCCTTCCACAGCAGTGGCGTGGAAACCGTCGGACGCGTCCTGGCCCGCAGCGAGTATGGCGCGACCGTGGTCTTGGCGGGGTTGTTCTGGCTCCAGTCGATGAAGACCTTGCCCGGCCGCTGCTTCTTCGCCATCACGCTGACGATCCGCCCGGGGTGCCGCTTCGCCAGCGCCTGGGCCAGCCGCTTGGCGTACGCCGACGGCTCCTCGCGGCCGTCCCACGCGGCGTACAGCTGCATGCCCTTGCTCCCGCTGGTCTTCGGCCTGGCCTCCAGGCCGTCGGCCGACAGCACCTCGCGCAGCATCAGGGCGACCTCGCAGCACTCCACGATCGTCGCGGGGGGCCCGGGGTCCAGGTCGAACACCAGGGTGTCCGGGGGCAGCGCGCGTCCTTCCCCGTCCACCCGCCACTGGGGCACGTGCAGCTCCAGCGCGGCCAGGTTCGCGTAGTAGACCAGCCCCGGCAGGTCGTCGATCAGGGCGAAGTCGATGGTGTCGCGGTCCTTGGTGCTGCCGGGCGCCGGCAGCCGTGCCCTGCGCACCCAGCCGGGGGTGTGCTCGGGGGCGTTCTTCTCGAAGAACGACATGCCCTCGACGCCGTTCGGGAAGCGCTTGACCGTCAGCGGCCGGCCTTCCAGGTGCGGCAGGAGCACCGGGGCGATCCGGCTGTAGTAGTCGATGACCTCGGCCTTGGTGAAGCCGGACTCGGGATAGAGCACCTTGTCCAGGTTGCTCAGGACGAGCTCCCGCCCGTCCACCCGCACCGGGACCTTGCTCGCCGGGCTCATCGGGCCGTCACCTCCGGGGGCAGCTTCTCCGGGCCCGCGCCACACGGGACGGCGCGGCCTTCGTGTACGCCACCTCCCCGACGAGATCGGGTCTAACCCATCGATAACGCCACAGGACCGGCCCGGCATGGGTTCGACGAGCTATGGCATTGGTCGCACGGGGACGGGTATGTCCCCGTTGGCGAACCGCCCGACACTACTGAGGAGTTGCCCATGCGCAGCATCTGGAAAGGTGCGATCTCCTTCGGGCTGGTCACGATCCCGGTGAAGCTCTACTCGGCCACCGAGCAGAAGGACGTCAGCTTCCACCAGGTGCACCGCGAGGACGGCGGCCGCATCCGCTACAAGAGGGTGTGCACGCTCGACGGCGAGGAGATCGCGTACGCGGACATCGCCAAGGGTTACGAGCTGGCCACGGGCGAGATGGTCGTGCTCACCGACGAGGACTTCGAAGGGCTGCCGCTGAGCACCTCCCGCCGGATCGACGTGCTGCAGTTCGCCCCCGCCGAGCAGATCGACCCCATCTACTTCGCCAAGTCCTATTACCTGGAGCCCGACGCGCAGGGGGCCAAGCCGTACGTGCTGCTGCGCGACGCGCTGGAGAGCTCCGGCCAGGTGGCGGTGGTCAAGGTGGCGCTGCGCCAGCGCGAGTCGCTGGCGACGCTGCGGGTGCGCGACGGGGTGTTCGTGCTGGAGACCATGCTGTGGCCGGACGAGATCCGCAAGCCGGACTTCGAGTTCCTGGACGAGGACATCGACGTGCGGACGCAGGAGCTCAAGATGGCCGAGTCGCTGATCTCCACGATGGAGGCCGACTTCGACCCGGCCGAGTACCACGACACCTACCGCGAGGCGCTGCAGGAGGTCATCGAGGCGAAGGTGGCGGGCAAGGAGGTCATCACGCCTCCGGAGGCCGAGGAGGAGGGCGGCCCCGCCGTCGACCTCATGGCGGCGCTGCGGGCCAGCGTCGAGGCCGCCAAGCGCGAGCGCGAGGGCGCTCCCGCCAAGCCGAAGCGGGCCGCCTCGGGCAAGGCGAAGGCCAAGGACGACAGGGCCAAGGACGAGAAGGCCAAGGAAGAGAAGGCCCCCGCCAAGCGGAAGGCCCGCAAGTCGGCCTGACGCCTTCTGCCGCTGGACTCACCCCCGCTGTCCGTTCTCACGCGCGGCCATGCGGCCGCGTACTCGGATGATGCTGCCGGCGCTTGCCTTGCATTAGCGGACATATCGGACAATTCGTGCAGTTACATTCTATAAACGCTTAATTTAAGCAATAGCAACGCTAATGCATAGCAAAATGGAAGGATGACTGTTTGCTCACCCAGAGTGACGGGAATATCACTTACCGGATGAGTCTTCAGCATCATCCGGGGACCTTTCTTGGACCTTAAGAAAGGTCCCGAGTACGGGGCAATCGAACCTTTAGGGGGAAAACGCAATGCCCAAGCTCAAGAGTGTTCTCGCGGGCCTCGCCCTCAGCACCGCCGTGACAGGTGGCGTCGTGGTCGCGGGCGCGACCATGACCACCACCAGCGCAGCTGCCGCCACTCAGGTCAGCGCGGGCACGTCGGTCCTGACCGGCGGGCACTGCGGCCACCGCTGCTGGTGGCGCAAGCACCACCGCAAGCAAGTCCGGGTCATCGTCGAGAACTTCAACATCAACCGGAACCCGAACGAGCACCGGCGCCACCACCGGAACTGGGGCTGGGACGACCTCGACTGACATCGACAACCTCGCCGGCCGTCGCATGGCGCAGCCAGTGGATGACACGTCGGCTAGTGATCAATCGTCGTTGACGGCGCAGGAATGAGTGCTCGTTCTCATTGAGGATCGGTTCGGGGCCCCTTTTCAGGGGATACGGTTTCCGTTCTGTGGTGAATTCCGGGCTCTCGGGGGCGGGTCGCGTTCTATGGCGCGGCCCGTCCTGAGTTTTCCTTTCTCGTCTCCACGGCAACTTCGAGGGCTCCGCCGGCACTGGCGCCGGGGGAGCCCTCTCTTTTTTGTCGTGCACGGGCGCGTTCCCGGAGGCGGGGATTTCGGCATGTCCCTTGTCGGGCGGTCTTACGGGAGCGCTGATAGCCCTTGTGACGCCCGACGCGAACCTGGCTGAGGGGTGCGCAGGGGACATGAAAGAGCCCGTATCCATCGGTGCGGCCTTTCGTGAGAAGGGCCGCACCGATGGATACGGGCGTCGGCGGTGCGCGGGAGCTCGGCGCCTGGGCGGACTCCAGGAGCGGATCCTGAGGGCTCGGAAGCCCGGCCGTCCATGAGACGACGCAATGAGGGCCCCGCCGGCGCCATTGCCGGCGGAGCCCTCGAAGTTGCCGTGGAGACGAGAAAGGAAAACTCAGAACAGGCCGCGCCATCGCACACGGCCTGTCCCGAGAGCCCGGAATTCACTACGAGCCGGGAAACCACATCCCTTGAGAGGGATCGGACGACCATCCATGAAAACGAGCGCTCATCCCATCCGCACCCGGCGGTCGGCGAGGTCGCTCGCCTTAGTTGATGAGGTTGCTGTGGTGACGGCGGTGGTGGTGACGGTCGTGGCGGCGCTGCTTGTTCTCGTTGAAGTTGAAGTTCCGCACCACGACGCAGATGTGCTTGTTCTTGCTGCGACGGCCCCAGCCGCCGCCGTGGTGGTGGCCGCACCTGTGGCGGTTGCCGAAGTGGTGGTGCCCGAAGAAGCCGAAGCCGAGGCCGTTGTTGAAGCCGAAGTCGTCGCCGAAGTCGTCGTTGGCGACGACGGGCGCGGTGGTCGGCATGGCGACGGCGGCGGTCGCACCTCCGGCGACCAGGCCGCCGGTAAGCGCGGTGCTGACGGCGAGGCCCGCGATAACACTCTTGAGCTTGGGCATTGCGTATTCCCCCTAAAGGACGGATTGCCCCGTTCTCGACGATCTGGACGGCTACTAATGAGTCATCCTGTGAATGTCATTTCCGGCCTGTGGCCTATGAAACGGGGTTCGCCCTATTTTGCTATGCAATAACAATCTTATTGCTCGGCTTGTAGATCTATCTCGCAAAATGGCACGATATGTCCGATTCGGGCGGAAATGTGGGCGGCTCCACAGGGTGGAACACCGTCTTTCCGGCCTGTTCTCCCCCAATGGATTCCCTGCGGAAAAGGGCAGGCCGGAGCGCCCCGTAAATACTGCTCCGGAAAAGCGAGAACGCGCGAGCCGTGCCATGTTCGCGCTGAAACGGCGGCACCCAGCGAGCGAATTATCGCGGGGGCGCTTCCATGACCGGCGTCAACCGGAGGAGGCATGTGACGGGCTCCTCCGGCGCATGCCGTGGATGTGGCGCCATGTGCCGCGTCGTCGACCCTGACCGTTCGTCACGATGAGTGCCGTTGACATCACGCTGGGTGCCGCTGCTCTCATGTTTTCCGGCGATGGCCGCCATAAACGGCATGTGGTGGCTTTTGCCATGTTCTCGGCGTATCAAAAGATCGATTAGATCCCTAAACACGAAAAATCCGGATCTGTCCGGTCAGCGGGTGTCGATCCGCCTCAGGTAGTACGCCTGGCTGAACCCGAGCCGGTCCGCGTCCACCCCCCGCACCTTCCGCCACCTGCCGAACTTCCGGCAGCTCCCCCACGCGTAGTCGCCCGGGTAGAGCTTGTCCACGATCCGGTACCGGGTCCCCGGCCCCCCGCGCACGTTGAGTCTCGTCTCGATCCGGCGCACCGCGTACCTGCACCGCTTCGGCGCCCGCCCGTCCCCGTCCCGCGCTCCTCCGACGGCGGCGGCCACCGTCGGGGCCGGCCCCCGGGCGGCCCCCGCCGTGCCGGTCGCGAACCCGCCGCCCGCCACGACCGCGACCGCGAGCACCACCGCGACACGGCTGAACCTCATCACATTTCCCCTGTCCGTATCGTTGGACGTACGCGGCTGATGTCCTGCGGCGCGAGGTGAAAACGCGTCTGTACGGAATGCAGACCGCCCCTAAGCAGGATGGTTATGAGGAGGAGCCATGGCAGAGCCGGTCCCGCACTGGCCGGGACGGATGATCGGGCCCGTGCACGTCAGATCGACCCCGCAGGGCGCCCCCGAGCAGGCGGTGTTCGTGCACGGCCTGGCCGGCTCCGCGACCAACTGGACCGACCTGATGGACGAGCTGAAGGACGTCGTCACCGGTCACGCCGTCGACCTGCCCGGGTCCGGATGCTCGCCCGCCGCCTCCGACGGCGACTACGGCGTCCCCGCGCACGCCCGCGCGGTCATCGGCCTGCTGGAGCACACCGGCCCGGCCCACCTGTTCGGCAACTCGCTCGGCGGCGCGGTCTCCGTGCGGGTCGCCGCCACCCGCCCCGACCTGGTGCGCTCCCTCACACTCGTCTCGCCCGCGCTGCCCGACCTGATCCCCAGGTACGGCCCGGTCCGGGTCGCGGCGGCCGCCACGCCCTGGGTGGGGGAGTGGCTGGCGGGCAGGCTCAAGCTGCTCCCGGCGGAGCGGCGGGTCGAGGCCACGTTCGCCATGGTCTGGGCGAACGCGCGGGCGATCCATCCGGTACGGCTGAGTGAGGCGGTCGAGGAGCTGCGCCGCCGCGACGACCTGCCGCACACCATCGCCGCCATGCTCGGCTCGGCCCGCGGCATCGTGGCCGAATACCTGCGCCGTGGCCCGCAGTCGCTGTGGCGGCTGGCCGCCAGGGTCGAGGCGCCCACGCTGATCATCCACGGCAGGCACGACCGGCTCGTGAGGCCCGCCATGGCCGCCCGGGCGGCGCGCACGTTCCGGCAGGTGAGGCTGGTTCTGCTGCCCGGATCCGGGCACGTGGCGATGATGGAGCAGCCCCGTCTCGTCGCGCTGGAGACGCGTCGTCTGATCGGTGAGACGCGATTGGGGAATGCCCCACTGCCCGGCTAGGTTTCAAAGGGAGATAAGACCCCTGGAACGGGAGCGTAGAAAGTGTCGTTGCCACCGCTGGTCGAGCCGGCTGACGAGCTGACCGTTGACGAAGTGCGCCGCTACTCGCGCCACCTGATCATCCCCGACGTGGGGATGGCCGGGCAGAAGCGGCTGAAGAACGCCAAGGTGCTGTGTGTGGGCGCCGGCGGCCTCGGTTCGCCCGCGCTGCTGTATCTCGCCGCGGCGGGCGTCGGCACGCTCGGCATCATCGACTTCGACGTCGTCGACGATTCCAACCTGCAGCGCCAGGTCATCCACGGCCAGGCCGACGTCGGCCGGCCCAAGGCCGAGAGCGCCGCCGACTCCGTGCGCGCCATCAACCCGCTGATCGACGTGGTGATCCACAACACCACGCTCACCACCGAGAACGTCATGGAGATCTTCTCCCAGTACGATCTCATCCTCGACGGCACCGACAACTTCGCCACCCGCTACATGGTGAACGACGCCGCGGTGCTGCTGGGCAAGCCGTACGTGTGGGGCTCGATCTACCGCTTCGACGGTCAGGCCAGCGTCTTCTGGGCCGAGCAGGGCCCCTGCTACCGCTGCCTCTACCCGGAGCCCCCGCCACCCGGCATGGTCCCGTCCTGCGCCGAGGGCGGCGTGCTCGGCGTGCTGTGCGCGTCGGTCGGCTCCATCCAGGTCAACGAGGCCATCAAGCTGATCACCGGCATCGGCGAGCCGCTGGTGGGCCGGCTGATGATCTACGACGCCCTGGAGATGAAGTACCGCGACGTCAAGGTCCGCAAGGACCCCGAGTGCGTCCTGTGCGGCAAGAACCCGACGGTCACCGAGCTGCTCGAAGACTACGAGGCGTTCTGCGGCGCGCTGTCCGACGAGGCCGCCGAGGCGGTCTCCGGCTCCACCATCACCGCCCGCGAGCTCAAGGCCATGCAGGACAACGGCGACGGGATCTTCCTCGTCGACGTCCGCGAGCCCAACGAGTACGAGATCGTGAGCATCCCCGGCGCCACGCTGATCCCCAAGGGTGAGTTCCTCAACGGCTCCGCCCTGGAGAAGCTGCCGCAGGACAAGCGCATCGTGCTCCACTGCAAGTCGGGCGCCCGCTCCGCCGAGGCCCTGGCGGTCGTCAAGGACGCCGGGTTCTCCGACGCCGTCCACGTCGGCGGCGGCGTGCTGAGCTGGATCAAGACCGTCGACCCGAGCCTGCCGGAGTACTAGACCGGCGGTCCGGTTTCTGCGGATGGCGGAGGGTCGGCCGCATTAAGGTCGATCCTGTGGACAACGCTCGCCTCTGGCCCATCCTGGTGGTGGCCTCCGCGCTGACCTCGGTCTGCGCGGTGGCCGCCGGGGTCGCGGCGAGCTCGGTGAGCTCGGAGCTCACCCGCGGCCCGACGGCCGCCGAGCTCAGGGCGGCCTCCCAGCGCGAGGTCGCCGAGCGCTGGCGCACCTGGGACGCCGGCCGCGTCTTCCCCGCCACGCTGTCCTACTCCGCCGAGCAGGGCGGCAAGGAGCGGGCCCGCAGGCTGGGCATCTCACCGACGACCGGCTGCGCCGGCGCGGTCGACGCCGTGGCCGTCCCCGCGCTGACGGAGTCGGGGTGCCGCGCCGTGCTGCGCGCCACGTACATCGACGCCCTGCGCGGTGTGCTCGTCACCATCGGCGTCGTCGCCCTGCCCGACGCGGCGCGCGCCGCCCGGGCCAAGTCCGCGTTCCCCGCCGGCGGCGAGCCGGTTCCCGGCCTGCTCCCGCTGGCCTTCCGCGGCACGGTGGCCGACCGGTTCGCGCCGGCGGTGCGCCAGCGGGGCTCGGTACGCCAGTCCGGCCCGTACCTGGTGCTGACCACGGCCGGTCAGGTGGACGGACGGCCCGGTGGCGCGGCCGAGCAGCGGCCGGCCGTCTTCGCCTTCGCCACCGAGATCTCCGAGCGCGTCCTCGCCGAGCTGACCATGCCGCGGATGCCCGACTGCGCCTCCGAGGACTGGCAGTGCTGACCCGTCGCCCGCGTACCTCGCGCCCCGGCAGAGGCGGGCGCGGGCAGGCCGCGCTGACCGGGACGCTGGCGGTGGCCGGGGTGCTGTTGCTCGACGCGGCGCCCGCGGTGGCCGACGAGGTGCGGGCCAGTCAGGAGCGGGTCATCAAGACACTCGACCTGCCCGCCGCCTGGGAGGTCAGCCGGGGCGCGGGCGTCACCGTGGCCGTGCTCGACTCCGGCGTCGACCCCGGCCACCGCGACCTGGCCGGCTCCGTGACCGTGGGCGAGGACTTCACCGAGGGCGCCAACGCGCCGGGGGTGGCGCCGCGTCGCCTGCACGGCACGTACATGGCGTCACTGATCGCCGGCCACGGTCACGGCCCCGGCGGCGCCGACGGGATCATCGGCGTGGCCCCGGAGTCCGAGGTGCTGTCGGTACGGGTGATCCTGGAGGACGAGGAGCCGGGGTTCCGGACGTTCAACGTCGACCCGAGGTTCGAGGACGTGGTGGCCAGGGGCATCCGCTACGCGGTCGACCAGGGCGCCGACGTCATCAACCTGTCCATCTCGAAGGAGCTGGCCAGCAAGGCCGACCGGGCCGCGGTCCGCTACGCCATCGGCAAGGGCGTCGTGCTGGTCGCCGCGGCCGGCAACGAGGGCACCCGCAAGGTGGCGGGGGCGGCACCGTACTCCTACCCGGCGGCCTTCCCGGGCGTGGTGGCGGTCGGCGCGGCCGACGCGGGCCTGCGGCGGGCGGCCTTCTCCAACGGGAACGCCTCGGTGCTGGTGGCCGCGCCCGGCGTCGACATCATGGGCGCGGGTCCCGGCGACGAGTACTGGACGGGCCGGGGCACCTCGCAGGCGACCGCCCTGGTCTCCGGCGTCGCGGCTCTCGTCAGGGCGAAATATCCGAAGATGTCGCCGCCGCTCGTGGCCCGCGCCCTCGCCGCCGGGGCCGTCGACAGCCCGCCCACCGGCTACGACACCGGCACCGGCTTCGGCGTCGTCAACGCCGCCAGGGCGCTGGCCGAGGCGGCCAAGCTCGCCGGGCACACCGAGGCCGCGCCCGCCGCGCTGGCGCACGACCCCGACCGGCCGCTCGGCGGCGGCGCCGCGGGCCCGGTCAAGGTCGTCCACAGGGACGAGCGGCGCGTCGTGCTGCACGCGTCGATCGCGGTGGCGTCGGCCGGAGGCGCGGTCGGCTCGGTGGCGGTCATCCTCGCCTTGGTGAGGAGGGTGCGACGAGCGCACAATGACCAAGACGCATGATCCGCCCTGTTACGGGGACGAATGACACAGAAAGCCGAGCTTGGGAACGAGGCGGTGGTGAAGGCACGTAGGTCCACCACAGGGCTGCCGCGCGCCGCGGGGGACGCCACGCCGGGACGGAAGAACCCGCTCGGCGCCGGTACCGGCCGCAGGTCGCGGGTGCGCGACTGGTCGCCGGCGACCGGCCGGTCCATGTCCAGGCAGCGTGCCAGGCAACGGGCCGAGACCGACCAGTTGCAGCAGGGCGTCCGCTACCGGCGGGCGTTCGTGGCACTGGTGGGCGTCATCGTGGCACTCTCGGCCGTCGTCGTGCTGCTCGGCACCGTGGGCCTGTTCAAGGAGACGCGCTCGCGCCCGCTGACCGCCGAGGAGCAGAACCGCTACAAGCAGGAGGAGATCGCCCGGCGCTGGCAGTCGTGGCCCACCACCGGCATCTTCCCCGAGGAGCTGAAGTACCTCGGCCTCGACCGCACCCAGCAGTACGCCAGGCGGGTCGGCATCGCCCCCGAGGCCAGGTGCCGCGACGCCGTGGACCCCGCGGTCGGCGCGATCCTGGCCGAGCACGGCTGCGTGAGCCTGCTGCGCGCCACGTACGTCGACCAGAGCTCCACCTTCGTCTTCACCATCGGCGTGGCCGTGCTCAAGGACCAGGAGGCCAGGGTCTCGGCCGGTGGGGACCTCACCCAGGACGACCGGGTGGGCGTGCTGCCCGTCGCCTTCCCCGGCACCGTGGCCGAGCGGTTCGGCGCCGAGCAGCGCCAGCGCACCGGCTGGGCCGGCGCCGGGCCCTACCTCGTCTTCACCACCGGCGGCTACGCCGACGGCCGCACCAGGGCCGCGATCCCGCCGGAGGAGGAGCTGCACAGCGAGCTCTGGCCGGCCGCCCGGTCGATCGGCAACCAGATCGCCTACTTCCTGGCGGATCCGCCCAAGGTCCCGCCGTGCACCCAGGGGAACGTGTGCTGACCGTCGTGCGCGCCCTGGTCGCCGCCCTTCTCCTGTTGCAGACCCCGGCGCACGCCGCGCCCATCCGCGACCGGCAGCAGTGGGTGCTCGACGCGCTCAACGTCGAGCAGGCGTGGCGGACCACCAAGGGCGCCGGCGTCACCGTGGCCGTCATCGACAGCGCGGTCGACCCCGACGTCAAGGAGCTGCGCGGCCGGGTCACCGTCGGCCCCGACATGAGCTCGGGCGCGGTGCGCCGCGAGGTGACCCCGGGCCGCCACGGCACCGCGATGGCGGGGCTCATCGCCGCCTCCGGCGCCGACGACGGCTACGTCGGCGTCGCGCCCGAGGTCCGCGTGCTGTCCCTGCCGCTGGCGGTGGCGGAGGACCCGGACCGGGTGGACCCGCCGCTGGCCGACGACCGCGCGGTGATCGAGAGCCCGCTCGCGCGGGCCCTGCGGTACGCGGTCAACCAGGGCGCGCAGGTCGTCAGCATGTCCATCGGCACGTACGGGGCGCACAGGTCCGAGCGTGAGGCGGTCTCGTACGCGCTCGGCAAGGGCGTGGTGCTGGTCGCGGCCGTCGGCAACGACGGGAAGACGGAGTACGCCAGGGAGAACGGCACCTCCTACTGGAGCTTCCCGGCCGGATACCCGGGCGTCATCGGCGTCGCGGCCGTCGACAAGCAGCGCAGGGTGGCCTCGTACAGCAGTGACAACCTGTCGGTGCTGGTCGCGGCGCCGGGCTCGGGGGTCCCCGTGGTCAGGCGCGGCAGCGGCTACGAGCTGTCGGAGGGCACCAGCTCGGCGGCGGCTCTGGTGTCGGGGGTCGCCGCCCTGATCAAGGCGCGTTACCCCGGCCTGCGGCCCGACCAGGTGGCGCAGGCGCTGGCCGCGGGCGCGAAGGGCAGGCCGGCCGACGGCTATGACGAGGAGGTCGGCTTCGGCGTGGTCGACGCGGGCGCCGCGCTGGACGCCGCGGCCACGCTCGGCGGGCAGCGCCGCAGCGTCCCCGTACCCGACGATCAGCACTTCGGGCAGGGGGAGGACTCCCCGCCGCCGACGGCGCCGGGGCCGGACGCGTGGCGGCTCTGGCTGTACGGGATTGGGGTTCTGGTGGCCCTTGTCATGTTCTGCGGTGGAATCGTGGTTCTCAACCAACGCAGGGAGTGAAGATCCGCTAAGGTCGCGCCCCATGGGATACGAACTGCGCGTGGTTCGTGAGTCGCCGATCGCCCTCGCGGACCTCGCGAAGGCGATCGAGCCGGCGGGGTTCGAGCTGCGCGGTTCCGAAGAGATCGTCGCCAGGCACGGCGACGGCGCCCACGCGGTGGGGGCGTGGCGCGGCCAGGTGGTCGGCGAACCCGGCTCCGACTGGCAGGTGGCGCAGCTCGTGAGGCTCTCGGCGGCGCTCGGCGCCCGGCTCGTGGGCGAGGACGGCGAGGTCTACGCGCTGCGCGACGGCGCGGTCGAGGTGCTGGCCGAAGGACTGGCGACGGAGCTCGGCAGGCTCGACGAGATGCTCCGAGCGGGCCCGGCGGCGTGGACCCCCTGAACCCGTACGCCGAGCGGGTGCTCGACGTCGTCGACCGCATCCCTCCCGGCAAGGTCATGTCCTACGGCGACGTCGCCGAGTATCTCGGCGAGGGCGGCCCGCGTCAGGTCGGGCGGGTCATGTCCACCTGGGGAGGCGGCGTGCCCTGGTGGCGCGTGGTACACGCCGACGGCACGGGCGCCCCCGGACACCAGGCGCGATGCCTGTCCCACTGGCGCGAGGAGGGCACCCCGCTGCGCGGCGAACGGGTCGACATGCGCCGGGCGCGCTGGGACGGGCGTTCAGCGGATTCACAGGAAGCCCGTTGACCTGCCTCTTCGCGAACTGTGCGAATTCACATCTTGTGACTCCTATTACCATGGGCTGAACATAACGGCGGCCTGAAAGGCGGTGCCTACCGCGATGGCTAACGGCCTGACAGCCCAGAGCCCCGGCGGCGAAGCGATCCCCGACCGCCTGAAGGCTGTCCAGGACCTTTGCGACCGCGGCGAGCCGCTCGACGAGATCATGGCCCTGGTCGGGACCGGCGGGCGCAGCGCGGAGTTCGACACCGAGGTGCTCAGCGGGCCGCTGGGCACGCGGATGGACCTGGCGGTCAAGCGCGGCCCTGACACGCGGCGCGAGCTCCTCACCCTCGTGCGCCCGTACCTCTCCGGGGTGGACCCGAAGGTCAAGCGCGAGCTGCCGGTCGCGCGCCGCCTCATGTGCCACCTCATCGAGACCCGCGCCGACGAGGAGCTGGTCGAGGGAGAGACGCTCGCCCAGGTCGTGGCGGCCGCGGCCGAGCCGTCCAAGCGCATCCGCAAGGGCCTGCGCTGGTACGCCGACCTGCCTCTCAAGGACGAACTGCCGGCCGACCTGTACCGGCTGCGCAAGGCCGACCTGGTGCCCGTCACGCACATCGACGACATCGTGTGGGACGGCCGCAAGCTGCGCATCTCCGGCTACGCCTACCTGGCCGGGCTCTCGGTCCGCAGCCGCCGGGCCAACTGGGCGACGGTGGTCCTGCGCGGCCCGCGCTGGCTGCCGCCGGTGCGCCTGCGCACCAGGCGCGTGCTGGCACCCGAGGCCACCCACGGCGCCCGCGAGGTCGGCTGCAACTACGACTGGTCCGGCTTCACCGCCGAGCTGAACCCGTGGGCGCTGCGCTGGCGCGGCGCGGCCAGGGGCATGGTCTCCGCGGTGCGCCGCCGGCTGCGCCGCCGCCCGGCCGTGGCCGACACCACGACGTGGCGGGCCGAGATCGTGTTCTGGAGCCGCGGCGCCCGGGCCACCGGCCTGCTGCGCGGCTACGGCGTCGGGCGCAGCGAGCGGCCCGCCGGCCGCCAGCTCAGCCCCGGCTGGTGGGTCAGGCCGGTGTGGACCTCCGACCGCGCGCTCCAGGTGGCCTTCCAGCCCAACCGGGCCGAGCTCACCGGCGTCCGCGTGGACGACGAGCACCTGCAGTTGCAGATCACCCTGGCCGGCCGGGTCGTGACCAAGGGCCACGCCCGGGTCGGCGGCCACCGCATGGCCGCGGACTTCACCCCCAAGGGCGCCGCCACCGAGGTGACGCTCGACCTCGCCGTGCCCGCGCTGCTGCAGGAGAAGGACGGCCGCCGCCTGTGGGTCGAGCCCAAGGGCGACCCGGCCGCCACCGTCATGCTCGGCGACCTGGGGGAGACCAGGTTCACCAGCGGAGACCGCGAGATCACCGTGCTGGGCGACCGGCGTGACCGCGTGATCATCTCCGCCCACCGCATCCGGCCCGTCATCGTCTCGGCCGTGTGGGAGGGCACCACGCTCGTGCTGCGCGGCCGCTACCCCGACGCCGCGGGCCCGCGCGCCGTCTCGCTGCGCCACCGCTCCGGGCTGTCCTACCAGCTGCCGATGACGCGTACCGGCGAGGACTTCGAGGTGCGGTTCGAGCCCGGCGCGATGGACCGCTTCGGCGAGCCCGTGCCGCTGGCCTCCGGCACCTGGAACATGTCCATGCGGCACCCGTCCGGCGAGATCGTCCCGGTACGCATGGACCACGCCGCGCTGGAAGGACTCGACGAGAGCCCGCGCACGGCCGGCGGCCACTGCTTCCGCATCGTGTCGACCCGCTTCGACGTGCCGGTGGTGCTGTCGGAGGAGGACCGGCCCGCGAACGAGAAGGGCCTGGCCGGCACCCACGTGCTGCGCAAGGTCTTCTACCCGCAGCAGCGCACCGAGCCGCTGAACGACGCCACCGTCTACGTGGTCAACGAGGGCCGCCTGTACGCCGACAGCGTCCGCGCCATCTACGAGGAGCGGCTGCGCCGCGGCGACGACCGCGAGCACATCTGGATCGTCAAGGACGGCGCGTTCACCCCTCCCGGCCCCGCCACCGTCGTGCGGGCCGGCAGCCGCGAGCACAAGGCGGCGCTGGCCAGGTCCCGCTACATCGTGACGAACTCGTTCCTGCCCGTCTGGTTCCGCTCCCGCGAGGGCCAGGTGGTGCTGCAGACCTGGCACGGCACCCCGGTCAAGCACATCGGCAACGACCAGCCGCACATGCGCCGCGACCCCAGACCGCCGGTCTGGCACCGGCAGGCCGCCGACGTGCGCGGCTGGGACGTGCTGCTGTCGCAGTCGCCGTGGGCCACGCCCGTGCTGCGCAAGGCGTTCGGCTACCAGGGCGAGGTGCTGGAGAGCGGGCTGCCCCGCAACGACGTGCTGACCTCGCCCGACCGCGAGCAGCTCGCGGCCAAGGTGCGCGAGCGCCTCGGGCTGGCCGAGGGCAAGCGGGTCGTCCTGTACGCGCCCACGTGGCGTGACTACGACCGCAAGAACGCCATGGTCAAGCTCGACCTGGCGAAGGCCAGGGAGGCGCTGGGGGCGGACCACGAGCTGCTGGTGCGCGCGCACCCGATGCAGGCCGCGCCCGCCGTTCCCGACATCGCTCACGACGTCACGACTTATCCGGATATGGCGGATCTGCTGCTCGTGACGGACGTCCTGGTGACCGACTACTCGTCCGTCCTGGCCGACTTCGTCGTGACCGGCAGGCCCATCGTCCTGTACGGCTACGACCTGCCCAAGTTCTCGGCCAAGCGCGGCCTCTACCTGGACCTGCCGGAGATCGCGCCGGGCCCGGTGCTGCCGACGTCGGCCGAGGTGATCGACGCGCTGCGGTCGATCGACGAGGTGGCGGCGGCCCACGCCGACCGCTACGACGCCTTCCGCGCCACGTTCGCGCCCCGCGACGACGGCAAGGCCACCGCCCGCGTCGTGGACCACATCTTCTCCTGACGCCCGTTTTCCCGCCCGGCGTGTCGGGCGGGAAAACTCAGATTTGCCCCGCTACCCTGGACGATCGCTCGGGAGACCGGTCAATCCGGCACGATCTACCCCTGTGGTCTGGTGGAATCTAGGGTTGTGAGTGGTCAGACCTGGCGGCTGGTGCGCCGTGGCAGTGGGGGGCCTGCTGAGCCTCCTGTGCTGGACGAACATCAGCGCGCGGTGGTCGGCCATCCCGGCGGCCCGCTGCTCGTGCTGGCCGGGCCCGGCACCGGCAAGACCACCACGATCGTCGAGAGCGTGGTCGACCGGATCGAGCGCCGGGGCGCCGACCCCGAGCGCGTGCTGATCCTCACCTTCAGCCGCAAGGCGGCCGAGGAGCTGCGCCGCCGCGTCACCGGGCGGTTGCGCCGCACCACCCGCACGCCGGTGGCCATGACGTTCCACTCCTACGCCTACGCGCTGCTGCGCCGCGCGGCGGTGCAGGCGGGCGAGCCGCCGCCCCGGCTGCTGACCGGGCCCGAGCAACTGCTGGAGGTGCGGCGGCTGCTCCACGGCGAGCTGGAGGACGGCGCGCTCGACTGGCCGGAAGACCTGCGCGAGCCGCTCAGGACCCGCGGGTTCGCCGAGGAGCTGCGCGACTTCCTGTCCCGCGCGGCCGAGCGCGGGCTGGACGGCGAGCGGCTCAGGGAGCTCGGCAGGCGGCACGGTCGTGGCGACTGGGTGGCCGTGGGCCGCTTCGCCGACCGCTACGAGACCCGCTTCGACCTCGATCCTGAACGGACGCTCGACTACGCCGAGCTGATCGCCGAGGCGGGCAGGCTGCTGGCGGACCCCGGCGTGCGGGCGCGCGAGCGGGCCGCGCTCGACGCCGTGTTCGTGGACGAGTACCAGGACACCGACCCGGCCCAGGAGTTCCTGCTCCAGCAGCTGGCCGGCGACGGGCGCGACCTGGTCGCGGTGGGCGACCCCGACCAGTCGATCTACGGGTTCCGCGGCGCGGACGTGCACGGCATCCTGGGCTTCCCGCAGCGCTTCCGTACCCTCGACGGCCGCGACGCGCCGATCGTGGCGCTGCGCGTGTGCCGCCGCAGCGGCGCCGACCTGCTGGCCGCGACCCGGCGCGTGGCCGCCCGCCTCCCCGCCGCCCCCCTGCCGACCACGGACCCCGCGCCGAACCCCGCCGCACCGGAGCCCGCCGGGCGGGCCTTCGGCGGGCGCGGGCATCGTGACCTGGTGCCGTCGCCCGACGCGCCGCCGGGTGAGGTGCGGGTGCTGCTGGCCGACAGCACGAGCCAGGAGGCCGCGGTGGTGGCCGACACGCTGCGCCGCGCCCACCTGATCGAGGGCGTGCCCTGGCACCGGATGGCGGTGCTGGTGCGCTCGGCCAAGCGCCAGGTGCCCCTGCTGCGCCGGGCGCTGGTCAACGCCGGCGTGCCCACGATGATCGCCGGCGACGAGGTGCCGATCGCCCAGGAGCCCGGCGTCCGCCCCCTGCTGACGATGCTCAAGGTCGCGGTCGACCCGGCCGAGCTGGACGAGAACGTCGCCGAGGAGTTGCTGACCGGCCCGCTGGGCGGCACCGACATGATCGGCGTGCGCCGCCTCCGCCGCGCGCTCAAGATCGCCGAGAACGAGCTGGCCGCCGACCCCCCTGAGCTCCCGTACGTGCCGCGCTCGTCCGGCGAGCTGCTGGTCGCCGCGATCAGGGACCCCCGCGAGCTCGTACGGATCGAGCCGCACGTCGCGGTGCCCGCCGAGCGCGTCGCCAAGCTGCTGGCCACCGCCCGCACGGCGGTGGAGGAGCAGGGCAGCGCCGAAGAGGTGCTGTGGGCCGTCTGGCAGGCCGCCGGACTGGCCGGGAAGTGGACCGACACCAGCCTGTCCGGCGGCACCAGGGGCGCCCAGGCCGACCGCGACCTCGACGCGGTGGTGGCGCTGTTCGACCAGGCCGCCCGGTTCGTCGACCGGATGCCCAAGGCCGGGCCCGAGGTGTTCCTGGACGACCTGGCGTCCCAGGAGATCCCCGGCGACACGCTGGCCGAGCGGGCCCCCGACGGCGACGCGGTGCGCGTGCTGACCGCCCACCGGGCCAAGGGCCTGGAGTGGGACATCGTGGTGGTGACGGGCGTGCAGGAGGCGGTCTGGCCCGACCTGCGGCTGCGCGGCACCATGCTCGGCGTGGAGGACCTCGTCGAGGTGGTCGAGGGCGGCCGCCCGAACGCGGCCTCGCTCGCCTCCAAGCTGCTGGCCGAGGAGCGGCGGCTGTTCTACGTGGCCGCCACCCGCGCCCGTCACCGGCTCGTCGTCACCGCGGTCGGCGGCGAGGACACCGACGAGCGGCCGTCCAGGTTCCTGTCCGAGCTGATGCCGGGCGCGGTCGAGGAGGCCGGCGTCGGCGACCGGTCGCGCTGGCTCAGCATGCCGGCGCTCGTGGCCGACCTGCGCAGCGCCGTCACCGACCCCACCAAACCGGCGAAGATGCGCAGGAACGCGGCCAGACAGCTCGCCAGGCTCGCCGCCGCCGGCGTGCCCGGCGCCCACCCCAACGACTGGTACGCGCTCACGCCGATCTCCGACGACCGGCCGCTGAGCTGGCCCGACAACGTGGTCACCATCTCCCCGTCCGCCGTGGAGAGCTTCACCAAGTGCGGCCTGCGCTGGCTGCTGGAGACGGCCGTCGGCGCCGCCGGCACCAGCACCGCGCAGGGCCTCGGCAACGTCATCCACGCGCTCGCCGTGATCGCCGCCACCGGCCTGCCCGACGAGGACATGCTCGGCAAACGCCTCGACGACGTCTGGAAGGAGCTCGACTTCGGCGGCGTCTGGTTCAACCGCAAGCAGCGGCAGGTGGCCGAGCAGATGATCGGCAAGTTCCTGCGCTGGCAGGAGGACAACGGCCGCGACCTGATCGCCCTGGAGGAGTCGTTCGTGGCCACCATCGCCGAAGGCGTCCAGATCAAGGGCCGGGTCGACCGGCTGGAGCGCGACGAGGACGGCCGCGCGGTGATCATCGACCTCAAGACCGGCGGCTCCAAACCCAGGCCCGGCGACCTCGACCGCCACCCCCAGCTCGGCGTCTACCAGCTCGCCGCGCTGCTGGGCGCGTTCGCCAGGCACGGCATGGACGAGCCGGGCGGCGCCGCGCTCGTCCAGCTTGGCAAGGCCGCGGGCAAGCACGACGCGATCGAGCAGAAGCAGGACGCGCTCGCCGACGACCAGAACCCCGGCTGGGCCAAGGACCTGGTCGACACCGTGGCGATAGGCATGTCCGGCCCCCTCTTCCAGGCCAGGACGAACGACGGCTGCCGCACCTGCGCGGCCAGGGCGAGCTGCCCCGTGAACGACAGCGGGGGACAGGTGTGCTGAACTCGGTCGAACTGGCCGACAAGCTCGGCATCCTGCCGCCCACCGCCGAACAGGCCACCGTCATCGAGGCCCCGCTGGAGCCGATGGTCGTCATGGCCGGCGCGGGCTCGGGCAAGAGCGAGACCATGGCCGGCCGCGTGGTCTGGCTGGTCGCCAACGGCCTGGTCAAGCCCGCGAACGTGCTCGGCCTGACGTTCACCCGCAAGGCCGCCGCCGAGCTGGCCACCCGCGTCAGGGAACGGCTCGCCGGGCTCGCCGAGGCCGGCCTGGTCGAGCCCGAGCTGCTGCACGACGAGCCGACAGTCTCCACCTACCACGCCTACGCCTCGCGCCTGGTCACCGACCACGCGCTGCGCGAGGCGCTGGAGCCCACCATGCGGCTGGTCACCCCGGCCGTCTCCTGGCAGCTCGCCTCGCGCGTGGTCGCCATGTACGACGGGCCGATGGACAGGATCGAGCTGGGCCCCGCCTCGGTCACCGCCGCCGTCCTGGAGCTCGCCGGTGAGCTGTCGGAGCACCTGCGCGGCCCCGGCGACGTGCGCAGGATCGGCGAATGGCTCCGCGATCGGCACGCCGAGCTGCCCGGCCGCGTCACCAAGGCGCAGGGCCGGCCGGTCGTCGTGCACGAGGCCAGGGAGCAGCTGCTGCCGCTCGTGGAAGCGTACGAGAGACTCAAGCGCAGGCGGGAGGTCATCGACTACGGCGACCAGATGGCGCTGGCGGCGCGGATCGCCGCCGGACACAAGGAGGTCGGCGAGATCGAGCGCTCCCGCTTCGCGGTGGTGCTGCTCGACGAGTACCAGGACACCAGCCACGCCCAGCTCGTGCTGTTGCGCTCGCTGTTCGGCGGCGGGCACCCCGTCACCGCCGTCGGCGACCCCTGCCAGTCCATCTACGGCTGGCGCGGCGCCTCGGCCGGCAACCTGCGCCGCTTCCCGGCCGACTTCCGCGCCGCCTCAGGAGACCCGGCGCCGGTGCGGCAGCTCAGCGTCAGCTTCCGCAACGGCGACCGGGTGCTCGACGTCGCCGCCCGGGTCCAGCTCCCGCTGCGCATGGAGGCCCGCGAGGTGCCGGTGCTGGTCCCCGGCGCCAACCGGGTCGACCGGGGCCGGGTCACCTGCGCCTTCCACGAGACCGCCGAGGACGAGGCCGCGTGGATCGCCGGCATGGTCGCCAAGCTGATCGGCCAGGAGGTCGCGCCCGACGGGCTGCCCTGGGGCGACAAGGAGCGCAAGAAGACCCTCGCCATCCAGCCGCAGGACGTCGCCATCCTGGCCCGCAAGCGCTCGCAGTTCCCCGCCCTGCGCAGGGCGCTGGAGGACCGCGACATCCCGGTCGAGGTGGTCGGTCTCGGCGGCCTGCTCACCGTGCCCGAGGTGAGCGACATCGTGGCCACGCTGCGCGTGCTCTACGACGCGACCGCCGGCGACGCGCTGGCCCGGCTGCTGGCCGGGCCGCGCTGGCGGATCGGCCCCGCCGACCTGCGGGTGCTCGGCGACCACGCCCGCGAGCTGGTCCGCCAGTCCCGCGAGAGCCGCCACGAGGACGACCCGCTGGAGCAGGCCGTCGCCGACCTGGCCGACGAGCAGGGCAGCCTGGTCGACGCGCTGGACGAGCTGCCCGACAGGGAGGAGTGGCTGGCGTCGTTCTCGCCGCTGGCCGCCACCCGGCTGGTCGCGCTCGCGCACGAGCTGCGCCAGCTCCGCGCGCACACCGCGCAGCCGCTGCCCGACCTGATCAGCGAGGTGGAGCGGCGGCTCGGCCTGGACATCGAGGTGGCCGCCCGCAGCGGCACGGCGAGCGCGTTCGCCGCCAGGGCCGACCTGGACGCGTTCCTGGACGCGGCCTCCCGGTTCGCGGGCGACGCCGAGGACCCGACGCTGGGCGCGTTCCTCGCCTACCTGGAGGCGGCCGAGAGCGAGGAGTTCGGGCTGGAGGGCGGCCGGGTCGGCGAGAGCAACAGCGTCAAGCTGATGACCGTGCACGCCTCCAAGGGCCTTGAGTGGCCCGTCGTGGTCGTGCCCGGACTGTCGCAGCTCCTCAGCTCCATGGGCACGATCACCACGGGCAGCGTGTTCCCCGCCACTCCCGTCGTGAACGGCCGCTGGACGGAGAACCCGCGCAAGCTGCCCTACCCGCTCCGCGGCGACGCCGCCGACCTGCCCCGGCTCACCGGCCTCGGCAAGGAGGAGCTGGCCGCCTTCGACGAGCACTGCCGCGCCAGGGACCTCATGGAGGAGCGGCGGCTGGCGTACGTGGCCGTCACCCGCGCCCACTACCACCTGATCGCCTCCGGCTACCGGTGGGGCACCGCCTCCAAGCCGCTCGCGCCGTCGGAGTTCCTGCTGGAGATCCGCGACACCGCCGACCGGGTCGCGGTCTGGGCCCCGGACCTCGAACCCGGCGCCACCAACCCGCTGCTGGCCGAGCCTCCCCAGGCCATCTGGCCGGTCGAGCCTGCCGGTCTGCGGTACGAGTCCGTCCTCGACGGCGCCCGGCTGGTGGAGGACGCGCTCGCGGGCGGCTTGGACGGCGACGAGGACGAGGCGTTGCGCGCCTTCGAGGAGGAACGCGTCCAGGCCTGGGAGCGCGACACCGACCTGCTGCTGCGCGAGCGCGAGCTGCACCGGCGGCCCGACTCCACCACCGTCGAGCTGCCCGCCAGGCTGACCGTCTCGTCCCTCGTCACCCTGGCGGACGATCCGCGCGAGCTGGCCCGCAGGATCCGCCGCCCGGTCCCGATCAAGCCCGCGCCGCTGGCCCGGCGCGGCACCTCCTTCCACAGGTGGCTGGAGACCCGCTGGGACCAGCAGCGGCTCATCGACGACTTCGAGCTCGGCCTGGACGTCGAGCCGGAGGAGGCGGACGTGCGGCTGGCGGAGCTGCAGGAGCGGTTCGAGCAGAGCGAGTGGGCGGATCGGCGGCCGGTCGACATGGAGGTGCCGTTCGAGACCATGATCGCCGACCGGCTGGTGCGCGGCCGCATGGACGCCGTCTTCGAGCTGTCCGACGGCCGCTACGAGGTCGTCGACTGGAAGACGGGGCGCCCGCCCAAGGGCAAGGCGGCCCGCGCCGCGTCCGTGCAGCTCGCCGCGTACCGCCTGGCCTGGTCCCACCTGGCCGGCGTGCCCCTGGACCGCGTCGGCGCGGCCTTCCACTACGTCCGCGCCAACCTCACCGTCCGCCCCGTCAACCTGCTCGACGCCGACGGCCTGGTAGCACTCATCGAATCGGTCCCCACAACCTGACCCCACACCCCACCGCCGCGCATCCGCCCTCCGGAAGGTCAGCACCACACCGTTACGCCACGGCGGCGCGCCCGGCCCGAGGACGTGAGCGCCGTACCACGGCGGTGGGTCCGGCCCGAGGGTGTCAGCGCCGTACCGCTGCGTCGCGGTGGTGTGTCCGTCCTCTGGGGACGTCAGCACCGCGCCGCTACGCTGCGGCGGCGCGTCGGGACCAAGGGCGTCAGCGCCGTACTGTTCGGTCCGGTGGTATGTCCGGCCGGAAAGCGTCAGCGTCGTACCGCTGGGTCGCGGTGGCGCGTCTGGGTTGAGGGCGTCAGCGTAGGCGCAGGTAGTTCGGGCCGCTCATGCGTGGCGGCTTGGTGGACAGCCGCTCCGCTGACGCCAGCGTGCCGGCCGTCAGCCACGGCCTGCCGGTGAGCCTGGCCGCGTCGAGCGTTCTGGCCCGTAGCAGCCTGGCCGTCGGATGGGCGTCGTACGGTCGCAACGCCTCCTCCAGCGAGCGGCGCAGCAGCGCGGCCGCGTCGGCCGGAGGCAGCACAGCGAACGCGACCGCCGCCGCGCCCAGATGCAGCGCGCCTGTCACGAACGCGTCCGCCAGCGCGTGCGGGTCGTCCGTCAGCATCCGCTCGGGCAGCCCCGGCGCCACGATCCCCGCCGCCGCCAGCCTCGCGGGCGAGACCAACACCCCGTCATGCCCCTGCACGAGCACTTTCACCACGCCATCCACCAGCACCAGCGCCGCGTCGTGCCACCGGACCTCCGGCACCACCCCGTACTCCACCAGCAGCCGCACGCTCCACCGCAACAGCGCACGCACATAGGCGACCGGCACATCCACCACCTCGCCAGGCACCCCGCCTTGCAGCTCAGCTTGGAGCTCGCCTCGCACCCGACCAGGCATCTCGCCCCGCACTCCGCCAGGCACCTCGCGTTCCGCCCCGCCAGGCACCTTGCCCTGCAATTCGCCCTGTGCCTCCCCTTGCAGCTCGACTTCAGCACTCACGCTGGTCCGGGCGCGCGGACCCGGGCGGCGCAGATTGCCAGGCTGGTCTTGTGCGCCGAGTTCGTCCGGGGCTTCAGGCAGGGTCAGCGCCGCCACTGGGACGCGACGGCCCTCCGGCAGTCGGCGCACCAGCCAGGCGAGGTGTTCGTGCCCGGCACGCGCGTACTCCTGTTCGCCCGCCACCAGCACGTCAGGGCCGGCCAGCGCGCGCAGGAGCGGCTCCGCGCGGGCTGCCGCGCTCAAGCTGCCCGGTTCGATGCCGAGGTGGTCGCGCGTGCCGAGGACGCTGATCGGCAGCGGCAGCACCAGGTGCGTGCGCGGCCCGGCCTCGACGGCGCGCATCGACGCGGTAGGTCGTACGGTGCCGCGCCGTACGTCGAGCACCCGCGCCCCGGCCCGCCGCGCCTCGTCGACCGTCAGCGGATGGACGGGGAACAGCACCTCGTCCGGCCCGAGCGGCTCCCGGGAGAACGCACCGGCACCCTGGGACGCCAGGACGTCCGGCGGCAGCCGTGGCGCCGAGCCCGGCTCCAGCATGCGACGCGGCACCGCCGCCCAGCGCAGCTCGAACACGGGCCCGAACTCCGGCGCGTACGAGGCCAGCTCCCCGTCCGGCACCCCGGGCCGTGCCCGCGCGGTCGGATAGCAGGGATGGTCGGCGAGGGCCGCCAGCGTCTCGTACGACCGCACCCCGGGAGGCCGCGCGTCGTGCAGCTCCAGCACGGCCAGCGCCGCCACGCACTCGTCGAAGAACGCCTTGACCCCGTCGGCGTCCTCCTCGGGAGCGATCTCCGCCAGAGTGTCCAGCACCTGCTCCAGGCCCAGCAACTCCCCGGCCGCCACCACGAAGTCCTGGAAGGGCGCACCCGGCGCCAGCCGCACCAGCCTCCCGTCGGCCAGCGTCAGCCCGACGCCGCCCCGGCCCCTGACGACCTGGGACGACAGGCCGCCGTAGTCTTCGCGCAGCAGCGCGTCCAGCACCCGGGCGGCCAGGTGAGACTCCCGCACGCGGCACCCCCGGGCCCTGCAAGTAAGGTTTGCCTAACTACCCAAGATCCTAACCCCTTCGAAGATCTTCCCGAAGCCGCCATAGGATGACAGAGAGTTTGGAAGGGTGGACCCTGTGGAAACGCAAGCGGAAGAGCAACTCATCGGACCGCTGCTCCTGGCCCGGGGCACCATCGACAGATCGGCCGCACTGAGATCCGACAGCGCGTGGCTGGAACGTGCCTGGAACGCCCCCTCCACCCGGGTGCTCGTCATCGACAACGGCCGCACCCTCGTCGAACGCGCCGGCGACGAGGTGCGGGCGGTGCTCTACACCACGGCCGACGCCCCGGCCGGCGAGCGCTTCCTGCTCGGCGTCGCCGACGGTGTCGCCTACTTCGCCGTGGCCGCCCCGCTGCCCGGTTCCCCGCCGGGCGACGTCAACGGGCGCGTCACCGTACCGATGAGCCCGCACGACGCCCCCGAGGGTCACCCGGTGCCGGCGGGGCTGCGTCAGGCGGGCGGTCTGCTCGGCGACCGCGACGCCGGCCTCCTGGTCTACGCCGTGGCGCTGGAGGCCTGGCACAGCACCCACCAGTTCTGCCCGCGCTGCGGCGCGCGCACGGCCGTCGAGGCGGGCGGCCACATCCGGGTCTGCCCTCACGACGGCAGCCAGCACTTCCCCCGGGTCGACCCGGCGGTCATCATGCTGATCCGCGACCCCGACGACCGCTGCCTCCTGGCCCGCGGTCCTCAGTGGCCGGAGGGACGCCTGTCGATCCTGGCCGGGTTCGTCGAGCCCGGCGAGTCGCTGGAGGCCGCCGTCGTCCGCGAGGTGGCCGAGGAGGTCGGCATCCTCGTCACCAACCCGCGCTACCTCGGCAGCCAGCCGTGGCCCTTCCCGCGCAGTCTCATGCTCGGCTTCTTCGCCCAGGCGCTCTCCACCGACCTCACCCCGGACGCCGAGGAGATCGCCGAGGCCCGCTGGTTCTCCCGCGAGGACCTGGCCCGCGCGCTCGAAACCGGCGAGGTCCGCCTCCCGCCCCCGGTCTCGATCGCCCGCCGGCTCATAGAGACCTGGTACGGCAGCGCTCTGACGGGCGACTGGTAGAAGACCTGGGTGATCCACGCACCCAGGTCTTCGGAGGAGTCCGTCTCAGGCCGGTTCGAGTAGGGCCTTGACCTCGCGGGCGGACGGGTTCGTGCGGACGATGCGCCCGTTCGGGGTTTCGATGACCACCGTGGGCACCACCTGGTTGCCGCCGTTGACGCTCATGACGAAGGTGGCCGCGTCCGGGTCGCGCTCGATGTCGACCTCGGTGAAGCTGATGCCCTCTCGGGTCAGCTGGGACTTGAGGCGCTTGCAGGGGCCGCACCACGTGGTGCTGTAGACCGTGAGCGTCATCGCTGGGGAATCCCTCCAAGGTCAGGGGAAACGAAGGCGTTCGGTGCAACAACGCGGGTGGCCTGGTTAATCCCTCACCCGATGCGGCTGGCGATCCACGCCTGGACGCGCTCGGCCACGCCCATCTCGCGGTAGAGGGTGGTGCTGTGGGACTGGCCCGGGACGGTGATGATCTTCACAGGCACGCCGAGCTTGCCGAGAGCGTCCTTGACCAGCTCGCTCTGCTGCGGCGGCACGAACTCGTCCTGGGCGTGCACGGTGAGCATCGGCGCGTCCTTGCGGCTGGCGTGCCAGGCGACCTCCATGCTGGCCCACACCCGCGAGCACTTGCCCTTGGGGTGGCAGCCGCCGGCCAGCCGGACCGCCGCCTTGCGCAGTCGTACCTTGTTGGGCTGGGTGGCCGCGGCCCCGTCGGTGTAGGCGCGCAGCGGGGAGATGATCGGCGACAGCCCGACCACGCCCTTCAGCCCCTGCGTGCCGTTGCCGAAGGTGCCGACGGCGGCGGCGATGTGGCCGCCGGCGGAGAAGCCGACCACCACGTAGTTGTTCGCGTCGAACGCCCACCGGTCGGCGTGGCGGCGGGCGGCGGCGATCGCGGCCAGCGCGTCGGTGCGCTGCGCGGGCCAGGCGGCCTGGGTCGACAGCCGGTAGTTGATGTTGAAGACCGTGTAGCCCATGTCGGCGTACGAGCGGGCGATCTGGGTCATGCCCCGCTTGTCGCCGCTGGACCACCAGCCGCCGTGGACGATGAAGACTCCGGGCCGTTGCATGCCGTCGGGGGTCCACCACACGTCCATCTGCTGGCGGCGGTGCTTGCCGTAGGAGATGGTCTCCGTGGCATGCCCGCCGATGCCGTCAGGGTCGGTCGGCATGGTCACCGCGGGACCCGGCGTCGGATCCTGCGCCGCCTGCGCGCCCACCGGGGTGAGCGCGACACAAGCGAGCGCGATCGCGCTCAGGGAAACCGCTGTACGCACGGCTTTCCTTCCTCCCCGCCAGATGGTCGGGCCCCATTGTGGTGGAAGAGACCGGTTGTTTGCATCTCGTTGCCTGTGAAACGGGTGCGGCCACCTGTTGCCAGAATGGCTTCCGGACCGCCACCGGCTGGGAGGATGGACAGGTGAGCAGCGTGGACGACGTGTTGTCCGGGCTCGACCCCGAGCAGCGCGAGGTGGCCGAGACCGTGCGCGGCCCGGTGTGCGTGCTGGCCGGAGCCGGCACGGGCAAGACCAGGGCCATCACCCACAGGATCGCGCACGCGGTGCGCAGTGGGGCGGTCGACGCGCGGAGCGTGCTGGCAGTGACGTTCACCACACGTGCCGCGGGCGAGCTGCGCCAGCGGCTGCGCGAGCTGGGCGCGCCGGCGGTGCAGGCGCGCACGTTCCACGCCGCCGCGCTGCGGCAGCTCACCTACTTCTGGCCGCGGGTGATCGGCGGCGAGGCGCCGTCGGTGATCGAGTCCAAGCTTCCGGTGCTGGTCGAAGCCTGCCGCCAGATCCGGAAAAATCCCGAACGGTCCGAGCTGCGAGACATCGCCGCCGAGGTCGAGTGGGCCAAGGTCACCCAGATCGGCCCCGACGACTACGTCGCCGCCGCCGCCAAGCACCACCGCACCCCTCCGGTTCCCGCCGAGGAGGTGGTGCGCCTGTACGAGGCGTACGAGCGGATCCGGCGCGAGCGCCACCTCGTCGACTTCGAGACGATCCTGGAGCTGACCGCGGCGGTGATGACCGAGCACGCCGAGGTCGCCGCCCAGATCCGCCAGCAGTACCGCTACTTCGTCGTCGACGAGTACCAGGACGTCAACCCGCTGCAGAAGCTGCTGCTCGACACCTGGCTCGGCGGCCGCGACGACCTGTGCGTGGTCGGCGACCCCAACCAGACGATCTACAGCTTCACCGGCGCCACCCCGCGCTACCTGACCGGCTTCGCGGTCGAGTTCCCGAACGCCGCGGTCATCAAGCTGGTGCGCGACTACCGCTCCACCCCCCAGGTGGTCAACTTGGCCAACCTCGTCATCGCCAAGAGCAAGTCGCCTCACCGTCTGGAGCTCGTCGCGCAGCGCCCTGACGGCCCCAGGCCCGTGTTCGCCGACTACGACGACGAGCCCGCCGAGGCCGCCGGCGTCGCGCGCGGCATCCGCAAACTGATCGACCAGGGCGTCCCGTCCCGCGAGATCGCGGTCCTCTTCCGTACCAACTCGCAGTCCGAGTCCTACGAGGAGGCGCTGTCGAAGGCGGAGATCCCGTACGTGGTGCGCGGCGCGGAGCGCTTCTTCGAGCGGCCCGAGGTGCGGCAGGCCGTCGTGCTGCTGCGCGGCGCGGCCCGCTCCCACAGCGGCGAGCCGCTGGCCTCCGAGGTCCACGACATCCTGACCGGCGTCGGGCTGACCCCCTCGCCGCCCGGCGGCGGCAAGGCGCGTGAGAAGTGGGAGTCGCTCAAGGCCCTGGCCGACCTGGCGGAGGACCTGGCAGCCGAGGGCGCCGACCTGCCGGCGTTCGTGGCCGAGCTGGAGCGCCGCGCCGCCGAGCAGCACGCACCGCCCGTCGAGGGCGTCACGCTCGCCTCCCTGCACGCCGCCAAGGGCCTGGAGTGGGACGCCGTCTTCCTCGTCGGCCTCACCGACGGCATGGTGCCGATCATCTACGCGGAGACGCCGGAGCAGATCGAGGAGGAGCGCCGGCTGCTGTACGTCGGGGTCACCCGTGCCCGGTTGCACCTCTCGCTGTCGTGGGCGCTGGCCCGCGCGCCGGGCGGGCGCAGGAGCCGCCGCCCGTCCCGGTTCCTCGACGGGCTGACGGGCCGCCCGTCCGCGCCGTCGCGGCCCGCCGCGCCCACCCGCGACCGCAGGGAGGTGGCGGCCCCGGTCAGCTGCCGGGTCTGCGCCAAGACCCTGGTGGCCGCGGCCGAGCAGAAGCTGGGACGGTGCGCGACCTGCCCGGCCGACTACGACGAGGCGCTGCTGGAGAGCCTCAAGGCCTGGCGCACGGCCACGGCCAAGGAAGCCAAGATCCCGCCGTACGTCGTGTTCACGGACGTGACGCTGCAGGCCATCGCCGAGCGGGCGCCGACGACCGAGCAGGAGCTGCTGTCGATCGCGGGCGTCGGCCGCGTCAAGCTCGACCGCTACGGGGAGGCGGTGCTCGGCCTGTGCCGCGGCTCCTGACCCTGACCCCGCGTATCCTGTCCTGTCGTCTCCGGCTCAGGACGACACCGTCGTAACCACCGCGAAACCACGGGATGCCACCATAAGGGGGCGAGCCCGGGGGTTGCTCGCGCGTGCCGCGTGAAGGGGGATGAGTGAACGAGGCCCTGAAGGAAGTGCTCGACCTGCTCGACCTGGAGCAGATCGAGCAGGACATGTTCCGCGGCCGGAGCCCGGAGGAGCGCGTCCAGCGCGTCTTCGGCGGGCAGGTCGCCGCGCAGGCCCTCGTCGCCGCCGGGCGCACCGTCCCGGCCGGCAAGAACGTCCACTCCCTGCACGCCTACTTCATCCGCCCCGGCGATCCGGCCATCCCGATCGTCTACGACGTCGAGCGGGTCCGCGACGGCCGGTCGTTCTCCACCCGGCGGGTGGTGGCGATCCAGCACGGCAAGGCGATCTTCACGATGTCGGCCTCGTTCCACGTCGAGGAGCCGGGCATCGAGCACCAGGCCTCGGCGATGCCGGTGGTGCCCGCCCCCGAGACGCTGCCGACCTTCCAGGAGCAGATGACCGCGCTGGTCGGGGAGGACCACGAGCAGCGCGAGTGGCTGGCCCGGCCGCGCCCGGTCGACGCCCGCTACGTCTCCCCGCTGGTCTGGGAGGCGCATCTCGACCCCGACCTGCGCAGCACCGAGACCAACGTGTGGTTCCGCTTCGACTCCGACCTGCCCGACGACCCGCTGCTGCACGTCGTGCTGGCCGCCTACGCCTCCGACTACACCCTGGTCGACACGATCCTGCTCGCGCACGGCCTGGCCTGGGGCGCCTCCGACATCATGGGCGCCTCGCTGGATCACGCCATCTGGTTCCACCGGCCGTTCAGGGCCGACGAGTGGCTGCTCTACGCGCAGCAGTCGCCCTCCGCCGGAGGCGCCAGAGGGCTCGCGCGGGGGGAGATGTTCAACGCCTCGGGCGAACTCGTGGTGTCCGTGGTTCAGGAGGCCATGATCCGCACGAATTTGTCACGAAATCGCAGGTAGAAAATACGTTGCCCAACCCCGAGATCCGGGTTTAGGGTCATGGTCAAGCGAGTCGGGCGTCCCTGCCCGACGATCCCAGAGCGGAGGTGAGTCACAGTGATCAGCATCAACAACACGCCGGCCACGCAGTGGCTGCTTTCCGCGTGCCGTGACTCGGTGAGGCTCGTCAGTGGGCCGGCCAAGCTGCGGCAGGACGAGTCTGCCCGTCGCCAGGAGTCCCTGATGTATGCGCGCGCCCACGCCGGCGCCGCCACCTCCGGTGCTCCCGTCTTCGCCGCAGCCGTCGCTCTGGGCGTCCCTGCGGGCACCGCAGGCGCCGAAGTGCCGACCCAGCCGATCGCCAAGCGTGGAGTGGGTCCGCAACCCTGGAGGGATGCTCCGGTCATAACCTGACCGGCACACAGCAGCCCCCAGGCCGCGGATCCGCAGACAGGATCCGCGGCCTCTTTGTTTGTCCGTGATCCCGATCACCCACGAGGTGTGTCCCGACCAAGAACAACGTGTTCGATCAAAGGAGAATCCTGATGGGGGCGAAGACGATCATGGACCTGATCGACGAAGCCGAGATCCCCTGTCGTACCGACCCTGACCTGTGGTTCGCCGAGTCGCCGGAGGACGTCGAGTTCGCCAAGGCGCTCTGCACCGGGTGCCCGATCCAGAAGGCCTGCCTCGAGCGCGCGCTCGAGCGCGAGGAGCCGTGGGGCGTCTGGGGCGGCGAGCTCATCCTCCGCGGGACCATCGTGCCCCGCAAGCGTCCGCGTGGCCGTCCGCGCAAGCACCCGGTCGCGGCCTGACCCACCGATCCAGCAACACCAGCAGAAAGAAGACGATCTGATGAGCCTCATCCCGACGAGCGGCGAGTTCTCGGCCCCGTATCTCTACCATGAACTGGTCAACGACCGAATACGGACCCTCCACCGCGAGGCGGAGGAGCAGCGCTTGGCCTCCCGCATCAGCCGCGTCCGCAGGGCGCAGCGTGGTGTCCAGCGCGCCAACGAGCGCCTGAACCGGGCGTTGCGACTGGTGCTATGACAGGGGAGGTCCTGCCGCCGGCGCAGGACCTCCCCGCCGAGAATCAGACCCGCGCGGAACGACGGTTCCGCGCGGGTCTTCCGCGTTCGGTTCTACGCGTGCTGGCCGGCCGGTCTCCTCACGGGATCGGCCGTCCCGGCGGCGGCGAAGAGGCGGGCGGACATCCACGCGATGCCCGCCGCCGCGACGACCAGCCCGCCGAGGTAGGCCCACTCCGGCACGACCCCGCGCAGCGACCCGGGCACCATCCCCGCCGCGTAGAGCAGCACGGCGGCGACCGGCAGCGTCCCCGACCGGATCGCCGCCACGCCGAACAGCAGCACCCCCGACAGCAGCACCGCCGAGGTCACCAGGAACGCCGTCCCCGTCCCTCCGGCCAGCAGCTCGCTCACCGTCGCGCCGGGGAGCGACGGGAAAACGAAGTGCAGCGTGTACTCGACGGCGAACGCCCCGGCCAGACCGGCGCCGTTGAGCACGTACCCGGCCAGCCCGAGCCCGCCGGTCCCGCTCCGGATGAGCAGATAGAGCCCGGTGATCGCGAACAGCCCGGACAGCGCCGCGAACGGCGCCACCGCGTGCGTGACCGGCGTCTCGGCGACCACCCCGGCCCGCCGGAACACGTTGAAGACGAGCAGCACGGCGCAGACATAGCCGGCTGACCCGGCCATGCGGAAGAGACCCATCCCGGATCCCGCCTTTCACTCGACGATGGTTGCCGCCATCATCAGGCGCGCTTTCCGGCCGGGCCGATGGCCCGCCGCCATCCGTAAGAACCCCGAAAGACGTCACGGGGACGTCCGAACCGACGGCGGCCACCAGCGGAACGCGCTGGTCGCCGACGCCTTCACCACCTCGCACCGCGAACAGCCGCCGACCGCACCCGCCGCCGGTCGTCCAGGTACCGGCCCGTGCGCGCCCGGCGGCATCCGCCGCTGGTCGTCCGGATGTCGGCCCTCTGCGTGCCCGGCCGCACACGCCGCCGGGCGTTCAGAGTGTCCGGGCGGGTGTCGCGTGGTCGAGGAACGTTTTCGTGCTGTGTGCCGGAGTGAGGTCGAGCCGGCGCAGCAGTTGGGCGTTCAGCGCGACCACGACGGTCGAGGCCGACATGAGGATCGCCCCGACGCTCATCGGCAGCACGAACCCGATCGGCGCGAGCACCCCGGCGGCCAGGGGCACCGAGATCAGGTTGTAGCCGGCGGCCCACCACAGGTTCTGCTTCATCTTCCGGAAGCTCGCCCGCGACAGATCGATGACGGAGAGCACCGAGCGCGGATCCGAGGAGACGAGGATCACCCCGGCCGAGCCGATCGCCACATCGGTGCCGGCCCCGATCGCGATGCCGACGTCGGCCTGGGCCAGCGCGGGGGCGTCGTTGACGCCGTCGCCGACCATGGCGACCTTCCTGCCCTCCGACTGCAGCTCCGCGACCTTGGCCGCCTTGTCCTCCGGCCGCACCCCGGCGAACACCCGGTCGATGCCGAGCTCGGCGGCCACGGTGTCGGCGACGGCCCGGGCGTCACCGGTGATCATCACGACCTGGACGCCCACGGCGTGCAGGGCGTCGACGGCGTCGCGGGACTCGGGCCGGATCTCGTCGGCCAGCCGGAGCGCGCCGATCACCTGGCCGCCGGCGAGGACGTGCAGGATGATCGCCCCCTCCGTCCGCCACTCACCGGCGACGGGAAGCTCGTCCAGGCCGTGCTCGTCGAGGAGGTACGGGCCGCCGACCTCGATCACGGTGCCGTTCGCGGTCGCCTTCACGCCGACCGCGGGGGAGGAGGAGAACTCGCTGGCCTGGGGCACATCCAGCCCACGCGTACGGGCCGCGCCGACGATGGCCTTGGCCAGCGGATGCTCGCTGTCGCTCTCCGCCGCCGCGGCCAGGGCCAGCACCTCGTCCGCGCCGCGACCGCCGACCGGCTCGATCCCGGTCACGGTGGGTTCGCCCTTGGTCAGGGTGCCGGTCTTGTCGAACAGGACGGCATCGACGGTGCGCATCGACTCCAGCGCGAGACGGTCCTTGACCAGCACGCCTCCCCGGGCGGCGCGCTCGGTGGCGATGGACACCACCAGCGGGATCGCCAGGCCCAGAGCGTGCGGGCAGGCGATGACGAGCACGGTGATGGTCCGCACGATCCCGCTGTCGGGCAGCCCGACGAGGGCCCAGACGACGGCGGCGATCGCGGCGGCACCCAGGGCGAACCAGAACAGCCACGCCGCCGCGGTGTCGGCGACGCGCTGGGCACGCGAGGACGAGGCCTGGGCGTCGGCGACGAGTCGCTGGATGCCCGCCAGGGCGGTGTCGTCGCCGATGGCGGTGACCTCGACGCGGAGGCCGGAGTCGGTGGCGACGGTGCCGGCGACCACCTGTTCGCCGGCCTCGCGGCGCACCGGCTTGGACTCTCCGGTGACCATGGACTCGTCCATGCTCGCGGAACCGTCGATGATCTTCCCGTCGGCGGGGACCGAGGCGCCGGGACGGACGATGACGACGTCACCGACCACCAGGTCGGCCGGGGCGACCTTGACCACGTCGTCGCCGTCGACCTTCTCGGCCTCGTCGGGCAGCAGGGCCGCCAGGGAATCCAGAGCCGAGGTGGTCTGCGCCAGGGAGCGCATCTCGATCCAGTGGCCCAGGAGCATGATGACGACCAGCAGGGCCAGCTCCCACCAGAAGTTCAGCTCCTCGTCGAGCACGTGCAGGCTGGCACCCCAGGAGGCGACGAACGCCACCGTGATAGCGAGGCCGACGAGCAGCATCATGCCGGGCCGGCGGGAGCGGATCTCCGAGACCGCCCCGGTCAGGAACGGCCGTCCGCCCCAGAAATAGACGACGGTGCCCAGCACCGGTGAGACCCACGGCACCCACGCGGAATCAGGCAGGCGGTAGCCGATGATGTGGGCGAACATCTCGTTGAACCCCACCACGGGGACCGCCAGGACCAGCATGATCCAGAACAGCCGCCGGAACTGCCCAACATGATCACCATGCCCGCCGTGAGCGTTATGCCTGCCGTGCCCGCCGTGCCCGTCCTGACCGGCATGGCCATCCTGGCCTTCGTGAGCGCCGCGACCGTTCTGACCGCCGTGACCCCCTTGATCACCACGGTCGCCCTGATCACCACGGCCGCCGTGGCCTTCGTGAGCGCCATGGATGCCATGACCGTCGTGATCGGCCTGATGGCCGGGTGTGTCCGGTCCTGGAGTGTGCGGATGGTTGCGGCGCGTACTCATGCTCGGATCTCAACCCCGGTATGTCGGCGGGAAGGGAGCCCGTTCCCCCACGGAGGAGGAGCGGGCATTCATACCCCGACTTACGCGTGTTCCACCAATCCGCGGTGATACGCCCGTTCGAACCTGGTCATGAAGGCGCGGGTGCGGAGATCAGGTGGTGACGAGGGCCATGTCGTCGGGGTCGATGGTGTCGTCGGAGAAGCCCGGAACCCAGCGGATCACCTCGTCGCGAAAACGTGCCGTGGTGCCCAGCTGGCACAGGACCCCGATCCCCGCCATGTGAACCCGGTGGATGAGCACGTACGAGGCCGGCAGGTTGAGCTGGCGGACCACGTTGCCGGGCCGCAGGTCGGTCGCCGAGGCGGCCTGTGTCTGCAGCCAGGCGCGGCTGAACGTGAACTCCTCCACCGCCGTCGGCTCCACGTAGGGCGACAGGAAGGCGCGCAGCGCGTCGGGGTCGATCTCGATGTCGGGCCGGATGAAGCCCTCCGCCCGCAGCCCGGCGATCACGGTGTCCATGTCGCCCTGGTTGAAGATGCGGGTGAGCTGCCCGAACGCCAGCGGGTAGCCGCCCCGGCTGACGGCGCCGAAGTCGAGGACGCCCAGCTTGCCGTTGGGCAGCATGCGGAAGTTGCCCGGGTGGGGGTCGGCGTGGAGCATGCCGACCCTGGCGGGGGAGCAGAACAGGAAGCGGACGAACAGCAGCCCGGCCCGGTCGCGCTCCTCCTTCGTGCCCTCGGTGATGACACGCGACAGCGGGACGCCGTCCATCCACTCGGTGACCAGCACGGTCTCGTTGGCGGCGATGACGTCGGGCACGTGGAAGTCGGGGTCGTCGTGGAACTCGAGCGCGAAGGCGTGCTGGGCCTCGGCCTCGCGGAGGTAGTCGAGCTCCTCGGCGACCCGCTCACGCAGCTCGGCGAGGACGGACTTGATGTCGAGGCCGGGCATGAGCACCCCGAACAGCTTGCCGAGCCGGGCGAGCTGGGCGAAGTCGCCGAGCAGGGCCTTGCCGGCGCCGGGGTACTGGATCTTGACCGCGGCCTCCCTGCCGTCGTGCCAGACGGCCCGGTGGACCTGGCCGATGGAGGCGGCGGCGGTCGGCTCGTCGTCGAAGGACTGGAAATGGTCGCGCCAGTCGTCGCCGAGCTGCTCGGCCAGCACCTTGTGGACGGTGGCGACCGGGAGCGGGGGCGCCGCGTCCTGGAGCTTGGTGAGCGTGGCGCGGTAGGGGGCGACGATCTCGGGCGGCAGGGCGGCCTCGAAGATGGACAGCGCCTGGCCGAGCTTCATCGCGCCGCCCTTGAGCTCGCCCAGCACCTTGAAGATCTGCTCGGCGGTGCGCTGCTGGATCTCCTCGGCGACCATTTCGGCGGACTTGCCGCCGATGCGCTTACCCAGCCCGAGGGCGGTGCGTCCGGCGAAACTGAGGGGCAGGGTGGCCAGCTTGGCGGAGCGCGTGACGGCGCGGCGAGGAAGATCGCTCATCCTGATGTGCGGAATCTCAGCCGAGATGCCGCTTCCCCCCTTCGTCGGTCGTTACCTGGGCTTGTGAATCGCAGGTAGCTGACATGACCATTGTTAGCGGATATGGATAGGTTCGTATACAACGACATTGCGGGTGGATTGTCCACGATCGGTGCTTCCAATGTCGATCAGGCGATATGTCGGTTGTGCCGTTCGTCACAGCCGAGGCGTGACCATCGAGGAAGTTCAGGGCATGACCGGCCACCGCGGCGGCGACGGAGGCCGCCAGGGAGGCGTCGCAGGCGATCTCCCCGGGGGGATAGCCACCGAGCCCGGCGGTGACGACCGGCCAGGCCGGATCATGATCCCGTCTGGTCAAGTCTAGGCAGTGCAAACAGGCGGTCTGTCCAGGTACAACGAGCGGACCCGCGGATCCATGCCCTTCAAAGGCGGATCCGAGCAGATGCGGGATGCCCAGCGCCGTCAACTCGTTGACCAGCACCATGTCCAGCGGCCGCACCGGAGTGAGGATCACGAGATCGGGCCGCTCGGTCCCGTCACCCAGATAAGGCCCGCCCGCCCGCACCTCCACCACCGCACGCTCACCCAAGCCGCTGACCGCCCGCCGCTGCCCTGCGGCAACGCGACCCGCGCCGGCACGAGCGGCCCGCCCCCCACCATCGCCGGCACCAGCGGCTCGTCCCTCTCCATCACCGGCACGAGACCGCTTCCCGCCGCCGGAACGAGCCGGCCTTGGGTCATCCCGGCCCTCGCCGCCACGAGCCACCCCCGGGCCTTCCCCGCCTTCGCCGGGATGGGCCAGCCTCGCGGCCACCGCGACCGCGCCGTCCTGCCGCGGCATCCCCACCTCCGCCCACGTCAGCCCGCCGGGCACCAGGTCGCGGGGTCGTGTGGGATCAGGGTCGAACACCCGGATCCCGCCCACGCCGCCCGCCGCCAGCAGCGCGACCACCTGCGCCCCCACCCGGCCCGCGCCGTAGACCCGCACCCGCGACCGCGCCCTGCGCAGCAGCGACTCCCGCCCGCCGCCGGGCGCGGCCCCGGCCAGATCCATCGCGTCCAGATCGGGCCGCATCCGGTCGAGCTCGGCCAGCGGCAGCGGCAGGGCGGGCCCGCCCGCGTCGTCGAGCACGCCGGACCGGCCGAGCTGGTCGAGCAGGTCACGGGCGGCAACCTCCGGCAGCCCGGCCGACCGCGCCTCGCGCAACGCCCCGGCCAGGTCGCGGACGCCGTCGAGCCTGTCGAGCCACCGCCGGGCGGCCCTGCTGAGCCCCGTCAG
The DNA here is from genome assembly GCF_055585125.1 of Nonomuraea sp. NPDC054003. Lineage (NCBI taxonomy): Bacteria > Bacillati > Actinomycetota > Actinomycetes > Streptosporangiales > Streptosporangiaceae > Nonomuraea > Nonomuraea sp. NPDC054003. Next base: position 373,872 of record NZ_JBVJKR010000009.1, read on the forward strand.
GACGACGGCCCGCCCGGGATGCGCACCGAGCTGGAGCGTCCGCTCGTCACGGTCGACACGGGGGAGGGCGGGATGCACACGTGGCCTCATGGCCCGAAGATTTGCACGTGAATTCAAGATCCCGCTCCGGAACGCCCGCCGCTGTGGATAACCGGCCAAGCCCCCGAAACCCTGTGGACAACCACTGACATTAAATTCTTGGTAAAGTCGAAACCGCAGAACGATCGCACCGCGAGCCCTTGACCGGATGTCACCCAGCTCTTGAATCCACGCTCAGAACGACACTTCCGGCGTGCCACGGTGATCAGGATCGGGAAACCGCGCTTGCCCAAATTCACCGGCTCTTAATCATCTGACCAGCAGAAACATGACTCGCCCTCTGGGGAATTCCGCGAGTGTCGGCTACCGTGCATATGTGCCCCCCGAGACAGTCGAGGTCCGTCGCAGTTCTCGTCGCCGGCGTACGGTCTCCGCTTACCGCGACGGCGACAAGACGATCGTGCTCCTGCCCGCCTGGCTCAGCGGCGAGGACGAGGACGAATGGGTGAGCCGGATGCTCGATCGGCTCGCGGCCAAGGAGCGCAAGCGACGGCCGACGGACGAGGCGCTGCTGGAGCGGGCGAAGGACCTTTCCGCGAAATACCTCGACGGCAAAGCCCGGCCCGCGAGCGTGCGGTGGGTCGACAACCAGCACCACCGATGGGGCTCCTGCACCCCGGAGACAGGCACGATCCGCATCTCGACCCGCCTCAAGGGCCTGCCCGAGTGGGTCATCAACTACGTCATCGTCCACGAACTCGTCCACCTGCTCGTGCCCAGCCACGGCCCCCGGTTCTGGACCCTGGTGGAGCGCTACCCGAAGGCCGAGCGCGCCCGCGGCTTCCTGGAGGGATTCTCCGCCGCCGCCCAGAACGCCCCGGAGGAGTGTTGACGCGTACCGTCGCGGTTCTCGTACGGGAGCGCATGGCCCGATCCGCGCCGCCAGGGGTCGACCCCGCCCGCTGGCTGGAGGCGATCGCGGAAGACACCTACGAGATGGTCGCCGGCCTGGAGCTGGTCACCCCCGTCCTGGCGACGAGCGTCCCCGGTCTCGACGACCTCGTCTGGCCCGGCACCGAGATCCTCGAAATAGGCGAGGACGACCCGGTCAAGGACGTTCTGCAGCTGCTCAAGGGCGATCAGGCCGCGATCGTCGCCGCCGACGCGCCCGACCTGCCGCCGCTGCTGATCGGCAAGCTCTTCCGCGAGCTCGGACGCGCGCTGATCACCGTCAGCCCCGCAGAAGGGGGCGGTGCCGTCGCGCTCGCCTGCCACCTGCCGCCGCCCGCCTGGGCGGATCCCGACCTGGACGACCCCGACCCGGTGGCGGCGCTGCGCGCGCAGGCGCCCGGCCGTCGCATGGTGGCGGCCACGCCCGGCTGGCACCGGCTGCGCGCCCCCGGCGACGCCGAGCGTCTCGACCCCGGCCTCGAAGGCTGGGAGAGCACCCGCGCCCTGCTCACGGCACGCTGAGCTCCGCGAACACCGCCCGATGGTCGGTGCCTGGCACGTCGTGCACGCTGACCGCCTTCACCCCCACCCGCTCGTCCACCAGCACGTGGTCGATCGTGATGATCGGCGGGATCCGCCTGTTGGCCGGCCAGGTCGGGATCAGCCCCGCGCCCACCTGGTCGGCGGCGTCCTTGTAGCCGCGCGCCAGCAGCCGGCGCATCGGCACGTGGTCGAGCGAGGCGTTGAAGTCGCCCGCCAGGATGCGCACCGCGCCGCCGGACGGGCCGGGCAGCGACTCCAGCGCCTTCTGCCAGGCGGCGGCATGCGGCCCGATCGGCGGCACCGGATGCACGTCGAAGAGCTCGACCGGCGCCCCGCCGGGCAGCGACAGCCTGGCCACCGGCATGTTGTGGCCCTCCAGCGGGGGCAGCGCGTCATCCAGCGGCTCCAGCGGGAAGCGGGAGAAGATGCCGCTGCCGCCCGCGCTCCACTCCGCCTGCAGCACGCGGTGCGGCATGACCTCCGTCAAACCGGCCGCGTCGAGCCCTTCGACCGCGCCGGGCGTCAGCTCCTGCGTGTTCAGCACGTCGGGCCGCAGCTCCCGCACCATGTTCATGATCGTCTGCGTGTCGGCCCTGCCGAACAGCAGGTTGACGGTCAGCACCCGGAGCGGCCGGCCCGCCGTCGCCTCCGCCACGCCGAGGGTCCTGGGCAGCACGCTGAACCCCAGCACCGTGCTGGCCAGCAGCGCGACCGCGGTGGCGGCCCGCCTGCGCCCGAGCGCGGCGATCATGAGGGGGACCAGCGAACCGGCGGCCGCGTACGGGGTCGCGGTCATGATCTGGGTGGGGATCGCCCCCCGTTCCAGCCCCGCCAGCCTCGTCACCGCCCACGCCGCGAACGGCGTCACGGCCAGCCACGTCAGCACGGCCCCGGCGCGCCCGGTGCGCCGCCGGCGCGCGGGCGTGACGATCGTCCCCCCGACGGGACTCTCCGAGGACACGCCCACTGCCAAAACCTCTCTGGAACGTTACGAAACCTCAGCGGCCTCCGCTGACGGCCGGACCGCCGGTCAGCCAGCCGTCCCCCGACCGGCGGCGACCCGTTCCGCCAGCGCGGCGCGTCCCCTGGCCGCGAGGCGGCGGGTGGCCTCGTCGGACAGCTCGGGGATCTCCTCCACCGGGAACCAGCGCAGGTCCAGGGACTCCTCGCTGATCACCGCCTCGGCGCCCTCCGGGGCGACGGCGGCGTACTCGACGTCGAGATGCCAGCTGTGCGGCGGATGGCACCACACCCGGTGACGGTCCAGCGCGAGCGGGCCGGGCAGCAGCTCCAGGTCCGCGATGCCGGACTCCTCCTCGGCCTCGCGCAGCGCCACCCCGGCCAGCGTGGTGTCGGAAGGCTCGCAGTGGCCGCCCATCGGCAGCCACATCCCGGCCTTCGGATGCAGGGTGAGCAGCACCCGCGCGCCGTCGTGCGACAGCACGGCCGTGGTCGCCGTGAGATGGCCGGGCACGCACTCGCGCAGCATGGCGTCCTCGTGAGCCGCCAGGTGGTCGAGGAACTCCGCGCGCAGCGACTCCTCCCCGGCCGTCGGCGCGGTCCACGCGGTGAGCACGGCCACCGCGTCGTCGTGCAGGCTCAACTCTGGTCGCCCTCGTCGCGGGGCTTCTCCTCCAGCTGGGAGATGTCCCACGTGGTCTCGCCCCGGACGAACGCCTCGGGATCGTCGAGGTCGTCGGCCGTCGGGATGAGGTCGGGGTGCGACCACAGCGCGTCGCGGCCGTCGACGCCGCGCGCCTCCTTGACGGCCTGCCACAGCTTGGCGGCCTCGCGCAGCCTGCGCGGGCGCAGCTCCAGCCCGACGAGCGTGCCGAAGGTCAGCTCGGCCGGCCCGCCGGTCGCGCGGCGCCGTCGTACGGTCTCGGCCAGGGCGACCGCGGAGGGCAGCTTGCCGGCGGCGGCGTCGTCGACCACCGTCGCGACCCAGCCCTCGACCAGGGCCAGCATCGTCTCCAGGCGGACCAGGGCGGCCTTCTGCCGCTCGGTCTCCTCGGGCTTGAGCAGCGCGCCGCCGCTCAGCGCCTCCTGGAGAGCCTGCGGGTTGTTGATGTCGAGCCCGCGGATCTGCTCCTCAAGGGCCGAGGTGTCGACCGTGATGCCCTTGGCGTACTCCTCGACGGCGCCGAGCAGGTGGCCGCGGAGCCACGGCACGTGCTGGAACAGCCGGTGGTGCGCCGCCTCGCGCAGCGCCAGGTAGAGCCTGATCTCGTCGGCGGGGTGTTCGAGGCCGGAGCTGAAGGAGGCGACGCCGCCGGGCAGCAGCGCGGCCGTGCCGGACAGCGGCAGGCCGATGTCGGTGGTGCCGATCACCTCACGCGCCAGCGAGCCGATGGCCTGGCCGATCTGCTGGCCGACCATCATGCCGCCCATCTGCTTGAGCATGCCCATCAGCGGCCCGGCCATCTGCTGGGCCTCGGGTGGCAGCCCGGAGCCGCCGATGGCGCCGCCCATGGTCTCGACCATGCGCTCGGCGATCGGCTCGGCCAGCTTGCGCCACACCGGGATCGTGTTCTCGATCCACTCGGACCGGCTCCACGCCTGCGGGTTGGACACGCCGCTGGGCAGCGTGGTCGCCTCGTTGAGCCACAGGTCGGCCAGGCTGAGCGCCTCGACGATCTGGCGGCGCTCGCCCTCCATCACGCTCGGGTCGCCTTGCGCGACGACGGCGTGGCGGGCGATGTTCTTGGCCATGTCCCAGTTGACAGGGCCTGAACCCTGGGGCGCCGACAGCATGTCGGCGAACTGGCGCATCGCCTGAGCCATCTGCTCAGGGTCACCGAACATGGCGAACGGGTTTTCGTTGGGGTCGTTTTCACGACCTGGCAGGTCAGTCACCGCGTTACCTCGTGCAGGATGGAGGAGTCCACATCCGCCACGTTAGTCGTCCTGTGGCGGATCAGTGCAAAGTGAGGACCTGGTGCCTACCTCGAAACGCTCGCGCCGACCAGTCGTAGCCGTCACCGGCGCCGCATCCGGCCTGGGCCGCGAGCTGCTCGTCAGGCTCGTCACCTCCGCGGATTTCCGCAGAGTCGTGGCCATCGACGAGGAGCGCGGTGACGTGCAGGAAGCCACCTGGCGGGTGATCGACGTACGGGATCCGCTCTTGGCGAACCGGATCTCCGACATCGACGTCGTGGTCCACGTGGCCGGCGACTACGCCCTCGACTCCGATCCCGGCGAGCGCCGCGCGTACAACCTGAGAGCCGCCCAGACCGTCCTCACCGCCAGCGCGGCCGCGCGCGTCCGGCGCGTGGTGGTCGTCACGAGCGCGATGGTGTACGGCGCCGCGGCCGACAACGACGTGCCCCTCGCCGAGGACGCCCCGGTGGCGGCCGAGCCCGACACCGGCGTGGTCGGCGACTATCTGGAGATCGAGGCGCTGGTACGCACGTCGCTGCGCAGCCATCCCGGCCTGGAGGTCACGGTGCTGCGCCCGGCCGCGGTCGTCGGGCCCGGCATCGACACCGTGATCACCCGCCACTTCGAGTCGCCGCGGCTGCTGACGGTCAAGGGATGCGCGCAGCGCTGGCAGTTCTGCCACATCGACGACCTGGTCTCCGCCCTCGAACTGGCCGCCAAGGGCGCCGTCACCGGGGTGGCGGCCGTCGGCTGCGACGGCTGGCTCGAACAGGAGCAGATCGAGGAGCTGTCCGGGATCAGGCGGTTCGAGCTGCCGGCCGGGCTGACCTTCGGCACCGCCCAGCGCCTCCACCGGCTGGGCATCACGCCCGCCCCGGCCACCGACCTCCACTACGTCGTCTATCCGTGGGTGGTCGACTGCGCCGCCCTGCGCGAGGCCGGCTGGAAGCCGTCGTGGACCAACGAGACGGCCTTCAACCAGCTCCTGGAGCTGCGCGAGAACCGCACCACCGTGGTCGGCAGGCGGCTGCCCGTCAAGGAGGCCACCCTCACCGCGGCCGGCGCCACCGTCGCCGTCATCGGCACCGCCGCGATCGTCCGTCAGGTGCGCAAGAAGCGCCGCCTGTGAGAAATATGTAGGCTCTTCGCGTGGACGTCATCCGGTTGCTCGGCATTCGTGACACCCCGCTGTCCGTCGACGAGGTGACGGCCGCGGTGGCCGACCACGCGGCGGGCGGCACGACCCTGTTCGTGGGCACCGTGCGTGAGCAGGATCACGGCAAGCCGGTGACGAAGCTGTCCTACTCCGCCCACCCGTCCGCCGAGCAGGAGCTGCGCTCGGTGGCCGAGAAGGTGGCCTCCGACTTCCCCGTCACCGCGCTCGCCGCCGTCCACCGGGTCGGCGACCTGGCGCTCGGCGACACCGCGGTGATCGTGGCCGTGGCCTGCGCCCACCGCGACGAGGCGTTCAAGGCGGCGCGCAGGCTGATCGACGATCTCAAGTCCCAGGTGCCGATCTGGAAACACCAGGAGTTCGCCGACGGATCGACCGAGTGGGTCGGCGCCTGCGAATAAGCTCGGATCCATGTCACGACGTGCCTTGACCCTGCTGGTTTCGGGCTTCCTCGTGCTCGCGCTCGGCATCGGCGGCGCGCTCGTGGACGTTCCGTACGTCGTGCTCAGCCCAGGGCCCACGGAGAACACCCTCGGGCAGATCGACAAGCAGCCGGTGATCAAGATAACCGGGCGTGAGACCTATCCGACCAGCGGTTCGCTCCGGCTCGTCACCGTCGCCTACCAGGGCGGGCCGACCTCCCAGATCGACCTGCTCACCGCGCTGCGCGGCTGGATCGACCCCACCGTCGCCGTCGTGCCGCAGGAGACCATCTTCGCTCCCGACCGCAGCCAGAAGGAGGTCGAGGAGGAGAACACCGTCGAGATGACCAACTCCCAGGACGACGCCACGGCCGCCGCCCTGAACGAGCTGAAGATCCCGTACAGGACCGTCATCTCGGTCGTCTCCGTCGCCAAGGACAAGCCCGCCGCGGGCAAGATCGAGAAGGGCGACGAGATCACCTCCGTCGACGGCGAGCCGGTCACCAAGACCGAGGAGGTCGGCGAGGCGGTGCGGGCGCGCCGGGCGGGCGAGGAGGTGACGTTCGGCATCACCAGGGGTGACGAGGATCTCAAGATCACCGTGCCGACCGTCGCCGCCGACGGCGAGCCGGTCGTCGGGGTGAGCATGCGGGCGACCTACAAGTTCCCCTTCGAGGTCGACATCAACGTGGGCGAGGTCGGTGGGCCGAGCGCGGGGCTGATGTTCTCGCTCGGCATCGTGGACAAGCTCACCGAGGGGCCGATGACGGGCGGCAAGCAGATCGCCGGCACCGGCACCATCAAGCCCGACGGCACGGTGGGCCCGATCGGCGGCATCCCCCAGAAGCTGGTCGGCGCCCGCGACGCCGGCGCCACGATCTTCCTCACGCCCGCGGGAAACTGCGCCGAGGCCATGAAGGCCGTGCCTGACGGGCTTCGGCTGGTCAAGGCCGAGACTCTCAACAGTGCGAGGCTGGCGATCGAAGCCTTGGTCTCAGGTAAAGGCAAGGTCCCGTCTTGCTCTGGATGAAACTTCCCTCAATCGCCGCGCGTTAGCCGTAGTGGTGACACTGCGGTGTAGGTTGCCAGACACGGACCGTTTCTTCATCACGACGAGGGGTTGGCCTTGAGCTTCCGGACCCCAGGAGCCGGCGGCAGGGCGATGCGCTTGCCCCGCCGACCGCGACTGCTTCTGCCCGTCGCGATCGCACTCGTGGCGATTGTGGCGCTCTTCTTCCTATTTTCCGGGATTTATACCGACTATCTATGGTTTAGCGCTGTCGACTACACGCGGGTCTTCTCCAGCGTGCTGCTGACCCAGGTGGTGCTGTTCCTCATCGGAGCGGTGCTCATGGTCGGCATCGTCGGCGGCAACATGCTGCTCGCCTACCGCACGCGGCCGACGTTCGGCCCGGCGGTCTTCGGCGGGGGCAGCGGCGCCGACCGCTACCGCGCCGCGCTCGACCCGCACCGCAAGCTGATCTTCATCGTCGGCCTGGCCCTGCTCGCGCTCTTCGCGGGCTCCTCTCTCGCCGGCCAGTGGCATACCTGGATCGAGTTCGCCAACGCCCAGCCGTTCGGCACGACCGACGCCGAGTTCAAGCGCGACATCTCGTTCTTCATGTTCGAGCTCCCGTTCATCAGGCTGGTGCTCAACTTCCTGTTCACCGCCGTGATCCTCTCGGCCATCCTGGCGGCGATCACCCATTACCTGTACGGCGGGTTCCGGCTGCAGTCGCCCGGCGTGCACGCCTCCAAGGCCGCGCGCATCCACCTGTCGGTGCTGCTCGGCGTCTTCGTCCTGCTCAAGGCCATCGCCTACTGGTACGACCAGTTCGACCTGGTCTTCTCCGACCGCGGCTTCGTCCACGGCGCCTCCTACACCGACATCAACGCGGTGCTTCCGGCCAAGAACATCCTCGCGATCATCGCCCTGATCTGCGCCCTGATGTTCTTCGCCGGCATCTTCCGGCCGGGCGGCATGCTTCCCGGGGTCTCGTTCGGCCTGCTCGCGCTCTCGGCGGTGCTGATCGGCGGCGTCTACCCGATGCTCGTCGAGCAGTTCCAGGTCAGGCCCAACCAGCAGGCCAAGGAGTCCCCCTACATCGCCCGCAACATCGAGGCGACCCGAGACGCCTACAACGTCGACGACGCCAAGGTGGAGCCCTACAGCGCCGTGGCCGACCCCAGCCAGGTGCGGGAGAACGCCGCCGGCGACACGTCCGTGACCGGCGTCCGCCTGCTCGACCCCGCGCTCGTGTCCGCCACCTACGAGCAGACCCAGCGCATCCGGGGCTTCTACAACTTCGCCGACCAGCTCGACGTCGACCGCTACCCCGACGCCAACGGCAAGCTCACCGACCACATCGTGGCCGTGCGCGAGCTGACCGGCCCGCCCGAGGGCCAGAACAACTGGATCAACCGCCACCTGGTCTACACCCACGGCTACGGCTTCGTGGCCGCCCCCGGCAACCAGGTCGACTCCAGCGGACTGCCCGCCTACGACGCCAAGGACATGCCGGTCACCGGCCCCCTGGCGGAGCGCACCGGCCTCAAGGAGTCGCGCATCTACTTCGGCGAGACCACCGGCGCCGACTACGTCATCGCCGGCGGCAACCCCGAGCGCCCGCAGGAGCTCGACTACCCGGAGACCGGCGGCACCGGTCAGAAGAACACCACCTACACGGGCAAGGGCGGAGTCCCGGTCGGCTCGTTCATCAACCGGCTCTTCTACGCCGCCAAGTACAGCGAGGTCAACATCCTGCTGTCCGGCGACGTCAACGACAACTCCAAGATCCTGTACGAGCGCAGCCCGCGTGACCGCATCGCCAAGGTCGCCCCGTTCCTGACGCTCGACTCCGACCCGTACCCCGCGATCATCGACGGCCGGGTCACCTGGATCGTCGACGCCTACACCACGTCCAACTCCTACCCCTACTCGCAGAGCGAGAGCCTGCAGGAGATGACCCGCGACACGGCCACCGACCGGTCCCGGGTGATCGCCCAGCAGCCGCAGGACAAGATCAACTACATGCGCAACTCCGTCAAGGCCACGGTCGACGCCTACGACGGCACCGTCACGCTCTACGCCTGGGACCCGGACGACCCGGTGCTCAAGACCTGGAGCAGCGCGTTCCCCGGCATCATCCAGCCGAAGACCGAGATGAGCGAGAGCCTGCTCGCGCACGTCCGCTACCCCGAAGACCTGTTCAAGGTGCAGCGCTACACCCTGTCGCGCTACCACATCACCGACGCCGCGGCCTTCTACAGCGGCCAGGACTTCTGGAACGTCCCCAACGACCCGTCGCAGGGCGAGCAGAACGTCAAGCAGCCGCCCTACTACCTGACCACCACGATGCCGGGTGACCAGCCGAAGTTCTCGCTGACCACCACGTTCGTGCCACGGCAGGGCCCCAACCTGGCGGCGTTCATGGCCGTCGACTCCACGGCCGGCGACGGCTACGGCAAGCTGCGCATCCTGCGCATGCCGTCCAACACCCCGATCCCGGGCCCCGGCCAGGCGCAGAACGCCTTCCAGAGCCGGTTCGCGGGTGAGCTCAACCTGCTGGGCGTCGGCGCCTCCTCGGTCCGCTACGGCAACCTGCTGACGCTGCCGTACGCGGGCGGCCTCGTCTACATCGAACCCGTCTACATCCAGGTCGCGGCGGGAGGCGGCCAGGAGCCGTACCCGATCCTGCAGCGCGTCCTGGTGTCGTTCGGCAGCGAGATCGGCGTCGCCCGCAACCTCGACGAGGCGCTGGCCCAGGTCTTCGGCAAGGAGCAGACCACCGGAGACCAGCAGCAACAGCAGTCTCAGGAGAACCAGCAGCAGGAAAACCAGCAACAGCAGCAGTCCGCCCTGCAGACCGCGATCGGCGACGCCCAGAAGGCGTACGACGACGCCACCAAGGCCCTGCAGAGCGACCCGCCCAACTGGGAGGAGTTCGGCAAGGCGCAGCAGCGCCTGGACGACGCCCTGGAGAAGCTCCGCACTGCCGGGGTCCAGGCGCCGGTCACCCCGACCCCCTCGCCGACCGGTTCGCCGTCACCGTCGCCGTCCCCGACCGGGTCGGCGACCCCGGCGCCGACCGAATCACCGGAGCAAGGGTCTTAGCTCTCTCGATTTGCGTGAGTCCCGCGTCGGGGATAGTCTTTAGACACACACCGACGCGGGGTGGAGCAGTTCGGTAGCTCGCTGGGCTCATAACCCAGAGGCCGCAGGTTCAAATCCTGCCCCCGCTACGAGAAGAAACGCCCTCCAGGATCTTCCTGGAGGGCATTTCGCATGTACAGCCATCTTCAGGCAGAGGAAGTCGATCTTCCCGCGGGCGCCCGTCGATTTGCGCGATCTCCCGTTTCAGGGATAGTGTCAAGACACACCGACGCGGGGTGGAGCAGTTCGGTAGCTCGCTGGGCTCATAACCCAGAGGTCGTGGGTTCAAATCCTGCCCCCGCTACGAGAAGAAACGCCCTCCGGGATCATCCCGGAGGGCGTTTCGCATGTCCGGGCAGCGGAGCCGCCCGTTCCCGCAGGGCCCGCGCACGCCCAGTCCCTGGCTGGAGCGTTCAGCTCCGATGGACAGCCTCCGGCGCGGGTTCCGGCCGGTACCCGAGCCGGCCGCGCGTCGCGACGAGCACCACGAGCGCCGCCGTGGTGCCGGCGAGCAGAGTGACGTGGGACGCCTGCTCGGCGGTGGCGAGCGAAGGGAACACGTCCGCGTACATGATCGACATGAAGTTGTTGACGCTGACGTGCAGCAGCATGACCAGCGGCAGGCTCTGACCGGTCCGGTTGAACACCCAGGTGACGACCACGCTGAAGACGCAGGCGAAGGCGACGAACTCGCCGACCCTCATCCAGGTGACGTCCGGCCACCCGCCCCACTCGCTCAGGAACAGCGGCAGGTGCCAGATGCCCCAGAGCGGGCCGAGGACGAGGGTCGCGCCCAGCGGGCCGAACCTGCGCTGCATGCGGGGCAGGGCGAAGTCACGCCAGCCGGGCTCCTCCGCCAGGCCGGTCGTGACCATCTGGATGAGCAGGCCCGGCAGGTAGGCCACCAGCATGACGGCGGACGGCAGGCGGATGTCTCCGCCGGACAACGCGAGGCCGCTGACGATGATGGCGGCGGGCACGCCGACGGCCGTCGCGACATACCAGACCCAGCTGACCCGCCACTTGGTCATGCGGCCGATCCACCGGCGGACGCCTTCCCTGCCGTCCGCGACCGCCGTGACGATGAACGCGGCGAGGATGGGACCGAGATACGCGCCGGGGAGGACGCCCAGGATCTGCGTGCCGCCGAGCGCCGAGGGGAAGGTGAAGTCCAGGACCCCGAGACCGGTCGCCGAGAGGATGTAGGGCGTCCAGGCGGCCCAGCTCATCAGGTTGGCCAGGACGAAGAAGCTGATCAGCGGACGGCGGCGGATGAACCCCCGGATCCCGGTCCGGCTCGGCGGCTGATCGACACCTGGCGGGCTGTCGACTGACATGACATCGCTCCTTGGGGGAGTGGCTTGGCTGACGCTGATCAGCACACCAGCCGCGGCCCCGCCGGTCGCTCCCGCGTACGCCCCAACCTGCGGTACAGCCAGGGGTACCGAGTCGGCCCAGCAGGTGTCAGGCGGTCGCCGGGCGGCCACGCGGGTAGAGTGATGCGGTCCGCGGGGTGAGCACGGCAGGGGTAGGACGATGATCGACATCATGGGCGAAGGCGGCCGGCGCCGGACGTTCGCCGTCATCAGCCACCCCGACGCGGGCAAGTCCACCATGACCGAGGCGCTCGCCCTGCACGCCTCGGCGATCACCCAGGCGGGGGCGGTCCACGGCAAGGCCGGGCGCCGCGGCGTCACCTCCGACTGGATGGAGATCGAACGCTCGCGCGGCATCTCGATCACCTCCGCCGCGCTGCGCTTCGACTACCGGGGCCACGTGTTCAACCTCGTCGACACCCCCGGCCACGCCGACTTCTCCGAAGACACCTACCGGGTGCTGGCCGCCGTCGACTGCGCGGTCATGCTCATCGACGCGGCCAAGGGCATGGAGCCGCAGACCATGAAGCTGTTCGAGGTGTGCCGCCACCGCCGCATCCCGGTCATCACGTTCGTCAACAAGTGGGACCGTCCCGGCCGCGACGCCCTCGAACTTCTCGACGAGATCGAGGACCGCACACGCCTGCGCCCCACGCCGGTCACCTGGCCGATCGGCGCCGCCGGCCACTTCCACGGGGTGATCGACCGGCCGGCCGGGCGCGCGGTCCGCTACGAGCGGACTCCCGGCGGCGCCACCAAGGCGCTGACCCGCGAGCTGACCGACGAGCAGGCCCTGGCCGAGCTGGGCGAAGACTGGCGGCGCGCCGGTGAGGAGACCGCGCTGCTGTCGGCCATCGGCGCCGACCACGACCAGAAGGCCTTCGAGGCCCACGAGTCCACTCCGGTGCTGTTCGGCGCGGCGCTGCCCAACTTCGGGGTGGCGCGGCTGCTGGACACGATGGTCGAGCTGGCCCCGCCGCCGGCGCCGCGTCCGGACGTGCACGACACGCCCAGGGCGCTGGACGCGCCGTTCTCCGGGCTGGTGTTCAAGGTGCAGGCCAACATGGACCGCGCGCACCGCGACCGGATCGCGTTCGTCCGCGTGTGCTCCGGGCGGTTCGAGCGCGGGATGGTGCTCACCCACGCCGCCACCGGGCGGCCGTTCGCCACCAAGTACGCCCAGAGCGTGTTCGGCCAGGATCGCACCACGCTCGACGAGGCCTACCCCGGTGACGTGGTCGGCCTGGTCAACGCCGGTGCGTTGCGGCCCGGCGACACCCTGTTCGACGGGCCGCCGGTGACCTACCCGCCGATCCCCAGCTTCGCCCCCGAACACTTCGCGGTCGCCCGGGGACGCGACTCCGGCAAGTCCAAGCAGTTCAGGCGCGGCATCGACCAGCTCGATGCCGAGGGCGTCATCCAGGTGCTCCGCTCCGACCTGCGCGGCGACCAGGCGCCGGTGCTGGCGGCGGTCGGGCCGATGCAGTTCGAGGTGGTGCAGCACCGCATGGCCGCCGAGTTCGGCGCCGAGATCAGCCTCGACCGGCTCGACTACACGCTGGCCCGCCGCACCGACGCCGCCTCCGCGCCGGCCCTCGACCGCGAGCGCGGCTGTGAGGTGCTGACCCGCTCCGGAGACCAGGTGATGCTGGCGGTGTTCACCGACCAGTGGCGGATGCGCACGATCGCCCGCGACCAGCCCGGCCTGACCCTGGAGCCGCTGATCGCCGACACCAGCCGGGAGCAGCGCTGACCGGCCCGCGCCGCTAGCCGTTCTCCGCCAGCCAGCGGTCCAGCTCCTCCCGGTCCCGGCGCAGCTCCGGAACCCAGACCCCGGCGTCGCGAGGGTCATACTTGAGCAGCTCGGGGATGTCCGCGTTCCAGTCTTCGGCGATCTCGGCGACCGCCTCACGGAGCTTGGCCTCCAGCTTGCTCCGCACGAACAGCAGGCCGACCGCCGCGAGCGGCCGGACCCAGCCGCGTCCCCGCACGACCACCGTGAGGCCGAGCCGCCACTTCCCGCCGCCCTCGGCCGCCGCCCTGACCAGCAGGCGCGCCTGCCCGTAGTGATGCCGGAGCAGCACGGTCACCGGCGCCTGCCCGCCTCCGCCCTCCACCTGGCGCCACCACTGCCGGAAGTCGAGCCGAGCGGCCCACGACAGCCGGTGGAGGCGCTTGGCGGCGTGGTGCTCGCCCCCGGCCACGAGCGACCGCGGCGCGCCGGGGTCGGACAGCTTCACCGTCCACGTGGTCTTCTGGTCGTCGGGGTGCCAGGTGGTGACGGCCGCGCTCACCTCTCTCGTACGCTCCCATGAGGTGATCAGCAGCTCGCTGGTGGTGCCGTTCCCGTCCTCGCCCTCCGGCGGGTCGGTGTGGCGCTGGTAGCGCGCGCCGGCGGTCAGGTGGTCGCCCTCGACGAGCGCGACGTCGGCGAGGTCCTCGTCGCCCCGGATCCAGCCTTCCTCGTCCGTGCGCAGGTCCTCCGCTCGGTCGAGCAGGGCGCGTACGTACTCCTCGAACCAGTCGCGGGGGATCGCCTCGACGACGGCTGCTGCCTGTAAACGGGCCATACGAAGCATGGTCGCGGCGATACCGGACCCGTGTCCACAAGCCGGCGCCCTCCGGGGTCTCCCTCGGAGGGCGCCGGTCGGGGCATGGGGGTCCTTACGCCATCAGCACCTCCTGCGGCTGTCCAGGGCTCTGTCTCTCGGGAAGCCACGGTCATGGAGAGGTACGGAGGAGCGGGCGGTCGAGTTCACCCCTGGCATCGCTCAATCGCCCCGGAGGGCGCGGAGCACGGCCGCCTGCTCGGCTGTCGTGCCCGCCTCGCGGGCGCGGGCGGCGTCCGCGGCCGAGAACCCCGCGACCACCCAGGCGGCGACCTCGGTACGCGGTATCGCCGCGTCCCACCAGTCCCGCATCAGGCCGAGCGCGTCGACGCCGCGTCCGGCCAGGCCGGCGGCCTCGGCAGGAGTGAAGCCGATGGCGCGGTAGACGGCCGCGCCGGCCGGGTCGATGCCGGTTTCCGCCCAGGACACGGCCGCGGCGCCGGTCCATCCCGCGTCGAGATAGGCACGCGCCGTCGCGGCGGGCACACCGCCTCCCAGGAGCGCCCGCATGGTCTCGCGCTGCTCGCCGTCGAGCGCGCTGGGCCGGGGCGAGCGGGAACGGAGCAGGGTGCGCAGCCACCCGCGCGGGCCGGGACGCTCCCCGGCGAGGTGCCGCTCGGCCGCTTCCGCGTGCGGGTAGCCGAGTTCGTGCCAGCGCACGGCGTCGCGGGGCGTCATGCCCGCCCGCAGGAGAGGCTGCACCGTGTACGGGGAGAGGCCCGCGGTGCGCCAGGCGAGGGCCTGATCGGGGGTGTGGACACCGGCGGCCCGCCATCGTTCGGCGGTGTCCAGCGGGAACCCGCCGCCGATCCAGCGCCGGGCCTCGGCGACGGTGAACCCGCGGGCGGTCCACTCGTGCAGATCCTCGGGCTCGGGGCGGTCGGCGTAGGCGATGCTCATGATCTCTCCCGGTCGAGGTCTTCGTCTCGGATCGTGACGGTGTGGGCCCAGGCGGGCGGTCGTCCGGTGCCGACGAGGCCGACCAATACGGGGACGGGCGGCCGGTGCTCCGGCCACGGGGTCTGCCCGTCGGTGAGGACGACGACCAGGTCGGGGCGCGGGCGCAGGGCCAGGGCGGCGGTGATGCCCTCGCGCAGGTCCGTTCCGCCTCCGCCGGTCAGCTCGATGTCCTCCGTCCTGCGTACGGTCTGGACGGGGTGCGCGTGCAGGTCGCAGCAGATCACCCGCAGCCGCCGCCCTGGACCCCGGGCGAGAGCGGTGATCTCGGCGAGGAACCGGGTCAGCATGGGCTGCGGGATGCTGCCTGAGGTGTCCGCGACCAGCACGATCTCGGGCGCCGGGGCGACCATCGCGGGCAGCACCACGCCGTTCACGGGCGGGCGCCGCGCGGGCCGGCGGTAGGAGAAGTCCACCCGTCCCGAGGCCTGCCTTACGCCGCGCCGGACGCGCGCGCCGAGCTCGGCCCGCCAGTCGACGGCGGGACGCAGGCGTTCCCCGGCCCAGCGCCGCCACCCGCCGGCCACCGGAGACCGGGCGGCGGCCCTGGTCTCGATCTCGCGGGCGATCGCGAGTTCGAGGATGTCGCGCTCGACGCCGTCCAGCCCTCCGCCGGAGATCTCGTACGGGCGCTCCACCCCGTCCGCCGCGCTGCCGCAGTCGATCAGCTCGGCGAGCGGGCGGCCGCCCCGGCGGTGTGCGGCGTCGAGAACCTCGATCAGCGACAGGTACTCCTCCGCCATCCGCCCTTCCGGCAGGCCGAGGGCGCGCGGGGAGATCACCCCTGCGGGCGCGCCGGCTTCGAGGTCGTCGTTGACCTCGGCGTCGGCGGCCTGGATCCAGTGCGGTGACGGCCCGGGGGAGCGGGCGGCGTGATGGCGGACGAGGTGGCCGATGTGGTGCAGCAGCCACCATCCGATCTCCCCGGTGGGCGTGGCCAGGGTCGTGCCGGGGTCGAGGTGGACGTGCCACCGGGTGTCGGTGGGGAAGGCGCGGAACTCGGCGTCGGCGACGGGCTCGCCGGTCACGTCGTCCAGATACGGTTCGAGGACGACCGGCCTCAGCGCGAACAGCGCGCTCGCCAGGTAGGGCGCGCGGGCGGCGGCCCACACCCGCGCCTCGGCGAAACGCCGCAGCACGTCGGGGGTACGGTCCACGGGGTTCATGGCATGAGGCCCGCGGATCGCAGGATCGGCGCGAGGTCGAGGAGCGCGGACGGCAGGCCCGCCCCGGCCGGCCGGTTCGCGGCCAGCGTACGCGCCGAGGCCGCGGCCACGTCGGGCGTCGTCTTGGAGACCCGGCCGATCACCGTCCAGGCGCGTTCCCAGGTCACTGCGCCGCCGTCGGCCACCACGTGCGCGACCAGCCCGCCCAGCAGCGCGTGCAGCCGGTCCGCCCGATCCGGCAGCGGCGCATCGGGGTCGTCCAGCAGGGTCTCCGGGTCGGGCAGGTCCAGCGTGCGCAGCCAGGACAGCAGCTCGAACCCGGCCGCCTCGCCCACCGCCCCGATCACCAGCGCCGCCACCCCCGCTTCGGTGGCCGCGTTGGCCTCTCCGGCGGCCAGCGCGATCGCGGCCATCTCCCAGCTGCGCGGGCTCGGCCAGCTCCTGCCCGCGCGCTCCGGCGTACCGGGCACGGCGAGCACCAGCTCGGGCCTGACCCGCAGGAAGGCGCCGACCCGCGCCTTCGCGGCGGCCACCCCCGCCCGCGACGGAGGGACGACCCGGACGGCGTCCGGCTCGGGGAACCCGTGGGCCAGGCCGTCGGCCACGTCCACGGGCGAGACCTCCCAGTCCAGGTGGACGAGCCGGTTCGCGAGCGGCGCCGACAGCTCCCAGCCGTCCGCGGCCAGGTCCGGCGGGTTCGCGGCGGCCACGATCCGCACCCCTTCGGGAAGTACGAGGTCGCCCACGGCGCGTTCCAGCACCACCCGCAGCATCGCCGCCTGCACCGCCGGCGGCGCCGTGGTCAGCTCGTCCAGGAAGAGCAGCCCCGACCCGGCGGACGCCAGCCGTTCCGCCCAGCGCGGCGGCGCGAACCAGGTCCCCTCCTGGCGGACGACCGGGAGACCGGCGAAGTCGCCGGGCTCGCGGACCGATCCGACGACCACCTCCACCGGCAGGTCCAGCTGCCGCCCGAGCGTGACGACGGCGGACGTCTTGCCGGTGCCCGGCGCTCCCCACAGCAGGACGGGCAGATCCGCCCGCACCGCCATGGCGAGGGCCGTGCGCACGCTGTCGTTCTTCGTCATGGGAATCCTCCAAGGTGTCGCGTCAACCATAGTTGACCCCTCGGAAAGCGGTCAACTACGGTTGACGGAGGTGGAGGTGCCCAAAGTGATGTCGCCCCGCGCGGCCACGAGCGCGTCGACGTATGACTGGATCATGAGCGCTCGCTACGACGGCCTGGCCGAGTGGTACGACGAGTTCAACGCCGAAGGCGCCGCAGGGAACGCGCCCGAGCTGGCCGAGCTGCTCGGCCCGGGCGACGGCCCATGCCTGGACCTGGGTTGCGGCACCGGCCAGTATCTCGACGCGATCCGCGCGACCGGCAGGACCGTCGTCGGGCTCGATCGGTCAGCCGACCAGTTGCGGCTCGCGCGCCGCAGGGATCCGGCGCCGCTGTTCCAGGGTGACGGCCACGCGCTGCCGTTCCGTGACGGCGCGTTCGGGACCGTCGCCGCCCTCTGGGTGTCCACCGACATCCCCGACTTCGCCGCGCTGACGAAGGAGGCCGCCCGGGTGCTGCGCCCGGGCGGCCTCCTGCTGTTCTACGGGGTGCATCCCTGCTTCAACGGCCCGCACATCGACAGGCGAGGACGGCGCCGTGACCATCCACCCCACCTACCGCAGGACGGGATGGCATCCCAAGGGGCCGTGGTGGCGGGAGGGCGGCATCAGGGACAGGCTCGGCATGAGCCACGTCCCGCTGCCCGACCTCATCAACGCGTTCATCGACGCCGGGCTGGTGATCGAGCGGCTGGCAGAGCCGCGCGAGCATCCCGTGCCGTTGATCCTTGCCGTGCGCGCCGTCAGACCACAGTGTCCGCCGGGCCCGTGAGCATCGTGACGCCCGCGCCCGCGAAGTTCGCCAGGTCCGTCACCGCCTGCTGGCCGACGTCGCTGCCCATGGCGATGTTGAACGCGGCCTCGTCGTCGAACGTCAGCACCGCCACCAGGTAGTAGGCCGGCTCCGCGCCCCCGGGCCGGGTGGCCGTGTAGGAGCGCAGGCCGGGCAGCCGGGCGGCGAGGGGCGCGTGCACCTCGTCATAGTGCTTGTCGAACGCGGCCGTGCTCTCCGGGTGGTGGTAGAGCGCGAGGAGCTGGTACGCCATGACGCCTCCAGATGTCGGTTGCCTCGATCAAACATCGGCGGAGCCGCGAGCGGTAGCCCCGGCCAGGAGCGCGCACCACGACGCGATACATCATGACAAACGGTTGTAAACGCGAGTATGTGGCGAGTTGGATATCAAACTCTCAACTTTTGTGACGCCGGGTTGTAGCCCGTGACCCTCAGCGGCATAGTGGGGCAAATCACAGCGCGCATCCGTCGCGGGAGTGCTCTGCAGGCACTCGCCGCCTCTACGGCATCGACTATGCGCAGGCACGCGCGGATTGGATGAAGCGTATGAGAGCCGCCCCACCGATCCGCTCCAAGCTGGTCCGCATCCTCATCGTCCCGCTGGTCTCGCTGATCGGCTTATGGATCTACATCGCGTACACCATGGTGGGCGAGACCTCCGGATTCGCGGGCAGCCGCAGCGAGTGGGACGCCGTCGGCGTCCCCTCCCGCGACCTGATCACCCAGCTGCAACGCGAACGGCAACTGACCGCCGAGGCCGCCGGGAACACCTCGGGCAACGCCCAGCTCGGCACCCAGCGCCAGCACACCGACCAGGCCGTGGCCCGCATCAGGGACGTGGCCGCCACGTTGATGGGCGACGTCAGCACCCCGCCCGACGCGGTGCGCGACCTGCTCGGCGAGCTCGACGGGCTGCCCAGCATCCGGGCCGGCGCCGACCTGGACCAGGTGCCGGTGCTCGCCACCACCGAGAAGTTCAACAACGTCATCAGCGTCGCCAACCGCCAGTTCGCCGGCACCGAGATGATCACCGCGGTCTCCTCGTACCGGGTGCTGCGCGGCCTCGGCTACTACGGCGCCGTCGACGAGTACGTGGCCAGGGAGAACGCCATCCTCACGCCGGCGCTGCAGCGCGGCGAGATGACCAGGGCCGAGCACGGGGCGTTCGTCGCGGCGATGGCCGGCCGCCGCGTCCAGCTCGTGAACGCCGAGCGGGACATGGGCCCCGAGCTGCGGGTCTGGCACGAGCAACTGCTGGCCGAGCCCGCCTACCAGCGGTTCACCACCGCCGAGGACGCCGTCTTCCACTGGAACAAGAGCGGCAAGCCGCCGATCCTGGCCGAATCGTGGCGGCGGGACGCCGGCGCCGTCCACACCATCCTGAGCGACAACTACGCCAAGGAGCTGGCCCGCGCCTCCGCCAAGGGCGAGGACCTGGTCTTCGCCGGCCTCATGCGGATCGTGCTCGTCGTCGGCCTGGGCCTGCTGGCCGTGGTGCTGTCGATCGCACTCTCGTACCGGTTCGGCCGGTCGCTGGTCAACGAGCTGAAGAAGCTGCAGGGCTCGGCCGTCGAACTGGCCGAGGTGCGGCTGCCCCGGCTGGTCGAGCGGCTGCGCAAGGGCGAGGACGTGGACCCGGCCGAGACGCCGGAGCTGGAGAGCGCCCGCACCGCCGAGGTGGAGCGGGTGGTGCAGGCGTTCTCGGCCGTGCAGCGCACCGCCGTCGAGGCCGCCGTCGGCCAGGCCACCCTGCGCAAGGGCGTCGGCCAGGTCTTCCTGAACCTGGCCCGCCGCAACCAGGCGCTGCTGCACCGCCAGCTCTCGCTGCTGGACGCGATGGAGCGCAAGGCCGAGGACCCGGACACCCTTGAGGGCCTGTTCAAGCTCGACCACTTCACCACCCGCATGCGCCGCCACGCGGAGAACCTCATCATCCTGTCCGACGCCGCCCCCGGCCGCCGCTGGCGGGACCCGGTGCCGATCTTCGACGTGGTACGCAGCGCCGCGCTGGAGGTGGAGGACTACACGCGCGTCACCATCCAGCCGATGCCGGACAGCCCGCTGCTCACCGGCGGCGCGGTGACCGACGTCATCCACCTGGTCGCCGAGCTGCTGGAGAACGCCACCGCCTTCTCGCCGCCCAACACCAGCGTGCAGGTACGCGGTCTCACGGCGGCCAACGGCTTCGCCCTGGAGATCGAGGACCGCGGCCTGGGCGTGAACCCCGGCACCCTGGAGGAGCTGAACGCCCAGCTCCTCACCCCGCCGGAGTTCGACCTGGCGCGCAGCGACCGGATGGGCGTCTTCGTGGTCTCCCGGCTGGCCGCGCGGCACGGCATCAAGGTCACGCTCCGCCCGTCCCCGTACGACGGCACGACCGCGATCGTGATGCTGCCGACGTGCATGCTCGCGGAGCGCGCGCCGGTCCCGTCGCAGCTCAGCCAGTCGCTGTTCGAACCCGTCCGGCAGGTCCCGCCCCCGCCGCCCAGGGAGGTGCGCGCGTCCGGCCCCGTGCGGACGCTCGACCCGCCCACCGGGCCGATCCCGCGGCAGACGGACCCGGACGACGACCTGGACGGCCTGCCGGTCCGGGTACGCCAGGCACATCTGGCACCACAACTAAGGAAAACACGTCCGGAGCAGGAGCCCGAGGTCTCCGCCCGCGCCCCCGAGGAACTGTTCAGCCTCATGACCTCCATGCAGGAGGGCTGGCGGCAGGCGCGCAGGGAGACGAACGGCGACCGCGACGTGCGCGACGAAAGGGACTCCCATGGCTGACGCGAGATCTGAGCTGAGCTGGCTGCTCGACGACCTGGCCAACCGGGTCGCGGGAGTGCGGCACGCGATCCTGCTGTCCGCCGACGGCCTCACCATGGGCGGGTCCCAGGGGCTGACCAGGGAGGACACCGAACACCTCGCGGCGATCGCGGCAGGCAGCCACAGCCTCGCGATGGGCGCGGGCCGGCACTTCGGCATGGGCGGCGTCCGCCAGACGATCATCGAGCTGGAAGGCGGCTTCCTGTTCGTCACCGCGGCCGGTCAGGGCGCCCGGCTGGCGGTCCTGGCCGCGGGCGACTCCGAGCTGGGCCTGATCACGTACGAGATGGCCCTGCTCGTCCGTCGGGTGGGCGAGCACCTGACCGCGCTGCCGAGAGGCGCGGCGCCCGCGCCGGTGTGGAACGGGATGACACCGTGACAGACGACGATCCGGGGCCTCTGATCCGGTTGTACGGTCTCACGGGCGGCCGGGCGCGGCCCCAGGGCGAGGCGTTCGACCTGGTGGCCATCGTCGCCACGGTCCACCTGCCGCAGGAGCCGTCCGTGCTGAACCCTGAGCATCACACCATCCTGCGCATCTGCCGCAGGCCGACCCCCGTGGCCGATGTCGCGGCCGGGCTCGGCCTGCCGCTCAACGTCACCCGCGTGCTGCTCGGTGACCTGCGGCGCGAGGGGCTCGTGAGCATCACCCCGCCGAAGCCCGCCAACCAGTCGATCGATGAACGTACCTACAGGGATGTACTGCATGGAATTCGCAGGCTTTGATCGCCCCCGGCCCTCCGGAGGGACGCTCACCGCGACCGCCCTGAAGATCCTGGTGGCCGGCGGCTTCGGCGTGGGCAAGACCACCATGGTCGGCACGATCAGTGAGATCCGCCCTCTGCACACCGAGGAACTCCTCAGCGACCGCGGCGTGGGCGTGGACGACGTGTCCGGCGTCGAGCGGAAGGTCGCCACCACGGTGGCGCTCGACTTCGGCCGCATCACCATCCGCCAGGATCTGTGGCTGTACCTGTTCGGCACCCCCGGGCAGGACCGTTTCTGGTTCATGTGGGACGAACTCGCGCTCGGCGCGCTGGGCGCCGTCGTGCTCGCCGACACCCGCAGGCTGGCCGACTGCTTCCCGGCCGTCGACTACTTCGAGCAGCTCAAGCTCCCCTTCGTGGTCGCGGTGAACTGCTTCGACGGGGCCCGCCGGCACGATCCTGGGAAGGTGCGGCGGGCCGTCGGACTGGACGAGACGACTCCGGTCATCATGTGCGACGCGCGTAACCGGTCCTCGGTCAAAGAGGTCCTGACCATGCTCGTCACCCATGCGATGGAGGTCCGCTAGCGGGCTGTGCAGGCGATCGGCGCCGGGGTGGCGGCCGAGCCGTTGGCCAGGAAGCCGAACGTGGTGGTGCCGCCCGCGGCGACCGTGCCGTTCCAGCCGAGGTTGCCGACCGTCACGGACGAACCGGAGGAGCTCAGGTCGCCGTTCCAGAGCTGGGAGATCGACTGGCCGCCGGCGAAGGACCAGCCGACCTGCCAGCCGGAGATGGCCGACGCGCCGGTGTTGCGCACGGTGACCTCGGCCTGGAAGCCGCCCTGCCAGCTGTTGACGATCGTGAACGCCGCGGCGCAGCCCTGGCCGGTCGGGGTCACGGTCGGGGTGACCGTCGGGGTGACGGTGGGCGTCTGGGTCGGCTCGCCCGCCGCGATGGCCAGGTCGTAGGCGCGCTGCGGCACGAACTGGCCCGCCGCCGCGATGCAGCCGTCGGCCTCACCCGGCGGCTTCACCCACAGGAACGCGTCGATCATCGAGTCGCCCGTCGCCGTGGTGCTCCACGTGCCCGTGGCGCGGCCCGCGGGGTCGCACCACTCGCTCCCGGCCGGGCCGTTGCCGTTGCGGCTGGTGTCGATCACGGCGCGCAGTCTGGAGTCGCCGGTCGCCGCTATGACGCTCTTCGCGTACGACACCAGGCCGGGCGACGAGCGGTAGTTGGAGGTGTTGACCGCGATGCCGTCGGCGCTGCTGGACACGTTGGCGCCGCGCAGCCGGTTCGCCGCCTCCCCGGCCGACAGCCAGGCGTCGTGCCCGATGTCGTAGTACACCTTCACCTGAGACGACGTCGCCTTGAACCGCTGGCCCGCGTACGACATCGACGCCTGCACCTGGGCCTGCTCGGTGGAGTTCATGCAGTTCGACATGATGGCCAGGGCGTCCGGCTCCAGCACGATCGTGGCCGGGCGGCCGCCGAGACCGGCCGCGATCTGGTCGATCCAGGCCCGGTACGCCGTGTGGTCCGGCGCCCCGCCCGCGCTCGGGCCGCCGCAGTCGCGGTTCGGCATCGCGTACACGGACATGATCGGGATCTTGCCCGCCCTCGACGCCGCGCCCACGTACGCGTCGACCTGCGCCCGGACGGTGGACGGGTTGTACGTGGCGAACCAGCGGCCCTGCGGGACCGCGGCGATCCGGTCCCTGATCACCGGGGCGCGGCTGTCGCCGGGGTTGGCGGCCACCCACTTGGCGGCGTTCGTCTCCGGGTCCACGTAGAACGCCGAGTCGGCGGCCTGGACGGCGGAAGAGGTGAAGACGGCCGCCCCCGCCACGGCGGTCGCGACCGCGGTGAAGAGGGCGGCCAGCACGGGCCTTCTACGAGACATGGAAACTCCGTCCTGATATGGGAGCGCTCCCACGCATGGTAGGGAGCCCTCGCCTCCTGCCAGAAGCGCGATCGGCCGCCGGAAGGCAAAGGCACAGGCGGGAGGCCGATGAGCGGCTGAAACTTTCAAGCGGGATTACGACTGACGGCGATCGCGCCGGTCAACCGGCCTGCTCTTGCTAGGGTCCCGTGTGTGCGTGTCCCCGTGACGGGTTCCACCGGCAGGGTGCGGTGGCTCTGGCTCGTGGCGCCGGCCACACTCGCGGCCCTTCTCACCCTCATCGCGATGGTCTTTCCCGGCGGCAGCCTTTATGTCCTGTCTTACGCGGTCCTGTTCTGGATCCTGACGACGGCCCTGTGGATCGTCCTGCTCTGCGTGCCGCGCTATCGCCGCAGCCCCGGCATCGCGGTCGCGCCGCTCGTCGCCGCGCTCACCTGCGCGACCGTCGCGGCCGACCTGCCGATGCGCGCGGCGTTCGCGGTGTCGGAGCCCGCGCTGACCGCCTACGTACGGTCCCTGCCGCTGCATCCCGACAGCGTCACGGTGGGCGACGCCGAGAGCGGGCTCGGCGTCGAATGGGTCGGGCTCTTCCCGGTCGGGCGGGCCGTGCGCCACGTCGACCGGGCCGACCTGGGCGTCATCGGGTCGGGAGGCTGGCTGGAGTTCTGCGGTCTCACGTACGTGCACGGGGAGCGGCTGAGAACCTACCGGTTCTCGTCCGTCGACCGGCTCTCCGACAGTTGGTACGCGACGTGCGAGGACTTCTAGGGCCTGCGGCTGACCAGCAGATAGCGCCAGAAGAGGAGGCGCCTGACCCGGGCGCCGGGCAGGAGGCGGGCGGTGTGCTCCCTGACCTCGCCGAGGGTCATCACCGGCGGCCTGACCGGCGCCTTCACCGGTGCGGAGCTCCGGCGGCTCAGCGCCAGGCGCGCGACGGCGTTCACCGGGACGGCCGCCAGGCTGGTCAGGTGGTCGGCCGCGGTGCTCTCCCGGTAACAGCCGAGCACCGCGAGCACCCCACCGGGCACGAGCGCCGCACGCAACCTGACCACCGTCTCGAACGGCACGTGGTGCAGGCTGGCCAGGCACGAGATGAAGTCGTAGTGGGCCTCGGGCAGGTCCATGGCGGTGACGTCGGCGCGCGCGTATCGGACACCCGCCGCGCGCGGCGCCGCCTCGATGACCTCCGGCGACGGATCGATCGCGTCCACGACCGCACCACGGGCGGCCAGCCGGCGCGCGAACAGCCCGGTGCCGCAGCCCACGTCGAGCGCGGTGGCCGCGCCCGCCGGGAGATGGCGGAGCAGCAAAGGGTGGTAGTGGTCGTTGTGATCGAAGGTCATGGATCCGAGTATCGGAGGTGTTGCCGGGCCGACATCATGATGATTACATGATTACATGACCGAAGACGGCATACCGACGCTTTACGAATGGGTCGGCGGCACGGATGCGCTGGAGCGGCTGACCGAGGTCTTCTACCGCCAGGTCGTGAAGGACGACCTGATAGGGCCGCTGTTCGCGCACATGGATCCCGGCCATCCCCGGTACGTGGCCATGTGGCTGGGCGAGGTGTTCGGCGGGCCCGCCCGCTACACCGGCGAACGCGGGGGATACTCGCACATGCTGGCCCACCACCTCAACCGGGGCATCACCGAGGAGCAGCGGCGCCGGTGGGTGAGCCTGCTCATGGACGCCGCCGACGAGGTGGGGCTGCCGGACGACCCCGAGTTCAGGGCCGCGTTCGCCGGCTACATCGAATGGGGCACCAGGATCGCCCGCACCAACTCGCAGCCCGGCGCCACGCCGCCGCGACAGGCGCCGGTGCCACGGTGGGGCTGGGGCGTCGCTCCTCCGTACCAGCCTTAGAACTCCAGCTGCGGCGGGTCCTCGACCTCCATGGGGTCGATGAAGGTGTCGGACTCGCGGGGGTCCTCCTCGTCCACCCATCTGGAGATGCCACGCGGGATCTCGTCGTCGATCTCCACGATCTGGTGCTGCTGGGGGAACACGTCCTCGTACATCGCGGCCCACGACTGCTGCGGGTCGTCCCCCAGATCCTTGCCGATCTCGTACGGTTGCTCACTCATCGAACTCACGCCTTGCCGATCATCTCGACCGTCTTCCTGGCGGCCCAGCCGAGCAGGGACAGAGCGACCACCACCTGGGTGGCGCGCGACCAGAAAGTGGAGGTCACGTCCGCGTAGACGACCACGCCCAGCCACATCAGGTTGAATATGGCTACCAGCGCGATGGCCGCCCAATTCATCCCTCTCTGCCACATATGCGCAGTCTTACAGTCACCACCCCAAGCCCGGGTATGCGTTGGGTCACCGCCGCGTTGTTTGCCGTTCCAGCCCGCCTGTCGAGAGCAAGCCGCGCGGGGGCACGGGCGGAAGCAGCTCGTCTGTTGAGAGCGAGCCGCGCGGATCACGGCGGAAGTCAGCGACGCAGGCTGCGGACCGGGCCGACGCAGCGGCGCAGCCGCATGCTGTCACGGGGGCGCGGCTTGGTCTGCTGCTCCGCCAGGCAGGCGAGCAGGGCGGCCGCCGCCTGGGCGTCCGACAGGATGCGCTGCACGGCCTCTCCGGGCTGCGGAAGCTGCCCCCGCTCGTCGAGCTCGTGCCTGACGAACGTCATCGGGTCCGGCGCGCCGGCGTGCTCGGCGGCCACGGTCGCGCGAGCGGCGGTCAGCAGCCGCAGGTAGTGCGTCCGCAGCATCGCCTCGCGCATGCGGGCCTGCTCCAGGTCCTCCACCAGGGTCCTCGCCACGTCCAGCAGGTCACCCGCCTGGGTCGCCGGGTCGGCGAGGAAAGCACGGATGTCGTCGTATTCCGAGCGGGTCATGCCGGACACCTCCGAGAGCGCGGGACTGCTCGTGGCAATTCGTACCGCCGGGGCATTGCGGACCACTTGCTGTTCGCTTGCCCTGGGCCCTCCCGGACCAGTGAGGTTTGGGTGTCCCCTGGGGAGGGAAGGACCTGATGATTACCTCTGTGGGCCCGAGATGGTCTTGGAGGCTGCTACAGTTGCTCAGGCACGGGCAGCCACGGACTCACCAGAGTCCCGGAGAAGCCCGGCGAGTCCCACTCCACACTGATCGTCCGGATGGTTCGCATCTGTCCGGATCGGCCGGTAAGGTAGAGGGGTTGCCTCGGAGACGGGGTGGTTGCCGATTTTTGAAGCTCGATGGGGTTCGCGTCAATTTGACACGAACTTGGGGGGCTGCGAAGATTGGTAACACAAAGACGAAATGAACGCCTCTTCGGCGGGGGCCG
>NZ_JBVJKR010000010.1:0-363805 GCF_055585125.1 Nonomuraea sp. NPDC054003
GGGCCTTAGACAAGCCCGATCCTCCCAGCTCAAGGGCACTTTTCTTATGTGAACTATCAGGTCGGCTCAAATTCGCTGTGAAAGCCGCAGGCTAGTTCCAGCAGCACGCTGTGCCAGTGCCGATCAAAAAATCGGTCCCGGTCCGCCGTGGAGATCCGAAGTCCGTACCCAGAGCCGTTGGGGTGATGGCTGCCGTTGTTCCATCCGGTGACGCGCATGGGCTGCTCCAGCGGTCGATCTGGCCTCAGGGTGTCACGTCATCGGGAAGGCGTACAGCAGCGAA
This sequence comes from Nonomuraea sp. NPDC054003, assembly GCF_055585125.1. Lineage (NCBI taxonomy): Bacteria > Bacillati > Actinomycetota > Actinomycetes > Streptosporangiales > Streptosporangiaceae > Nonomuraea > Nonomuraea sp. NPDC054003. Next base: position 284 of record NZ_JBVJKR010000010.1, read on the forward strand.
GTACAGCAAGAGCCGCACAACCCCTCACTCCGACACCCACCGCCTCACGCCGGAGCAGGTGAAGAAGCTTCCAAGGTGGTGTCCGGCTCCTGTTTCTGAGCAGGCTCTCGAGGCGGCAACGGTTCGGTTGGCAGTTAGAGATCACTACACGTGGAGCTGCTGGACATCAGCTGCCGCTGCCCGGGCAAAGTCGAGAAGGGCTCGGCGGGCCTTCTGACCTCGATCGGTACGATCCTGTTCGTCTGTAGCGTCGTGGATTTCCTCGGTCAGTCTTAAGGCCCCGAAGCCTTTGCTGTCCGAGTCCTGGATGCGATGCAGAGCGACGGAAGAGCGGCCGTCCGGCAGCATGACGGCGTACGAGTCATCGGGTCCGCCCTGTAGGTCTCCCTGCTGTCCCTGCAAGACCGTCAGGGCTGGGATGGGAGGAGGGCTCGCAGGGCGATGTCGACGGAGGCCTGGAGGTCTTCACGGCTGGTGCCGGACGCGGCGTGGACGGCGAATCCCTCGCTGAGCGCCATCACGAATCGTGCCAGTGCCCGGTGGTCCACGCCGGGCGGGAGGTCTCCTTCTCTCGCCGCGCGAGACAGCCGTTCTGCGACGGCGGCTTCGTTGGCGGCCCGGCCGGCGGCCAGGACCTCGGAGATGCGGGCGTTCTCGGGCGAGCAGGCCAGGCCTCCCTGGATGGAGAGGCAGCCCAGGGGGTGGTCGTCGGCGGTGAGGCCGTCGGCGCTGGAGCGCAGGAACGCTTCGATGGCGGCGTAGGCAGTGGGTTGGTCGAGTGCGGCGCGGACCTGGGCCAGCTGGGTCTCGCGGTAGCGCGCGAAGGCGCGCTCGAACAGTTGCTCCTTGCTGCCGAACGTGGCGTACAGGCTCGGTCGGTTGATGCCCATCGCGCTGGTGAGGGTGGTCATGGACGCACCCTCGTAGCCGTGTCGCCAGAAGACCTCGGCGGCCCGGTCGAGGACCGCCTCCTCGTCGAACGCCCGCGGTCGTCCAATGGTCGGCGTCTCGGTGCTCATGAGCCCATCGTACCGATCGGTAGAGATCACGACCCGGCTGCGAACCGATCGGTACAAAAGGTGCTAGGGTTGCTGCTTAACCGAGCGGTACAAAACATCCGCTCCGGCCGAACAGCCGATCCCGGGTCAGCCGGCCGGCACCTACAGAATGGAAAAGATCATGAGCTCCGATGCGATGCGTCCGGGTATGTCGACCGAGGAACTGCGGGACTTCTACCTGCGGTACGTCGATCTGGCGAACAAGCGCGAGTTCCACCGCATGGCCGATTTCGCTCACGACGAGGTGATCATGGGCGGCACCCCGGTCAAGAGGGATGACATGGTGGCCGAGTTCTACAAGCACGTTGAAGCGGTGCCGGACTTCCATTGGGAGATCCAGGAGCTCGTCGTCGACGGTGACCGGGTGGCCGCCCGCCTGGTCGACACGGGAACGCCGGTCAAGGAGTGGAACGGCCTGGCCCCCACCGGGGCGTCGGTGTCGTTCGCCGAGACCGCCTTCTACCGGGTCGAGGACGGCCGGTTCAGGTCCATGTGGTACCTGATGGACGCCGACACGGTGCGGCGGCAGCTCGCCGGCGGACCGGCCAACTGAGCAGTGCGTCGCGATGACCGCCGCTGACCTTTCCTCATCGAGGTCGGCGGCGGTTCCGCGGTCCATGGAGCGCGGGACGCGGCCTCCGATGCCAGTTCACCTACCTGGCAGGTAATCGCGCCGCTTACGAAGGGCGTGTCAGGATCGGCAGCGCACCGAACACGACTTCATCGGGAGGACACCGTGCCGGCCTACGTCATCGCCCACCTGCAGGAGGCGGCTCCGCACCCGGAGATCGCCGAGTACATCGAACGGCTTCCCGGCACCTTCGAGCCGTACGGCGGTCGCTACCTCGTCCACGTCACCCAGCACGAGGTGAAGGAAGGCAGCTGGCCCGGACATGTCGTGATGATCGGGTTCCCGGGGATCGCCGAGGCGCGGGCGTGGTGGGATTCGCCCGCGTACCGGGAGATCGCGCCGCTGCGCTCGCGGCACATCGAGGGCGACATCATCATGGTCGAAGGCGTGCCCGAGAACTACAACCCGGCGGCGGCCGTCACCGCCATCCGGGAGGCGGCGGGTCTGCCTGCATAGGTCAGCGCCTGGGACAACGACGCCTTGTCTCAGTCCTCGTCGCGCTCGACGTGGTAGGCGCGCAGCTTACGGCGCGCCTGGTGGCGGCTGCGGCGGCGCTCCTCGCGACGGAAGTGGTGCCACTCCCGGTGCCCACCTCTGGTCTCGTGAACGAGCACGTGGAAGCCGGGGGCGCCCCAGTAACAGCCGCCTCGGCGCCAATTCGCGCTGTCGGCGGTGATCTCGTCCGGCAGCGTGCACGGGCCGAAACGGTGGTCATGCACGGGCACACAGGTGGTCAGCGGCGCGTCGGCCATCCGCACCCACCAGGGCCGGGTCTTGTCGGTCCTGCTCATACGGTCACCTTTCGGCTCCGTGACGCCCCTGACTGGGGCCGTCGCTAGACCGGGTGCACCGTGATCACCTCCGACTTCGCACACGACACAAGAGACCGAAAACCTGATCTCCACACTACTGCGGACCGCGGCCGGGGGCGCTGTCTCTTGTTGTCCGCTCATTCATCGTTCATCGTCGATTGACGATTAATGAGCGTACGGGCCGCGTCTGATGGACACGGACGACGTCATCGCGAAGTACGGCGAGTCGGCCAAGGCGGCCAGGGCCGGGGAGCAGGTGATCGACTGCGGGTCGGCGGAGTTCGCGGCGGGATGCTTCGGCACGGGCCACCAAAGCGGAGTGACAGATCGCCTGGGACGCCTTCGGCGCTCGGTCATCGGCGTACTCGGTACCGCAGGTGGAGCACCCGGTTGCCCTGGATCACCACGTCCGGGTCCTCCAGCAGGTGCTGTGCGTCGACCGACCCGAAGTAGCGCTTGCCGGACCCGATCACGACGGGTACGACGTCCATGCGCACCTCGTCGATCAGGCCCGCGGCGAGCACCTGGCCACCGACATCGCCGGCGGCGACCTCGACCACGCGGTCACCCGCGAGTTCCCGCGCCTTGGCCACGGCTGCCTCCACGCCGTCGACGAAGTGGAACGGCGCCTCGGGGTCCCAGCCCTCGGGCTTCGGCCGGTGCGTCACGACGACCACGTGGTCGACCCCGCTCGGAGGCTTCCCGTCCCAGCCGTCCGTCAGGTCGAAGACGTGGCGGCCGGCGATCGTGACTCCGATCTGGTCCCAGTACGGCCGGGTGTAGTCGTAGGACGTCCGCGACACCCTCAGCTCGCCGGTCTCGTCCAGCGGGACGTCACCGCTGGTCAGCCAGTCGAACAGCGGTCCGGGCTGGTCATTCTCGTCCGCGACGAAGCCGTCCACCGACACCGAGCCGTACATGACCACCTTGCCCACGGGGCCTCTCCTCTGCTTCGGGGTGCCCCAAATTAGCGTGTCGTGAGCTGCCGCTCTTGTAAGAAATCAATCGGCCGGCAGCGGCCAGCCGTCAAGCGCGTGGCCGGGATGTTCGCGCAGGAACCGCCGCCGGACCTCGACGTACCGGGTCGGCGTGAGCCCGGTGAACGCCCGGAACTCGTGGCCGAAGTGGGCCTGGTCGAAGTAGCCCGCGCCACCGGCGAGGTCGCCCCAGTCGATCGGTCCGGCGGGGTTGATCGCGAACACGGTGGCGGTGAAGCGGTAGGCGCGGGCCAGCCGCTTCGGCGTGACGCCGATGAGCTCCTTGAACCGCTGTGCCAGATGAGTGCTGCTGACACCGGCCGCCACGCTCAGGCCGCCGATCGCCACCGCCCCGCCGGCCGCCGCGATGACGCTGCTTGTATGGCGGACCAGCCCCAGGCCGGCGGTCTCGCCCAGCCGTCGCATCAGCTCCTCCTCGAGCAGCGTCAGCATCGCGTGCGGTCCGTCCGCCGTGGCCAGCCGGTCTCGCAGCTCGGCGACGGCGGGCCGGCCCCACACCTGCTCCACCGTCACCGGCCGATCACACAACTCGGCCGCGGGCATCGGCAGGAACGGCGCCAGCCCCCACGGCTTGACGTGCACGCCGACGGACCGGGTCCGGAGTGGGTAGCCGAACTCCCACGCGCGGGTGGGCATGGTGACCACGCAGCCGTCGGCGTACTCGGCCGTCTCGGTGCCGGCGCCGGCGCGGATGCGGAACGGCGCCCCGAGGTTGACGATGAGCAACGCCGACGGCGCCGGCGGCAGCGTCAGCCGGGGGTACGGCGGCGCGCCCTCCAGGTAGTAGAGGTCGTCGATCAGCCCGTCCAGCGGCGGTCGCGGGACTCTGGACACGTACTCCACGCGTCACAGCATCGCCGATGCGCGGGCGGGCCACCAGATCGGCTCACTGGCGCCGGCCTACTCCGATCGGGCCGTACGCGGAGATCGGATCGTTGTGATCGTCTGCTCGAAGGGGACCTCTTTCAACGCCGGGTCGCGGTGGCACGCCTGTTGTCGGAGCTCTCCCGTACGGCATCATGACGCGATGAGCGTGCGCTACGACGAGGTGATCGGTCTCCTCCGGGAGGCGTACGACGGCGGTGCCGAGCGGCGGGATGCCGCCACGAAGTCCGCGTGGAAGCTCGCGGAGCGTGAGGCGTTCCTGGACCGGTTGAAGGGGCACGGTTGCCGGCGACTGCTGGAGGTCGGTGCTGGGACGGGTCAGGACAGCGCGTACTTCCAGGAGAACGGGCTGGACGTGGTGGCCGTCGATCTGTCGCCTGCCATGGTGGCCCTCTGCCGGGAGAAGGGCGTCGAAGCCCATGCCATGGACTTTCTCAGTCTCGACTTCGAGCCCGGTTCGTTCGACGCGGTGTACGCGCTGAACTGCCTCCTGCATGTGCCCGACGGTGATCTGCCGGCGGTGCTGGGCGCGATCCACACGGTGATGCGGCCCGGTGGGCTGTTCTTTCTCGGTGTGTACGGTGGGGGCGGGCTGACGGGGGAGAGCACTTTCGAGCAGGATGATCATTATCCTCCTCGGTTCTTCTCCTTCCGGGATGATGAGCGGCTTCAGGAGTACGCGCGCGAGTTCTTCGAGATCGTCGACTTCCACGTCGTGGGGACTCATGGATGGCGATTCCAGTCGCTGACACTCCGTCGTCCGGCGTCAGGTCATGCCCTGGATCAGCGCGCCGGTGGCGGGGGCCCGTAGGATCCGGCCATGAGGATCATCGGCGTCCCCGTACAGGTGTGGGGCGCGATCGCGTTAGTCCTGGCCGTGGTGTGGGTGTTCGTGTGGCCGCAGCGCGAGGTCGACGGGGTGGCCTATCTGATCCTGCGTTGGGGTCATGCGCTGGTGTGGCTGCTGCTGGGGATCGCGGCGTTCCTGGCGCCTGTGGCGTCGACGGCCGCGAAGGGGACGGGCATGGCCGCCGGGCTGGTCTACCTGGCGTTCCTGGTCACCGTCAGCATGAACGGCTGAAATCGGCGTGGTCGGATCCGTCGGCCGGGGTAGGCTCTGAGCAGCTAGGCAAATTTGGTTAGCTGGAGACGGAGAGACCATGGCCAACGAGATCACCGTGCCGCTGCTGCCCTGCCCGTCCATCGACGAGATCGCCGACTTCTACACCATGCTGGGCTTCACCCGGACCTACTACCAGCTGCGCCCGAACCCGTTCGTGGCACTCCAGCGCGAAGACCTGCGGCTGGGCTTCTTCGGCATCCCGGGCTTCAACCCGGAGGACTCCTACGGAAGCTGCTCCGTCATCGTGTCCGACACCGGGGAGCTCTTCGAGGCGTTCGCCGCGGGCATGCGCCGGACTCACGGCAAGCTCCTGGTCTCCGGGATCCCTCGGATGACCCGTCCACGCAAGCGCAAGAACGACGGGAACCACACCGGATTCGCGGTCATCGACCCCGGCGGGAACTGGATCAGGTTCTCGGCCGCCCAGCCGGAGCCTGAGGAGGAGGCCGGCGGAAAGCTCACCGCGACGCTGCACAAGGCCGTGGTGATGGGCGACTCGCACGGCAAGCACGTACGGGCGGCGCAGATCCTGGACGCGGCCCTGGAGCGGGACAAGGACACCGCTACGGCGGCCGAGCTGCTCGAAGCGCTGGCCTATCGCGCCGAGCTCGCGCTCCGCGCCGAGGATCCCGCGGCCGCCGGCGACGCCCTCGGGCGGGCCCGTGCGCTGGCCCTTTCCGAAGCCGATCGCGACAGGCTCGCCGGGACCCTGGAAGCCCTCGCGGACGTGGAGGCCGTTCTCCGGCCCGGAACATAGGACGTGCGTGTGGTCAGGAGGGGCTCGTTCTTCCGGCCGGGGGTCCGGGGACGGTCATGGCGCGGGCTATCTCGGCCAGTGCCCACTCTCTCGGTTGGGGGGTGGGCAAGGTGTGGGCCAGGTCGGTCGCGCGGGTGAACTCGCCTTTTCGGGCCATGGTGATGATGACGGTGGCTGCGGTCTGCGGGTCGGTGGCGAGGGCGCGGTCGTACTGGCCGAGTGTGGACAGGGCTTGGGCCAGGTCAGCCGTCGCCTGTGGGGGAAGGGCAGCGCTATCGGCGAGCAGTTCGTCGCTCGTGCGTTCGGCCCGGTGGGTGTCGCCGGTCGCGGCCCAGGCCCGCGCCAGGCGCGCCCGGAGCCGGACGCGGAGGGCTGGATCGGTGGCCTGGGCGGCTGTCGCGTCGGCGTGGAGGAGTACCTGCGAGACGCGGCCTGGCGGGGCGCCTGTGGCTGCCAGCGCTTCTGCCACCGAGGACAGCGCGCCGCACTGTTCCAGCGTGTCTGTGACGTCCAACGCCGCCCGGAAGGCGCGGTCGAGCTGCCCGGACGCGATCAGGACGGCGGCCAGTGCCGCGGGAGTGTGCGCGGCGGCTTCGGCCTGGGCGAGTAACTCGGCCGCCTGGTCGAGTCGGCCGGTCGCGAGCAGGGCGTCGACCAGTTCGCGGAGCAGGCGGTCGTGGTCGCGGGAGGAGGTCACGGATCGGGCGGCGGTCTCGGCGTCCCGCAGGAGTGCGACGGCGTGGTTGAGCTGGCCTGCCCGCGTTCGGGCTTTGGCCACCGACAGGAGCGCCTCTGCCCGGGGCGCTGCCTCCTCTATGGCCAGCGCGATGGATTCGGCCTGGTCGAGCCGTCCGGTCTGCGCGTGCCCGGCGGCCACGTGTCGCAGCGCCCAGGATCGTTGGCCCGGGTCGGGGATCGACGGGGCTCTCTCGTACGCGTGGTCGTACGCGCCGATGTCGCACAGTGCCCGTACGAGGTCGGGCCACGGCGACGGCCACCGGGCGGCGGCGATCGCGTCGGCGCGGTCGAGCAGGCCCGCCCTTCCCAGGGTGGCCGCCAGCAGCCGCCAGGCCTCGAACCGCTCCTGCTCCTCGTAGAGGGTGTGGACCAGGAGCTCGGCGCGGCGCAGCAGCTCGTCCGCCTGTTCCCGGCGGCCGGCGTGGGCCAGGGCGTCGGCCAGCTCCGCCAGAGCGCGGATGTGGCGGATGTCGTCGGCGCCGTCTATGGCCAGGGCAGCGGCGGAGGCCTCGTCCAGGATCTCGCCGGCGCGTTCGGGCCGGCCGGCCTCGATCGCCGAGCGGGCTATCCGCGCGAGGGCCTGCTCGCGCCGGAAACGGTCGGTGATCGCGCGGGCGAGCGCCACCGCGCGGTCGATCCGACCGGCCTGCGCCATCGTGACCGCGACGTCGACCTGCAGGCCGCCGTCCAGGGCACGGACGTCCCCGAGCACCGCCGCGACGTCAGCGTCCGGGGTTTGGGCGTTGTGGAGCGTCCCCGCGTTGTCGGCGTGCATGTCGTTGTCCGGGGTTTGGGCGTTGTGGAGCGTCGCCGCGACGTCGGCGCCCAAGGGCTGGGCGTGGTCGAGTAGTGCGGCTGCCTGGGCTTTTCTTCCTGACTTGAGGAGTTGGCGGGCCAGGGTGATGCGGCCGGCCCAGTCGGGGGTGGTGAGGGCGTGGGTGAGATCTCCGCGTTCGGCGCAGGCGAGGGCGAGGGCGCGCAGTTCGGTCTGACGGGTGCCGGGGCTGGGGATGGCTCTGGCCGCCGTCTCGGCTCGGCGCAGCAGCTCCGCCGTACGGTCTGGATCGTCGATCGCCAGGGCGGCGGCGCGCAGTGCCTGGGTGCGGCACGATGGGTCAGCGATGTGCTCGGCGACCTCTACGGCCTGGTCGCCGCGCCGGGATGCGGCGAGCGCCTCGGCGACCACCAGCAGTGCGATATCGCGTCGCGGCCGGTCGGTGACGAGGAAGAGCGCGGTGGCGTAGGCCTGATCGAGCCGGCCGGCCCGGACGAGGGCCCGCGCGAAGGCGTCCCACCCCCAACTGGGGTCGGGATCCCGCCCGGCCACTGTCACCGCGCGGTCGATGTCGCCGGCCATGACCAGTGCCTCGGCCAGAGCTCTCAAACCTGTGGGGGAGAGCTCGGCTTCGGTGATGGGGGCGAGCGCTTCGGTGGTCCGGCCTGCCCGGGACAGGGCGCCGGCCACCGATCCGAGCGCGCCGATGCGGTCTTCCACCCGCTTGATGGCGTTCGCCGCGCGCAGTGCCTGTTGGAGCGGGCAGACCGCGGTCATTCCTGCGGCTACCGCGATCAGGATCCGCTCCTGCGGGCCGGTCGCGTCCTGGGCGATCCGCAGGGCGCGGTCCATCGTGTCGGCGGCTCCGTCGAGGTCGCCCTTCAGGGCCATCACCTCGGCGGAGGCTCCCAGCGTGCGGATCGATGTCTCCAGCACAGGGTCCAGCCTAATGAGGAAAGCGGTGGCTTCCCCGGGATCGCGGGGTGCGGGACGATGGGAGTTCCAGCCTGAACATGGCGGTGGATGGCGATGACTGCGTCCGAGATGGTGCTCGCCGGGTTGTCGGCGGTGGTCGTGGTGGCGGTCGTGGGGTGGCGCGGGCTGGCGAGGGCCCGGCTGCGGGCCGAGGTACGCAGTCGTCGAGCGGCGCTCCGGTCGCGGTCCGGGACGGCGCGTTACTTCTTCGACCGTGAGCGCGGGCGCTGGAGGCCGGAGCTTGACGCGGCGATGGCGGGCAAGCTGGAGGAGCTCGACCGGCGTGAGGCGGAGGTCGGCGCGCTTGCGGCCGGTGATCCGGGGCTGGGCGACGTCGCGAGCCGGTTGGGCGGTGACTACGAGAGCTTCGGCAACCTGGCCAGGGCGCTGTCGGAGTGCGAGGCCGCCGCGTCGGGGCCGCATCCGGATATCGACGAGCTGCTGCCGGAACGCGATTCTTCGGAGGCGGTCGCCGCCCTCCGCAGCCGATGGGACGGGCTGGAGGAGCGCCGCGTCCGGCTCGTCCAGCGGATACGGGACTCGTCTCCGGACGCCTGGGCGAAACTGGCGGGCAGCGCCACCTCGCTGGCCGCCGACTACAAGCGGCTGACCGCTGACGTCACCCGGGCCTGGGAGCGGATGTTCCCGGACCGCGCCGCCGCCAGGGCCGCCGAGGAGCAGGCGGTGTTCGAACACATCCTGGACGACATCGCCCGCCGGGGCCGGGCCACTACCCGACAGCCGGATCGCTCCCGCGGCCATGTCTCCGACGCCGGCCCGTACGACGATCAGGGGTGACCCGGACCGCTCTCGCGGCCGTCGCTCCAACCCCGGCCCGTACGGCGATCAAACCCCGGATCGCTCCCGCGGCCATGTCTCCGACCCTCGCCAGTACGGCGATCAAGCGTGATATCGCGGAACCGGATGTTCCGGGATGGTCTCTAGCTTGGTCCGCATGACACATGACGTTCGCCCGTTCCGTATAGAGATCCCCCAGGCCGACCTGGATGACCTGCGCGACCGCCTGGCCCGCACCCGCTGGCCCAGCCGGCTGCCGGGAGCCGAGTGGAGCCGGGGGGTTCCCGTCTCGTACCTCAAGGAGCTGGTGGACTACTGGGCGGGTGCGTACGACTGGCGGGCGCAGGAAGCGAAGCTGAACAGGTTCCCGCAGTTCACGACCGAGATCGACGGGCAGACCGTGCATTTCTTCCACGTACGGTGCGCCGACCCCGGCGCGCTCCCGCTGATCATCACGCACAGCTGGCCGAACTCGATCGTGGAGTTCACCGAGTTCCTCGGCCCGCTGTCGGAGACCTTCCACGTGATCGCGCCCTCGCTGCCGGGGTTCGGGTTCTCCCCGTTCCCCGAGCCCGCCGACGAGCGGCCGTGGAGCGTCGAGCGGGTGGCCCGGACGTGGGCGGAGCTGATGGCGAGGCTGGGTTACGAGCGCTATGGCGTGCACGGCAACGACGCGGGAGCGCTGGTCTCGCCGCGGCTCGCCGCGCTGGCCCCGGAGCGGGTGGTCGGGGTGCACATCACCGGCGGCGTCGGCATGCCGACCGGGGACCCGGCCGAGCTGGAGGGGCTGTCGCAGGAGGACCGGGCGATGGTCGAGCACGTGGCCGGGATGCTGAGCGGTGAGGGCGGCAGCGGGTACGCGCCGTACCTGGCCGCGCGGCCGCAGACGCTCAGCTACGGGTGGGCGGATTCGCCGGTGGCCCAGCTGGCCTACCTCGTGGAGCGGTTCAAGGAGTTCGACGGCTGGCCCGAGGGGGAGGCGCCGCGGGAGCCGGTCGACCGCGACCTGGTTCTCGGCAACGCGAGCCTCTACTGGCTGACGGGCACCGGCGGGTCGTCGTCGTGGACCTACTACGAGGGGGCGGCCGGCATGCCGATCGACCAGAAGGCGGTGCCTACGGGCGTCTCCCACGGCGGCCCCGACGCCTTCCGCCGGCTCGCCGAGCGCGGGAACGCCATCGTGCACTGGGAGGACCACGAGCACCCCAGCCACATGCTCGCGATGGCGGCGCCCGGCCCGCTGGCGGCCGACATCCGCACGTTCTTCGCGGGTCTCTCGGGATGAAAACGTCCAGGCCGGCCGCGCGGGCCGGCCTGGACGGTCGGATCAGGACAGGTCGAACCGGTCGAGGTTCATGACCTTGTCCCACGCCGCGACGAAGTCGTTCACGAACTTCTCCTTCGCGTCGTCGCACGCGTACACCTCGGCGAGCGCGCGCAGCTCGGAGTTCGAGCCGAAGACCAGGTCGGCGCGGCTACCGGTCCACTTGACCTCGCCCGTCGCGGAGTCGCTGCCCTCGAACGCGTTGGCGTCGCCGGCGACCGGCTTCCACGTCGTGCCCAGGTCGAGCAGGTTGACGAAGAAGTCGTTGGTCAGCCGGCCCGGGGTGTCGGTGAGGACGCCGAGCTGCGACTGCCCCTGGTTGGCGCCCAGGACGCGCAGGCCGCCGACGAGGACCGTCATCTCGGGGGCGCTCAGGGTGAGCAGGTTGGCCCGGTCGAGCAGGAGGTACTCGGCCGGCAGGCGGTTGCCCTTGCCCAGGTAGTTGCGGAAACCGTCGGCGGACGGCTCCAGCACGGCGAACGACTCGACGTCGGTCTGCTCCTGCGACGCGTCGGTGCGGCCCGGCGTGAAGGGCACCTGGACGTCGTAGCCGGCGTCCTTGGCGGCCTTCTCGACGGCGGCGGCTCCGGCGAGCACGATCAGGTCGGCGAGCGAGATCTGCTTGCCGCTGGTCTGGGAGCCGTTGAACTCCTTCTGGATCCCCTCCAGGGTGCCCAGCACGTTCGCGAGCCGGTCGGGGTCGTTGACCTCCCACCCGATCTGCGGCTGCAGGCGGATGCGCGCGCCGTTGGCGCCGCCGCGCTTGTCGCTGCCGCGGAAGGTCGAGGCCGACGCCCACGCGGTGGACACCAGCTCGGAGACCGACAGGCCCGAGGCGAGGACCTTCGCCTTGAGCGCGGCGACGTCCTCGTCACCGACCAGCTCGTGCGTCACCGCCGGCACCGGGTCCTGCCACAGCAGCGTCTCGGCCGGGACCTCCGGGCCGAGGTAGCGGGAGGCGGGGCCCATGTCGCGGTGGGTCAGCTTGAACCAGGCGCGGGCGAAGGCGTCGGCGAACTCCTCGGGGTTCTCGTAGAAGCGCCGCGAGATCGGGCCGTAGATCGGGTCCTCGCGGAGCGCGATGTCGGTGGTCAGCATCGACGGCGCGTGGCGCTTCGACGGGTCGTGGGCGTCGGGGATCGAGTCCTTGCCGGCGCCGTGCTTCGGCCGCCACTGGTGGGCGCCGGCCGGGCTCTTGGTCAGCTCCCACTCGTAGCCGAACAGGTTCCAGAAGAAGTTGGTCGACCACCGCGTGGGCGTCGAGGTCCAGGTGACCTCCAGGCCGCTGGTGATCGTGTCGCCGCCCTTGCCGCTGCCGTAGGTGCTCTTCCAGCCCAGGCCCATCTGCTCGATGGGGGCGGCCTCGGGGTCGGGGCCGACGTGGTCGGCGGGGCCGGCGCCGTGGGTCTTGCCGAAGGTGTGACCGCCCGCGATCAGGGCGACCGTCTCCTCGTCGTTCATCGCCATCCGGCGGAACGTCTCCCGGATGTCGCGGGCCGCGGCCAGCGGGTCGGGGTTGCCGTTCGGGCCCTCGGGGTTGACGTAGATGAGGCCCATCTGGACGGCGCCGAGCGGGTTCTCCAGCTCGCGGTCGCCGGTGTAGCGCTCGTCGCCCAGCCAGGTGGACTCGGGGCCCCAGTAGACGTCGTCCTCGGGCTCCCAGACGTCCGCACGGCCGCCGGCGTAGCCGAACGTCTTGAAGCCCATCGACTCCAGGGCGACGTTGCCGGCCAGGACCAGGAGGTCGGCCCACGAGAGGTTCTTGCCGTACTTCTTCTTGACCGGCCACAGCAGGCGGCGGGCCTTGTCGAGGTTGGCGTTGTCAGGCCAGCTGTTGAGCGGCGCGAAGCGCTGCTGGCCGGCTCCGGCGCCGCCGCGGCCGTCACTGATGCGGTAGGTGCCGGCGGCGTGCCAGGCCATCCGGACCATGAACGGGCCGTAGTGGCCGAAGTCGGCGGGCCACCAGTCCTGCGAGGTCGTCAGCAGCTCGGCGATGTCGCGCTTGACGGCCGGGAGGTCGAGGCTCTTGAACGCCTCGGCATAGTCGAAGTCCTCGCCGAGAGGGTTGGCCACGGCGGGGTTCTTGGCAAGGATCTTCAGGTTGAGGCGGTCCGGCCACCACTGGTGGTTTCCGCCACCCTGCGTCGGGTGCGGCGCGCGGTGTGCGACCGGGCAGGCGCCTTCGCCCTCCGTCTTGGGGTCGGTGACGATCGCATCATGGTTCTCGGTCATGGGAGTCCTTCGGATCAGGCGGTGGAACAGTCGGGGCACCGGCCCCAGAAGATGACCTCGGCTTCGTCGATCGAGAAGCCGTGGTCGTCGGACGCGCTCAGGCATGGCGCGTGGCCGACCGTGCAGTCGACGTCGGCGACGGCGCCGCACGAACGGCACACGATGTGGTGGTGGTTGTCCCCCACGCGCCCCTCGAACCGGGCCGCACTGCCGGCCGGTTCGATGCGCCGTACGAGCCCGGCGGCGGTGAGTGCGTGGAGGGCCTCGTAGACAGCCTGGAGAGAGATGTGGCCTACACGATCGCGCACCCCCGAGGCGATGGTCTCGACATCGAGATGGTCACCGTCCCGGACGGTCTCGAGCAGTGCGACCCGGGCGGCCGTGACCCTCAGGCCGGCCCCGCGCAGCTCCTCGGCGGTGGTCTTGGGTGCGGTCATGGTGGTCAACCTACTGACTAAACCTGAACGATACAAGTTAATGAAGGACCCAAGTTTGGTGAACTTCCGGTCATGAGCGCTTCCGGAGGCGTCCGGTCGTCAGGTCCAGGGCGTGGACGCGATCACTGGTGTCGCGGACGAGGAACCGCCCCTTCTCGGTCCAGCCGAGACCGGCGGCGAGGTACTCGTCGCCGAATTCCGGCTCGACGCTGGACACCCGCGTGCCGGTGTTCGAGTCGTAGGTCTCGACGCGTATCAGGCCCCGGACGATCACGAGGCGGCGGCCGTCCGGAGAGAGGTGGTACGTGTCCCCGACGAAGTTCTTGCCGAGCTTCCGGGCAGGGAGGCGCATCCGCGTCCTGCCCCGGTGGTCGAGGACGAGCACTCCGGCCGGTGTCGTGGCGACGATGCCGCCCAGGCTGAGGTCGTGCACCCGCCGAACTCCGGGGATCGACACCGTGGTCCAGGTCTGGGTGTCGATGATGCGTGCGCCTTCCTTGACCAGGGCGACATATCTGTTCTGGCGGGCGAATGTGGCCGTGGGCACCGCGGCGTCGGCGAGAGGGCCGGTGAGAGGGCGGATGTTCTCGGCGTCCTGGTAGACCATGCGGCGATCGCGCCTGCCCAGGTAGACGACGGCCTTTCTGTTCTGGCTGCGGGCGAAAGGCGGCTTCGTGGGCGCCTTGCCTTTCCTGTTGATGTACGGGGCAGCCTGGGGAAATGGCTCACCGTTGACTTGCCATGACTGGCAGGGGTCGTCCAGCAGGTCGTTCAGCGCGCAGGTGGGAGCGGTCAATTTCCGTGCTGTCGTGAATGCGGCCGTCCCGTCGGGAACCGATTTCGGCAATGTGTATTCGGGCAGAATCCGTTCCGGTGCCTGGCCGGGGGTGAGCAGCGCGCCCGACAGGACGATCGCGGTTCCCGCGAGGTAAAGAGAGCGGGTCGACCAGTGGCCGATGGCCAGTTCGGCGGGGGACGCCCCGGCCGGTGGGCGAGGGGCGGGTTCACGGGTGAGGTGCCGCACGGCCAGCGCGACGGCGAGGACGGCGGTCGTGCGGGCCAGGACTTCCGCCGTGAACTCCCGGTCCACCACGAAATAGGCGCATACCGCGAGCTAGCCCGCCAGGCTGAGCTGCCAGGTCGTCCGATAGATCTCCGTCTGGAGCGCGGGTTGTCGCGCGTGGCACAGAACGCTGACCGCACACCAGCCCAGCACCAGATAGAACGGGTCATCGGTGAGGAGGACCAGTGGGACGGCGGGAACGAGAGTGATCAGCCGCCACCGCCGCCGCTCGGCGAAATGGTCGATGATCCGGCGGGCGTCGGCTGATGTGACGGTCAGGCCGGTCAGTTCGGCGAACCTGCTGAGCCGCTCCCGGGTGACCGGCGCGAGCGCCACCAGGATGGCGATCGTCGTGACTATCCAGGTGATCATCGGCGGTGTCGTCACGACTTGCCACCATATAAGGTTCTTTCTCGTGGGTTCGGATGAAATATGGGAGCGATTCGGTATCGCCTCGTGGCGTGCCCATCTGGCGCGATTACGACTCGTCGTCGCCGCAGGACTTTCGCTCACCGTTTTCGCCGCGGCCTTCTGGTGGTCGGGGGCGATGACGCCGCGCATCACCTGGGAACCTGAGCCGTTTTTCGCCAGGGCTCACGTGGACGAGAGCGGCATCCTGAGCGTCAGGCTCGAAATCGCAATGGAAAACGAGGGAATAACCCCCTTCGTCCTCACAGGTTTGTCGATGAACATTCCCGGCCTGCGCCTTCTTCCCGCGGAAGAGACGGAAGAGATCGAAGTGGACGCCGGAGGCCGGGAGTGGCTGACCAGGCAGATCGCCATCACCGACTGCGCGGCGGTGCCGCACGAGCCTCGGCCGGTCAGCTTCACCTATAGCACCTGGATGGGCTCTGGTTCGGCGGAGGCGATGTGGGGCCCCTGGTGGATGTCGAACACCGCCGGAGGAGTGCCTGTCGCCTGGCAGCGAGCACTCGCTGTAGACGCCTGCAGCAAGGCGGTGAGCGGGGAATGGTTCTGACGCTCCCGTACGAGGAAGGTCCCGCGGGTCTCCGCCCGCTCAAGCGGATCGTCGCCGGTCTCGTCATCGTGTACTGCGCCCTTCGCGTCAACGACTTCGACCTGCTGCTGAACCCTCTCGGCTGGGCGATGTGCGCGGCCCCGCTGCTCCTGCTGCGGCGATCGGCCGGGGACCCCTTCGACCTGGCCAGGACCTCGGTCCTGGCCATGGTCTGCCTGTCGGCGGTCGCCGTGTTCGCCGGCTGGGTGGGGCCGAGCCTCGGGTCCACGCCCTCTCCCGTCGTCGAACTGATCGGCGTCGCCGAGGGAGTGGGCGGGCTGGTCGCCGTCTGGCTGATCACCGACGCCGTCATCAGGAGGATCCGGTCGTACGGGATCGCCTCCGGGGTGGCGGTCCTCGACGTGCTGCGCTGGGTCGTGGTCGGGCTGGGCGCGCTCGGCACGCCGGCCGGTCTCGGTTACACCGCGCTGGGGCCCGTCGTGGCGGTCGGCTGGTTCGCGTGTCTCGCCGCGTTGCTCGTGATGCTCTACCGGTCGGCCAAGCTTCCGTACGCGGCATCCGTACGGAAGCTCGGGGCATGATCCGAAGGTCTCACGGCCAGTACGGGGCGAGGATGTCGAACTTGTTCGGCAGGCCCAGCTGGTAGCGGATGTCGTCCAGGTCGTAGAGGGACTTGAACTCCTTCGGCAGGTAGAGGTCGTACAGCCTGGCCTTGGTCGCCGAGGAGCCGGCGGCGTCGAGGATGGCGTTGGCGGTCTTGCGGCCGGCCTCGTTGCCGCCCTCCATGGTCGCCAGGTTGATGTTGTTGCGGACGTAGTCGGCGGCCAGGTAGAAGTTCGGGATCCGGGTGGTGGCCTCGGGACGGTTCGCCCAGGAGCTCGGGGAGTTGATGAGCAGCGGCTCGTCGTTGGCCACCGCGGGGGTGCCCTCGCCGGTGATCGCGGGGTCGACGAACCAGCTGTGTACGAGCGAGTCCGGCAGCAACTGGTTGCCGTTGGGGGTGACGGCGCGGATCTGGGCCAGCACCTCCTGGACGATCTCCGGGCGGGTGCACTGCTTGGCGGTCTTCCCGAACAGGATGCCCGGACTGTTCCAGTCGGACAGGTCGATGGACAGGCAGTCCTTGGCCACGCCGTCGCCGTAGGCGGCGGGGAAGTCGGTCGTCCAGAACTGCGCCTGGCTGATCGAGGTGAGCGCCCACGGGGTGCCGGCGTAGACCAGGTGGCCCTCGACGATCGGCGTGGGCTGCTTGAGGTAGATCATGACGCCGTTCATCCAGTCCGTCTCCAGGTGGCTCAGGCGGGCCAGCTGGGGGTCGGCGGACTTCATGGAGGACGACAGGAGCGGCATGACCCGCTCGATCGGCATCGCGGCCACGTAGTGGTCGGCGGTGACGGTGCCGGCGGCGCCGGTGGGGTCGGTCACCCGCGCGCCGGTGATCCGCCCGCCGGAGTGGTCGAAGCCGGTGGCGGACCAGCCGACCTTGAACTGGACGCCGAGCCCGGTCAGGTAGTCGATCCAGGGGTTGATCCACACGTCGTTGGACGGGCCGTTGAGCACCTGGTCGGGCGGGCCGTACGGGCCGAGCCCGAGGCCGCTGTAGAGGAGCGCCTCGAACATCATCGCGATCGTGCGGGTGTTGGCCCTGTCGGGCTGGGCGGCCACCAGGGAGGCGGTGAACATCCTGGTCAGCAGCTCGCGGTACTCGACCGACATGATGTCGGACTTGGTGAAGTCGGAGAAGCTCATGTTCTCCCACTGGCCGAGCTTCCGGCGGGGGCCGCTGGTGATGAACGTGATCATCTTCGACAGGAAGAAGTTGATCTGCGTGAGCGGGATGGTGGTGCCCGCGATGATCGCGCTCCGTAAGAAGTCCTGGATGACCTCCGGGGTGAGGCCGTTGCTCAGTTCGCTGGGGATGGGGACGCGCAGGAACTTCTTCCGGTAGGCGATGGCCGTGAGGCTGGCGGCCACCAGGTTGTCGCGCACGGTGCCCGAGCCGAACGGGATGCGGCTCATCGTGTCCGGCAGGTTCTGGTAGAAGCCGGGGAAGAAGCGGAAGCCGTGCTCGCCCGGCAGGTCCTTGCGCCCGCCGGTGGCGGTGCCCGGCACCGGGATGCTCCTGGACTTGCCGCCGAGGACCTTGCGCTCGTACACCGTGACCTGGAAGCCGCGCTCGGCCAGCTCATGGGCGGTGCTCAGGCCGCCCATGCCGGCGCCGAAGATCGCCACGTTGCGGCCGGTGACACTGCTCTTGAGCAGGGCGGGGGCGGCCGCTCTGGCGCCTTCGGCGCCCCATAACGGCCCGGCCGCCGCTCCTGCTGTCGCGGCCAGCGCGCCGGTGACGAACCTCCGCCGGTTGATCCCGCCCTGACCGTTGTCCCGGGTCTCCTGCTCTGCCATGGTGCGGCCTCCGCTCACCGTTTAGCTAACCGACACAGCTGTTGGTTCAGCTAGGCGAGACGATGAACGCGTGGATCACTCTTGTCAAGACGCGGATGTGCGCCCGGGTGTGTGGGAAAGACCGTTCCACAGCACGAGCATGGCGGCGTCGACGAGTTGCTCGCGCGGCATCTGCGGGTTTCTCGCCCACCACTGGGCGAGGCCGTCGGTGCCGGAGATGAGCAGCTCGACCACGGCGTGGGCCGCGTCGGTGTCGGGGTCGAGGCCGAGGTTGCGCAGGTCGCGGCCGAGCATGACGGCGACCGAGCGGGTGCGGGCCTCGCGGATGCCCCAGCGCACGGCCTTGATCTCCGGGTCGTCCTCGTCGGTGTGGTCGAACAGCAGGCGGCGCGCGGCCGGCCAGTCCTCGGAGAAGCTGAAGTAGGCGTCGAGCGTGGCGCGCAGGCGGCGGCCGGGCGAGCCGGTGCCGGTGATGCGGGCGCCGATGTGTTCGACCAGGCGCGCGTTCTGTTCCTGCAGGACCGTGATGAGCAGCACGCGCTTGGACGGGAAGTGGTCGTAGAGGACCGAGCGGGTCACCCCGGCCGCGGCCGCGATCTCTTCCATGGCGGTGGCGTGGTAGCCGCGGGCGGCGAAGACCTCCAGAGCCGCCTCGGTGATGCGGGCCCGACGGGCCGAGCCCCGCATGCGTTTCTTCGGCTCCTGGATCGCCATGCCCGGCAGCCTACCCCCGACCCGTTGACGCCGCGCCGCTGCGGGCATAAAACCGACACTAGAGTCGGTTAGCGCGCCAGGAGGCCCGATGCCAGAGCATGCGGACGTCGTCATCGCCGGAGCACGCTGCGCGGGTTCGTCCACCGCGGCGGCCCTGGCGCGGCGCGGATGCAAGGTGATCGTCGTGGACCCGGCGCGGTTCCCCTCCACCACGGTCTCCACCCATCTGCTCTTCGCGTCGGGGGTCGCCGAGTTGTCCAGGGTCGGCGCCCTGGAACGGGTGGAGAAGATCGGCGCGCCCAAGCTCTCCCGCGCCTTCGTCGGCGGCCCGGGCCACGCCGCCTCCGGCCGCTACACCCCGATCGACGGCATCGACTACGGCCTGTGCGTGCGGCGGACCGCGCTGGACGCGGCCCTGGTCGAGACGGCCCGCGAGGCCGGCGCCGAGGTCAGGGAAGGCCACCGCGTCGTCGACCTCCTGTGGGAGGGCGGCCGGGCCGTGGGCGTCAAGGTCAGCGAGCGCGGCGGCCGGGAGTACGAGGTGCGCGCCAACCTGGTCGTCGGCGCCGACGGGCGCCGCTCCACCGTCGCCCGGCTGGCGGGCGCCGAGCGGCCGCGCGCGTTCCACGCCAACGGCCGGGCCTGCTACTACGCGTACTACGAGGACCCGCGGGAGGAGTGGCGCACGACCGCGGCGATGTGGCTGACCGGGCGGGAGCTGGGCAACGCCTTCCCCTGCGACGGCGGGCTGACGATGGTGCTGCTGATGCCGCCGGCCGAGCGGGCCGCCGACTTCAGGGGCGACCTGGAGGCGGAGTTCGCCCGTACCGTCGGGCTGGTGCCGGGGCTGGCCAAGCGCCTTGAGGGGTGTACGAAGGCGACGAAGATCGTCAGTTCGGCGGCGCATCCGTCGTACTTCCGGACCTCGGCGGGGCCCGGCTGGGCGCTGGTCGGCGACGCCGGGCACTTCAAGGACCCGGTGACGGCCCAGGGCATCCGCGACGCCCTCAGGTTCGGGAGGCTGCTGGGCGAGCGGGTCGCGGGCGTGGTGGACGACGCGGCGGCCGTCGACGAGGCGACCCGGGCCTGGGAACGGTCGCGTGACGCGCAGTGCCTGATCATGTATCACTGGACGAACCTGCTCGGGCGCGGCGACGGGCTCGCGTACGTGCAGATAGAGCTGTTGCGAGGGCTGACCGAGGGGCCCGGCGGGGTCCGGCGGATCCTGGAGGTCTACTCCAGGATCCGCGACCCGCGCGAGACGCTGGCCATGGGCGGCATGATCAAGGCGGTCGCGCGCGCGCTGCGCGACAACCCGCGCTCCCGCCTGGCCGTGCTGAAGGCGACGGCCGAGACGCTGCGGGAGATCGCCGGGCATCACGACGAGGCCAGGCGGCTGCTCCGCCCCGCCTCATGACCGCCCGGCGGGGTCCGACGCGCTGACCGGTGCCGTCCCGGCTTGTGAAGGGTGTCCGGTGGTCATCGGCTCGGCCCCGCCCTGTGAGGGGTGGGCGATCAGCACGTAGCGTTCGTCGCTGATCGGGCGGCCCCACAGGGCCGGATCGGTGAGTTGTTCGTGATGGACCACCCGGGCGATCGGGGCGAGCGCCTGGGCGAGCCGCTCGGCGGGGACGCCGCCGAGCCAGGGCAGCGGGGGCGACGGCGACGCGTACGGGGTCTGCCCGGGGGCGTCCCAGCGGCCTTCGACCAGCACCAGCCGGCCGCCCGGCCGGAGCAGCCCCAGCCAGCGGCGCAGCGCGTCCTCGGGCGCGGGCAGGGTCCACATCAGATGGCGTACGAGGATCGCGTCGTAACGCGCGCCGGCCTCGACGGGCGGGTCGGCGGCGTCGCCGACGTGCAGGGGTACGCCGAAACCCGCCTGCTCCAGCTTCAGGCGGGCCTGGTCGATCATGCGCGGGGAGAGGTCGACGCCCGTAGGGCGGTGGCCCTGCCGGGCCAGGAGGAGGGTCAGCGAGCCCGTGCCGCAGCCCAGGTCGAGGATGTCGGAGGCCGCGCTGGGCAGCCACTGGGTGAGCCTCAGCCACCAGGCCGCGCGGACGTGCGGGCTGCGGAGACCGTGGTCGGGCTCCTGGTCGAAGGCGTCGGCTGATGAGTCCCAGTAAGTCGAGATGGGAGCGAGATCGGGTGTCGGCACCCGCGCAGTCTCGCAGCGGGCGCCGACAGTTTCCGCGCGGCGTTCAGGCGGCCGGGACGGCCTGGCTCCACCAGGTGTTCCAGCGCGCCTCCAGATCCGCGAACTCCTCGTCGGTCCGCCTGTACGTGGTCAGGATCATCATGGCGACGCCCTCGGGGTGGACCGGGACCGGCGGGGTGTGGGCGACCACGAGGAGACCGTCGCCCCAGCCGTCCACGGTGAGGCCGAGCTGGTGGTCGGAGCGGAACCAGACCGTGCCCGCGAGCGGCTCGCCGGTGGGGGCGGCGTGCTCGTACGGGGCGCCGGGAGCGAGGCCCGCGAGCGCGTCGAGGCCGGCGGCGGCCAGCGGCGGGGTGGTGCCGTTGCCCGAGAGGAAGACGGTGCGCCGGTCGGCGCCGGGGTGGCGCTCCAGGGCGAACTTGAGCTGGTGGATGAAGGTGACCCAGCCCTCGTTGACGTCGTCGTAGTAGGCGTCCCACTCGGTGTCGCCGCTGAGCGGGGCGCGGGTCATGCGCAGGTGGGTGCGGCCCTCGCCGGCGTCGGTCAGCTCGAACCTGTCGCCGCCCTGGACCTCCATCCAGTGCTCCTGCGGCGACTCGGTGACGTGCTCGGCGTAGATGAAGTCGATCTCCTTGTCGAGGCCGTCGAAGTGCCAGCCGTGCCAGCGCCGGATCTGCTCCGGGTCGCGCAACGCCCGCCACACCTCCGCGACCGGCGCGGAGATGGTGACCTCGACGGTGAACCGCTCTTCCGTCATTTGCCTGGCTCCTTGTGTGGGGTGGGATGGCCGCCGGCGGTGAGGCGGTAGGGCCTGCCGCCGGCGGTGTCGTAGCGGGCCGCGACGCGGGAGACGGCCTCCGCCAGCTCGTCGGTGAAGCGGTGCACGTCGCCGGGCTCGGCGAAGCGCACCTCGGCCTCCAGCGTGAAGGTCAGCAGGCGGACGCCCTGCCGGTCGGCCTCGGCGGCCATCCGGGTGACGTCGCGTACGGTGCCCGCGGCGACCTCGACCAGGTGCTCGGCGGCGTGCCGGTCGGCGATGCGGGCGAAACCGGCGTCGACCTCGGACGGCTCGGCGGGGGAGCCGAGCACGCCGGGGTCGACGAGGAAGGCCTTGGCCGTGGCGCGCATGACCCGCTCGACGCAGCCGCGGCGGCGGCGCTCCTCGACGAGCTCGACCAGCTCCTCCTGCTCCAGCACCTTCAGGTGGTAGCCGACCCGCTGGCGCGGCATGTCGAGCTCGGCCGCGAGCTGCACCGCCGACGCGGGCTCGCGCAGGCGGGCGAGGAGCTGCCTGCGGATGGGCGTCAGGGCGACGCGCAGGCGCTCGGGCTCGTCCATGAGCGACATCTCGGTGGCTGCCATACGGCGATGAAACCATTGGACAGTTTTTTCTGTCAATTGGACGAGTGTGTATTTTTCGCGATTGCGCCTGATACGTGGAGTTATGCACGGTAATGAGCAGGCCGCTGCCGCACCGTAGGGGACGAACATGAGCGGCGCTCGACCGATCGCCGCCGGAGATCTCATACGGGGTGAAATCCATGAACAGCATCAAGCGTGGCGTGGCTCGGGTGGCCCTGCTCGGCGGCCTGGCGGCCGGCGTGCTGGCCGCGATGCCCGCCGCGGGCAACGCCGTGGCCGGTGAGCCGACAGTCACCAGGAGCGGCGGCACCGTGACCATCACGGCGCCGAACATCGCCAGGGCCGACAACGTGACCGTCCAGGAGGTGAGCGGCCGGCTGCACGTGTTCGGCGCGGTCGTCGCCGGGACGGGCTGCACCACGGTCTCCGCCAACGAGGTGAACTGCGGCTCCGGAGTCACCACGGTCAACGCCGCCCTGGGCGCGGGCAACGACCGCTTCTCGTCGCTGGTCGGCGTGCGGGGGACCGTGGACGGCGGCACGGGCGGCGACGTCTTCCTGGCCGGGCGCGGCTTCCGCGGCACCGGTCTGACCTACGTGGGCGGCGGCGGCGCCGACACCGTCGACTACGGCTCCAGCGGCACCCCCGTGAAGGTGAGCAAGAACGGCGCCGCGGACGACGGCCGGCCCGGCGTCGACCTCGACAACGTCGCCTCCGACGTGGAGACCGTCCGCGGCACCGTCGGCGCCGACACGCTGATCGGGCACTCGGGCGCCGACACGCTGATCGGCGACCAGGGCGCGGACACCCTCGACGGCAAGGGCGGCGACGACGTGATCGACGCCCGCGACGTCCAGGGCACCAAGGACACCCTGGTCGACTGCGGCACCGGCACCGACCAGGCGTTCGCCGACCAGGCGGACGCCCCGGTGTCCTGCGAGACCGTCTCCAAGTAGAGAACCCGGAGCCCGGCACGAGAACTCCCGCGCCGGGCTTCGTCACATGATCCATTAAGTCGCTATATTTCGCCCATGCCTCCCCAGGACGAGACGCACGACGAGGTGCTCCCGAGCATGGACGACCCACCGGCAGGGGAACGGTGGCTCGCGCCCGCGCTCAGGGAGCAGCGGCTGTACGAGCTGTGCCGCGAGGGCGGCGACGAGGCGCACCTGGCCTACCTGAGGATCGTCGCGGCGGAGGGGCTCTACCGGCCGGTGGCTCTCGGGCAGGCCGTGGGCAGCGACGGCGCCGCGCCGCTGCACGTGACCACGCTGCCGGACGGACGCCGGCTCGTGCAGGTATACACGGTGGGCGTGCTGCCCCGGCCGCATCCCGACGTGGTGTACGAGTTCATCACGCTGCGGGGCCTGATCTCGCTCTGGCCGCGGGACGTACGCGTCCTCCTGGTCAACGGGGCGACGCCGTGCGCGCGGGCGTTCCTGGCCGGGGAGGACGAGCGGGAGACCTGGCTCGGGCTGCACGACGAGCTGTTCGAGCCCGACGGCACCTGCGACCGCATCGAGACCCGCCGCACCGGCATGCCGCACGACGAGGGCCTGCTGCGCGGCCTCGCCTGCGGGGCCCACCTGTGTTACGGCAACGGCGACGCCTGGAACACGCTGGACTGGCACGGCGCCGGCTACAGCAGCGAGGTCGAGCGGCTGGCCGGAAGCTGGGGGATCGACGGCCACGACAGCTGGCTGGACACCACGGAGCTGCTGCTCGCCGCCGAGCTCAGCCCGTGGGTGTGGGACTACGTGCTCGGCGCCCGCCTCTGGCTGGCCCAGGAGACGGGCGAGCGGCGCGTCGACCCGGTGGTGTGGCGCGACTGCGTCGAGCAGAGCATCCGCTCGCAGCTCCAGGACGAGGTCTCCGGCGAGGAGCTGGACGACCTGGCGGCGAGCCTGCGCGGGCTCGCGGGCAAGATCATGCGGTACGAGTCGCGCTTCCGGGCCGACGGCCTCCTCCCGCCCGACGGGTACGTGCGCACCGTCGCCGCCTGGGACCTGGGCCGCGCCACCATGGTGGCCCGGTGGGGCCGCGGCGCCCGGTACGCCGGCGAGCAGGAGGTGCACGCCGCGGTCGAGCGGGCGGGCAAGGCGGTGCAGGCCGCGTACGGTTCGTGGCCGGAGTTCTCGGCCGGCTACATCCTCGGCCGCTGCCTGCACTTCGACGAGGAGACGTTCGGCGACTGGTACACCACGGTCCTGGACGCCCACCGGGCCCTCCTGGCCGCCCCCGACAGCCCGTGGAACACGGTCCCCCTGCACTGACGGCTAGCCGCGGCCCGCGCCCCCGGCGCCGCTCGCGCACACGGTGGACCGGGTGTGGAAGAGGCCGTAGTGCTTGCCCCAGTAAATGCGGCCCGTCGCCATGACGCAGCCGCGCGAGATCTTCAGCCGGGCGGTGTCGGTGCGGCCGGTGTACCAGCCGCGCCTGGCCGTCGACTGCAGCTGGCCGTCACACCGGCCGAAAGCGCTGCTGGGGCGGGCACAGTGCTTCAGCATGATCGTCATGTGCTTCCTGGTGCCCCAGGTGGCGTTCGTGGAGTTGAGGTACGCGCAGGCGGTCGAGGTGCGGGAGTCGTAGAACACGTGGATGTACGCCGCCTTCAGCATCTCCCGCGTGTGGACCGCCTCGCGCATCACCCGCTTCCCGGAGCAGGTCGGCAACTGAGTGGACGACTGGGCGGACGACTGGGCGGACGCGGCGGCGGGCAGACCGGTCAGCGCGGCGGCGGCGACGAGCCCGACGATCAGGGATCGCATGATGTCTCCTCAAGGCTTCGGCTCGCACTGCTGTGCGAGCATGAGTGGTTCGCAAGACGCAGGTTGACCCCGGGCCGCTGGCGGGGCCAGAGGGTGCATGGCGTGCAATCGTGCGCGGCCTTGCACCCCTGGCTTCACCTGCGGTTCCACGGTCCGGCGAACAATTGCGGGAGGGGGTGCGCGCCGGGATGGGGACGTTCGAGGAGCTCGTGGACCGGCTCGCCGCGGCGCTGGACGAGGCGGCGGAGGGCATCAGGGAGGCGCTGCGCTCGCGGGGACGCCCGCAGAAGTACCTGGCGAACCGGGTCGCCGACGCCAGCCCTTCGCTCATCTCCCGCTGGCTGTCGGGAGCCCGCCAGCTCGCCGACCGCAACCGCCTGCCCGGCGAGGAGGCGATGCGGCAGATCGCCACCGCGCTGGAGCTGCCCCCGGAGCGGGCCCGGACGCTGATCGCGCTCGGCCGCGGCATCGACGAGCTGCGCAAGCGGCTGGAGGGCGAGGAACGCGGCTGGCGGGCCAGGGCCGCCGAGCACCGCGGCCGCGAGGCCGCTCTCCAGCCCGCCCCGTCCCCCCGCCGGTCGGTGCCGCTCCTGACCGCCGCCGTCGCCACCGCGACGGCGGCGGTGATCTCCTTCCTGGGCGGGGTGCTCGCGGGCCGGAGCTGGGGCACCGAGCCGCCGCCGTCCGTCGCCGCCACCGTGACGGCCGGGCAGGGCGCCGGGGACCGCTGCAGCACGTGGGCCGACGCGGGCGACGGCGTCCAGCTGGAGGCGTGTGTAAGGATCCGCGACGGCCGCATGCTGATCAGGAGCCGGCTGCGCGGCCCGGTCGGTACCCGCGCGGACATGGTGGTGCAGGCGTACGACACGTTCCTGGAGAAGCCGGTCACCAAGGAGCTGAAGTGTCACCGGATGCACCTCACGTCGGAGGGCCAGATCCAGACGTGCGGCTGGCACGAGATCAGGCCGCCGTACGGGCCGGAGTACGCGGCGCGGGCCGGGTGGCGTGAGACCGGTGACGGCCCGTTCGGCGGGCACGTGCTGAGCTCGGGCCTGCGCTGGTGAGGGCGGCGGGGCGCGTCCCTTGACGCACCGGGTTGGTATGCCCAAACCTGGGGAGGTTTCTTCTCCTAGCCAGGGGAGCGCCGGTGGGCGAGAGCACGATCCGGGACCGCGGGGTGGCGCGCTGGCTCGCCGCCCTGGCGCTCCTGCTGGTGGCCGCCTGCGGGTCCGGCGACGCCGGTGAGCCGCCGGTGAACGCCGACGACGTGATGTTCGTCCAGATGATGGTGCAACACCACCGGCAGGGGATCGAGATGGCCGGGGTGGGCGCCGAGCGGGCGACCACGGAGGAGCTGAAGACGCTGGCGGCGGCCATCGTGAGCACGCAGCAGAGCGAGGTCGAGATGATGCTGCGCTGGCTGCACGCGTGGGGGCAGCCGATCACGCCGCCCGACGGGGCGCACGACCACCACGGCGGGCTGCCCGAGACCGACCGGAAGAAGATCGCCGCGCTCAGGTCGGCGAAGCCGTTCGAGCCGGAGCTGCTGAGGCTGCTCCTGGCCCATCAGGACGGGGCGGTCCAGATGGCCGCTCAGGAGGTCCGCGATGGCGTGAACCACGAGGCGACCCGCTGGGCGGCTCAGGTGCAGGAGTCGCGCAAGGCGCAGATCGAGCAGATGCGGCAGCTGCTCATCAAGGTCGCCGGCTAGGAAACAGCTTCCGCCATGGACACGTATGCGGATAAGTGATTAGATCACTTGATATGTCAGAGGTAGCACGGCCCACCCTCTCCGACGCGCTCACCGAGCGCATGCTGGAGCTCATCCGCGAGGGCGGGCACCGGCCCGGTGACCGGCTGCCTTCCACCCGAGAGCTGTCCCAGCGGTTCGCCGTCACCACGCCGACGCTGCGCGAGGCGCTGCGCAGGCTGGAGGCGACGGGCGCGATCGAGCTGCGGCACGGGTCCGGCATCTACGTCGGCGCCGCCATCGAGCGGCTCGTGCTGCCCAACCCCAACATGCGCGCGATGCACGCGCCCAAGCTGCTCGACCTGCTGGGCGCGCGCATCGTCATCGAGCCGCCGCTGGCCGCGATGGCCGCCGGGCACGGCACCGAGGCGGAGCTCACGGCGCTCAAGCGGGTCCTCGCGGACGCGGAGGCCCACCTGCGCGGCCAGGACGCCGAGTTGCACGACGCCAACATGACCTTCCACCGGGCCACCGCCCGGATGGCGGGCAACACCGTCCTGCACGAGGTCGTCGACTCGCTGCTCACCGTCCACGCGGCCGAGCAGCAGGCGATCCTGCAGATCTTCGACGACCGCCGGCGCGACTACGAGGAGCACCTGGCGATCCTCCAGGCGATCGAGGCGCGCGACGCCGCGGCGGCCGAGGAGCGCATGCGGGCCCACCTGGTGGACGTGAAGACGGTCATCGAGCAGAGGTTGCACCACCCCCCCGAATGATCAAGGAGGCCGGGAACATGGTCCGGTCACGAGTGGCCACGATCGGCATGGCAGCCGTCCTTCTCGCCGCCTGCGGCGGGAACGGCGCCGAGGCGCCGAAGCAGAAGACCGAGCTGACCCTCTACAACGACAAGGGCGCCTGGAGCGAGTACTTCGAGCAGATGGGGGCCCTGTCCAAGCAGTCCGTCGGCCTGAGCATGAAACCGACGGGCTACACCGACTCCGCGCAGTATCAGGCGTTCATCAAGGCCTCCTTCCGCACCAACGTCAAGCCCGACCTCTTCACCTGGCAGACCGGGGGGATGCTGGCGGAGATCGTCAAGCAGAAGCAGGTCGCCGACACCACCGCGATCTGGCAGGAGGCCGTCGCGAACGGCGACCTGCCGCAGGACCTGGCCCCCTACTTCACCGTCGACGGCAAGCAGTACTGCGTGCCGCTGAACGTCGCGTACTGGGGCATGTTCTACAACAAGAAGATCTTCGACGAGCACGGGCTGCGGCCGCCCGAGACCTGGGACGACCTGGTCAAGATCGCCGACACCCTGAAGCAGAAGGACGTCAAGGCGTTCTACCACACCAGCGTGCTGTTCTCGTTCGTCTGGTTCGAGCAGCTCATGGCCGGGATGGACCCCGACCTGTACGACCGGCTGTCCACCGGCCAGGCCAAGTACACCGACCCGGGTGTGGTCGCCGTGATGCGGAAGTGGAAGGAGCTCATCGACGCCGGCTACTTCATCAACCCGGGCGACAAGACCGACCCCGGTGACGTGCTGAAGAACGGCAAGGCGGCGATGGTGTCGTTCGGCACCTGGTTCAACACGAGCATGACCCAGCGCGAGATGAAGGCGGGCGAGGACTACGGCTTCTTCGTCATCCCCAACGTCGACGCCTCGCTCCCCAAGACGTCCATGATCTTCGAGAGCGGCCCCCTCTGCTCCCTCGCCGAGGCGCCCGACCCGGCGGCCAGCGCCAAGTACCTCAAGTGGTGGACCACCGCCGAGGCGCAGGAGAAGTGGGCCACCGCCCGCGGCGACGTGAGCGCCAACCCCAAGGTGGAGATCGCCGACGAGGCGCTCGGCCAGGTCACCAAGGACGCGGGCAGCGGCGAGTACCGCCTGGTCAACCGCTACTTCGAGGCCACCCCGCCGCCCATCCTGACCGCTGCCCTGGACGGTTTCTCCAAGTTCGTCACCGACACGAGCACGCTCCAGGAAGTGCTGGAAACCATCCAGAAGGAGGCCGACGAGTACTGGAGCACGCACCAGTGATGCTCGGGCGGTTCAGGTACGGGTACGTCGCGCCGGCCGCGTTGCTCGTCGCCGGGTTACTCTATGCGCCGTTCGTGTGGACGGCGTACCTGAGCCTGACCCGGTACGACGGGCTCGCGCCGGCGGAGTGGGTCGGCCCGGCCAACTTCGTCAAGCTGCTCGACGACCCCGTCCTGCTCACCTCGGTGCGCAACACGCTGATCTGGGTGATCGGCACGATGGTGCTGCCGGTCGGGCTGGGCCTGCTCGTCGCCGTGCTCTCGTACGACATCAAGGGCGGCGGGTGGTACCGGCTGCCGTTCATGCTGCCGTACGCGCTCAGCGGCGCCGGGCTGGCCCTGGTGTGGAGCCCGATCCTGTCGCACGACGGGGTGGCCAACAACCTGCTCGGCGTCGACACCGCCTTCTTGCAGGAGGCGCCGCACAACACGATCGCGATGCTGCTGGTCTGGACGTGGCAGCAGCTCGGCGTGAACACGCTGCTGTTCGTCGTCGGGCTGCAGTCGATCCCGAAGGAGCCGATCGAGGCGGCCAGGCTGGACGGGGCGTCCGGGTGGCAGCTGTTCCGGCACATCATCTGGCCGCTGATGCGCCCGCTGACGGCGGTCGTGGTCGGGCTGGCGCTGGTGGCGAGCCTGAAGACGTTCGACATCGTCTGGGTGCTGACGCAGGGCGGGCCGGGCCGCAACTCCGAGACGCTCGCGGTGACCATGTACAAGGAGACGTTCGTGGCCAGCGACTACGGCTACGGCTCGGCGGTGGCGGTCGTGCTCACCGTGGTGACCGGGCTGGCGTCCTACCTCTACCTCAGGAGGCAGGTGCGATGATCCGGCGTGCCGTGCTGATCGTGCTCGGCCTGATCTGGCTCGGGCCGACCTACCTGCTGCTGGTGAACGCCTCCCGGCCGGCGGACTCCTACGACCCGTCGCGGGCGTGGGCGCCGCCGGAGGACTTCTCGCTGGTGACCAACTTCCTGCGCGCGCTGGACAGCGCCGACCTGGGCGCCAGCCTGGCCAGCACCGCGCTCTACAGCGTCGTCTCGCCCGCGCTGGGCGTGCTCGTCGGCGCGCTGGCCGGCTACACGATCGTGGTGCTGCGGCTGCGGCACGGGTTCTGGTGGTTCCTGCTGATCTTCGGCGGCACCGTCTTCCCCGCGCAGATGCTGCTCGTGCCGCTCTTCGTCGGCTACAGCGACGCCGGACTGTACGACAGCCGCCTCGGGATGATCCTGATCTACACGGCGATCAACGTGCCGCTGGCCGCGTTCGTGCTGCGCAACTTCTACACCGGGGTGGCGTTCTCGATCTTCGAGGCGGCCCGCATGGACGGCGCGTCCACGTTCCGCATCTTCTGGCGGATCTACCTGCCGCTGTCGACCAGCGCGCTGGCGGCCGTGTTCATCCTGGAGTTCACCTTCATCTGGAACGACCTGATCTTCGGCCTGACGCTCACCCAGACGGCCGAGGTGCGTCCGGTCATGACCGCCCTGGCCGGGCTGATGACCGACGTGTACGCCGGGACGCCGGTCCCGGTCGGCCTGGCGGCGGGCCTGGTGGTCTCGCTGCCCACGGTCGTGCTGTTCCTCGCCACCCAGCGGCTGTTCGCCCGTGGCCTTTCTCTAGGGAGTGTGTGATGACGAGCCGGTTGCTGCAGCGGAGCCTCGGTTCCCCGGACTACGACGGGATCCGCCAGGCGCTGCGCACCGACACCTCGACGCCGGTGATCAGCCTGCGCGGGCTGGAGGTGCGGGTGGCGGTGCTGCCGCTGTTCACCCACGACGGCCGCCAGGCGGTCCGGGTGTCCAGCACGGTGCCGCTGACGCACGTGCTGGTCGGCGTCGACAGCGCCTCAGGCACGGACGTGACGCTGCTGGTGCCGGAGGTGGACGGGCCGCGCACGCTGACGCTGGAGTGCCGCGACGCCGCCGGGGTGGTCGGCACCGCCCAGGTGACGGTCACGCCGCAGCGCAAGTGGACCGTGTTCGTGGTGCACCACTCGCACCTCGACATCGGCTACACCGACCCGCAGG
Organism: Nonomuraea sp. NPDC054003; assembly: GCF_055585125.1. Taxonomy (NCBI): domain Bacteria; kingdom Bacillati; phylum Actinomycetota; class Actinomycetes; order Streptosporangiales; family Streptosporangiaceae; genus Nonomuraea; species Nonomuraea sp. NPDC054003. Next base: position 31,034 of record NZ_JBVJKR010000010.1, read on the forward strand.
GCACCGTGCTCCGCCACCATCTCGACTACCTGGACGCGGCCGTGCGGCTGGCCGACGAGACCGCCTCCTGGCCGGACGACGCGAAGTTCCGGTGGACGGTCGAGTCGTCGATGCCCGCGCTGAAGTGGCTGGACGCGCGCCCGCCCGAGCAGGTCGACCGGTTCGCCGAGCTGGCCCGCGAGGGCGTCATCGAGGTCACCGCGCTGCCGTTCCAGCTGCACACCGAGGCCTGCTCCACCGAGGAGCTGTACCGCCAGCTCCGCTTCACCACCAGGCTGGAGCGCGCGTACGGGTTCGCCACCCGGTCGGCCATGCACACCGACGTGCCGGGCGCGGTCGTCGGCCTGATCGACGCGCTGTCGTCGGCCGGGGTGCGCTACCTGGCCGCCGCGCACAACTGGGCCGGCCGGTCCGTGCCGTACCTGCACGGCGGGGAGAAGCTGACCCGGCCGTTCCGCTGGCGGGCGCCGAGCGGGAACGAACTGCTCGTGTGGTTCACCGACACCCCGCACGGCATGGCGTACATGGAGGGCAACACGGTCGGGCTGACCGACTCCTACGAGCTGGCCGACGACCTGCTGCCGCGCTACCTGGCCGCGCTGGCCTCGCGCGGCTACCCGTACGGGCCCGGCACGTTCGGGTGGCAGGGGCCGGACGCGCCGCGCGAACCGTACGAGCTGGACGTGCTGCACCTGCGGGTGCAGGGCGCGCACGCCGACAACGCCGGGCCGTCGATCGTGCCGGCGTCGATCGCCCGCCGGTGGCGCGAGCAGTGGGCGTGGCCGCGGCTGCGGTCGGCGGTCAACAGCGACTTCTTCGACCACGTGGCCGAGCACCACCACGACAGGCTGGCCGTGCACGAGGGCGACTGGACCGACTGGTGGGCCGACGGGCTCGGGTCGGGGGCGCGTCCGCTCGGGTACGTGCGGCGGGCCCAGGCCGCGCTGCGCACCGCCGAGACGCTGCACACGCTGGCCGGGGCGGACGCCACCGAGCAGGTGGACGCGGCCTACGACAAGGTGGCGCTGTTCAACGAGCACACCTGGGGCGCGGCCAACCCGTGGGAGGACGCCGAGGAGGCGGGCGACTCGGGCGGGCTGCAGTGGACGCGCAAGTCGTCCGGCGCCTACGACGCCCAGGACGACGCGGCGGACCTGCTCCAGGCCGCCACCCGCCACTTCGCCGCCGCGCTGACCGGCGCGGAAGAGCCGGCCGCCGTGCTGGACGGCGGCACCGGAGGGCCGGCCCTCGCCGGGATCGGCGTCGCGTCAGGGGACGGCGCCGCTCCCGGAGAGGGCGCGCTCGCGGCCTTCGCGGTGTTCAACCCGGGCACCGCGCGGCGGACCGACGTGGTGCGGACGTTCCTGCCCAGGGACGTGGTGGCGGTGGACGTGCCGATCGCGCTGGTGGACGCGCGCACCGGGGAGCGGTTGCCGCACCACGAGGAGTACGTGGACCCCGACGACTGGCCGACCCGGCCGATCGGGCGGCACATCCACGCCGTGGTGCCCGACCTGCCCGGGTACGGGTACGTACGGCTGGATGTCGTCAGAGGCGAGACCCAGGCGCCGGAACCGGTCGAACCGGACCTCGGCGGAGTGATCGAGAACGAGTTCTACCGGGTGACCTACGACGTCCGCGAGGGCTACATCTCCTCGGTCTTCGACAAGAAGGCCGGCCGGGAGCTGGTCAACCAGGAAGCCGCCGCCGGTTTCGGCCAGTACGTCTACGACCGCTACGCCACCGCGCCGCACTTCAACCACCTGTCCGGGCACGTCGGCGCGCACGACCGCACCCTCCTCGGCGACCGCGCCATCGCCGGCAACGCCACGATCGTCAGGGCCCAGCGGACCGCCGTCGGCGAGAAGCTGGTCGTCGAGCTGCGGGGCAAGGGCGTCGACTGGCTGCGCACCACGGTCGAACTGCACCACGGCGTGCCCCGGCTGGACCTCACCTACCAGCTGGCCAAGCAGGGCACCCCGGCCAAGGAGGCGGTCTTCCTGGCCTTCCCGTTCGCCACCGGCGAGGCGACCGCGTGGGAGCTCACGGGCGGCGTGGGCGGCCCCGACGTGCCGAGCGTGCCGGGCTCGGCCGCGTACATGCTGCCCATGCGGCACTGGATCGCGTTCGACGACCCCGAGCTGACCGTCGCCTGGGCGACGCTGGAAGCGCCGCTGGTGCAGCTCGGCACCATCCACATGCCGTACGCGCCGTTCCCGCCGACGCTGGACGAGGAGCCGGGCACGGTCTACTCGTGGGCGCTCAACAACATCTGGGACACCAACTTCCCCGCGCAGCAGCAGGGCGAGACCACCTTCCGGTACGCGGTCCGTTCGGCGGCGGGCGTGCCGGGCAGGCGGCTGGGGGCGCTGACCGCGGCGGGGCTGACCGAGCCGTTCACCGGCGCGCTGCTGCCCTCCCCGTCGGCCGAGCCGGCGCGCGTGTACGTGTCGGTGGACCATCCGGACGTGCTGGTCACCTCGCTCGGTCAGGCGGGCGGCGAGCGGGTCGTGCGGCTGCGGTCGCTGGCCGCCGAGCCGGTCGAGGTGACCGTCGAGCTGCCCGGACTGCGTGCCGCCCGGGTGAGCGCGGGGCTGGACCGCGCGGCGGAGCCGCTCCAGGTGACGGGCGAATCGGTCAAGGTGCGGATCCCCGCCTGCGGGGTCGCCGCGGTTTGGGGGACTTGTGAAGATCGTTGACATCCGGGCCACCACGGTCGCCGTGCCGCTGGAGGCCCCGCTGCGGCACAGCAACGGCGCACACTGGGGCCGCTTCGTGCGCACGATCGTCGAGGTCGAGGCCGACAACGGGCTGGTCGGGCTGGGCGAGATGGGCGGCGGCGGTGAGAGCGCGGAAGCGGCGTTCCGCGGCCTGCTGCCGTACCTGCGCGACCACGACCCGTTCCAGCTGGAGACGCTCCGCTTCAAGATCGCCAACCCGACGGCGTCGCTCTACAACAACCGGACCCAGTTGCTGGCCGCCATCGAGTTCGCCTGCCTCGACCTCATCGGGCAGCAGCTCGGGGTCGCGGTCTGCGACCTGCTGGGCGGGCGGATCCGCGACGAGGTGCCGTTCGCCTCGTACCTGTTCTTCCGCTACGCCGCCGACGGCTTCGCCGAGGTGCGCACGCCCGAGCAGCTCGTCGAGCACACGCGGGCGCTGAAGGCGGCGCACGGGTTCACCGTCCACAAGCTGAAGGGCGGCGTGTTCCCGCCGGACTACGAGCTGGAGTGCTACCGCGCGCTGGCCGCCGCCTTCCCCGGCGACAGGCTCCGGTACGACCCGAACGCGGTGCTGTCGATGGCCGAGGCCCTGCGGTTCGGGCAGGCCATCGAGCCATTGGACAACGACTACCTGGAGGACCCTGTCCTCGGACTGGAAGGGCTCCGGCTGGTGCGCGAGCGGGTCCGGGTGCCGATCGCGACCAACACCGTGGTGGTCAACTTCGAGCAGCTCGCCGCGAACGTGCTGCGCCGCGGGGCGGACGTGGTGCTGCTCGACACCACCTTCTGGGGCGGCGTCCGGGCGTGCGTGAAGGCGGCCGGGGTGTGCGAGACGTTCCAGGTGGACGTGGCCGTGCACTCGTCCGGCGAGCTGGGCATCCAGCTCGCGACCATGCTGCACCTCGGCGCGGTGCTGCCGAACCTCACGTACGCCGCCGACGCCCACTATCACCAGCTCCGCGACGACGTGATCGAGGGCGGCAAGCTGGCCTACTCCGGAGGCGCCATCCCGGTGCCGTCGGGGCCGGGGCTCGGCGTGCGGCTCGACCGCGACCGGGTGGCCCGCTACGCCGAGCTCTACAAACGCGAGGGCGGCTACCCCTACGACCGCGACCCGGGGCGGCCCGGCTGGTTCGCTCGGGTGCCGAACCAGCACTTCGCCGACCCGACCGTCCCGGCGGAACTCTGAGCTTCGCCGTCCCGGCGGAGCCGAACCCCTCATACGTCGGCCCTGCCATACGTCGGCCCTGCCATACGTCGGCCCTGCCATACACCGGTCCGGCCGCTCCGCCGGTGTTTCCCGGCGTCTACCTCGTTCTGGCCGAGTTGGGGTGATGACGTTTGGGCTTCGCCGTCTTTGCGGAGCCGTGGCGCCTTACCGGTTTGGCCGTGTGACGTTGCAGGAGGGTGGTGGCTCGCTGGACGCGCTCGTTCAGGTCGGCGCGCAGGAGGGCGAAGCGGCCCGCGTGCTTGTGGACGAGCGCCCGCTGGAGCGCGGCGTCGGCCGCGAACCAGCGGGCCACCAGCCCCGACGACCACTTGCACACGACGTCGGCCACGGCCGTGCGCTTCTCGTCGGCGCTGATCGCGCGCTTGTCGAGGTCCCACCGGGGATCGCCGATCGCCGCCTCCGGTGACGGGTACGGGTGGCCCGCGTCCCGCATGCAGGCCACCCATCCCGTGATCGCCTCACGGACCTCGGGCCGTGTCGAGGAGCGTTCGAGAGTACGCGTGTCCCGCTGGGCCAGCCAGTCCCACGGAGCCCGCTCCGAAGGCGCGAGCCGCTCCGCCGCCCGCCCCTCGCACCAGGGCAGCACGTACAGATGACGGCGAGCCTTCTCGCCCCGCCGAGCCTCCCCCGAACGGCCGCCCCGCCGAGCCTCCCCCGAACGGCCGTCCCTCCGCGCCGCACCCGAGCGGCCGGTCGTCTCGGCCTGGCGGGCGGCACCCGAGCGCCCGGTCGTCTCGGCCTGGCGGGCCGCACCCGAGCGGCCGGTCGTCTCGGCCTGGCGGGCGGCACCGGAGCGGCCGGTCGCCTCACTCCGACGGGCCGCACCGGAGCGGCTGGTCGTCTCGCTCCGACGGATCTTCCCCGCGCGGTTGGTCGTTTCGGCCGTACGGGTCTTTCCCGAGCCGACCTGGCGGACCGTACCTGAGCGGTCGGTGGTTTCGGTGGTACGGGTCTTCCTGGAGCTGCTGGTCGTTTCGGAGCGGTCGGTCCGGCGGGTTCTTCCCGCGCCGTCGGTCTTCCCAGGCTCGGCCGGTTCGTCGGTGGTGGGGAGGTGGTAGCCGAAGCGGTGGGCCTGGTCGTGGTCCACGACGCCGTAGCGGCGGGAGTTGCGCGGGTCGGGCGGGGCCGGCAGGAGCCGGCGGGAGATGCCGCGGCGCTTGAGGCAGCGGGAGACCAGCGAACGGTGGGCGGTGTCGAGCAGCGCCCGCTGGCCCGGCGTGGGCTTGTAGGCGTCGAACGGCAGCAACAGGTCCTCGGCCGAGGCGACGGCGGGCTCCTCAGGAAGCGGCGCGTGCGTACACCCGGCCGCCAGCGACAGCGCCAGACCCAGGGCGAGGAGCCGGTTCACCGGCACCAGATGTCGAGCGAGCTGACGCGGTTGTTGCCGATGGCGTTGTTGGCCAGGAAACCGTCGCCCGTGGCGTGGTCCAGCGTGCTGTGGGCGCCGGTGAAGTGGGGGTTCTGCCAGAGCGTCACCGGGCAGCCGAGCCGGTTTCTCGCCGAGCTGGTCGCGTTGTCCATGGTGTGCCAGGAGTCGGTGTAGTCCCATTTCAACCACGTGTCGTCGGCCAAGTTGGTGTCGTCGTGGACGAAGTCGCGCCAGAGGTCGACCTGGCTGCGGTTGAACGCGAAGCCCGCGTACAGGCAGACCCGGCCCTGGAAGCAGGCCCCGCCCGGGCTCGCCTCCGCCACGCCGGGGACGATCAGGGCGAGCAGGACGGCGGCCACGACGGTGGACAGCCTCAAGAGGACCTCCTTGGTCAGTGCGTTCCCGGGGATGTCGCTAACCTAGCGTGCGCGTACGCATACTCCAGGTCATGGCGCGTGTCTTCCGGTAAAGCCGGTGGCGTAATCCGCAATGGTCGTGTCATTGACGCCCCGAAGGCCCGGCCCAAGCATGGAAGCCATGAAGAGGCGGATCGTCCTGGTGGTCTACGAGGGCTTCCAACTGCTCGACCTGGCGGGCCCCGCCGACGTGTTCGCGGCGGCGGACCTGGTGACGAGGGGCGGCTACCAGGTCGAGGTGACGGCGCCGAGGGCGGGCCCGGTGGCCGCGCAGCACGGCGTCGAGGTCGCCGTGCGGACGCCCCTGCGCGAGGTCGGCGGGCCGATCGACACGCTCGTCGTCGCCGGGGGCATGACCACGATGACGCACGCCCGCGACCCGGAGACGCTGGAGGAGATCGTCAGGCTGTCACGGGCGGCCCGCCGCACCGCGTCCGTGTGCAGCGGCGCGTTCCTGCTGGCCGCGGCGGGGCTGCTCGACGGCCGGCGGGCCACCACCCACTGGCTGGTCGCCGACAAGCTCGGCGCGTGGTACCCCGGGGTCACGGTCGAGCCGGACGCGATCTACATCCGCGACGGCCACCTCTGGACCTCGGCCGGGGTCAGCGCCGGCGTGGACCTGGCGCTCGCGCTGGTGGCCGACGACCACGGTCACGAGCTGGCCCGGCGGGTGGCCTGCGGGCTGGTCGTCTACCTGCACAGGCCCGGCGGGCAGAGCCAGTTCAGCATGCCGATGAGCCTCCCCGCCCCGCGCGACGAGTCGCTGCGCGAACTGCAGGCGTTCATCGACGCGAACCCGGCCGCCGACCTGAGCGTGCCCGCGCTGGCCAGGCGCGCCGGGATGAGCGAGCGCCACTTCTCCCGCGTCTTCACCGAGCAGACCGGGACGTCTCCGGGCAGGTACGTCGAGCGCAGCCGCGCCGACACCGCCCGGCGGCTGCTGGAGATCACCGACCATCCGCTGGACCGGGTGGCCCGGGAGTCGGGGCTGGGCCGGCCCGAGACGCTCTACCGCGTCTTCCGCCGCCACCTGCGCGTCTCGCCCGGCGACTACCGCCGCCGGTTCCACACCAAGGAGAGTTGATGCACGTCGCCATCCCCCTCTACGACCGGTTCACCGCGCTGGACGCCGTCGGACCGTACACCGTGCTGGCGTTCGCGCCCGGCTGGACCGTCACCTTCGTCGCGGCCGAGCCGGGACCGGTGACCGACGACCGGGGTCAGCTGAGCATCGCCGCCACCGCCGGCTACGAGGAGGTGCCGAGGCCCGACGTGATCGTGGTGCCGGGCGGCATCGGCACCTTCGAAGCGCTCGCCGACGAGGCCCTGGTCGGCTGGATCCGCGAGGCCGACGCGCACACCCGCTGGACCACCTCGGTGTGCAGCGGCTCGCTCCTGCTGGGCGCGGCGGGGCTGCTGCGCGGGCGCCGGGCGACCAGCCACTGGGCGGTCACCGGCTTCCTGGCCGACACGGGCGCGCGGGCGGTCACCGAGCGGGTGGTGGTCGACGGCAAGATCGTCACCGCCGCCGGGGTGTCGGCCGGGATCGACATGGCGCTCACCCTGCTCGGCCAGGCCGCCGACACCGAGACCGCCGAGGCCGTGCAGCTCGTCATCGAGTACGACCCGGACCCGCCGTTCGACGCCGGGGCGATCGGGAAGGCCTCCGACGCGTTGCGCGAGCGCGCGGCGGCCCTACTCCGGTAGCGCCGCAGGGTTCCTGGCCAGCAGGCCGCCGTCCACGCGGTGCTCCGCCCCGGTGATGAACGACGAGCGCGGGCCCGCCAGGAACGCGACCAGCTCCGCCACCTCCTCCGGCCGGGCCACCCGGCCGAGCGGGTGCGCGGCGCCCCACCGCGCCACCTGCTCGTCCTGCGACAGCTCGCCGCGCCACAGGTCGGCCGCCCAGCGCAGCATCGGGGTGTCGACCGAGCCGGGGCAGACCGCGTTCACCCGGACGCCCTGACCGGCGTGGTCCAGCGCCATCGCCCTGACCAGCCCGTTCAGCGCCGACTTGCTGGCCGTGTAGGCGGCCACCTGGGTCTGGGAGGCGAACGCCTGCACCGACGAGACCACCACGATCGAGCCGCCGCCGCGCTCGGCGAGCCGGGGCACGGCCGCCTTGCAGGTCAGGTAGACGCCCTTGAGGTTGACGTCCAGGACCTCGTCCCAGACCTCCTCGGGGGTGTCGACCACGGTGCCGTAGCGCTGCACGCCCGCGCAGGTCACCACCACGTCCAGGCCGCCGTGGCGGCTCACGGCCAGCTCCACCAGGTCGCGCATGCCGGCGGCGCTGCGCACGTCGGCGACCACGCCGGTGACCCGCTCGCCCTCGACCGCCGCCCCCTCGTCGGCGCCGCAGAACACCACCGACGCGCCGCCCGCGGCCAGCCGGTCCACGACCGCCCGGCCGATGCCCATGGACCCGCCGGTGACCAGCGCCACCTTGCCGTCGAACTCACTCACGCCAGCACCTCCGCACGCATCGACAGGGCCCTGGTCCCGCCCGGCCCCAGGGCGAGGGCGGTCCCGTTGGCGACCGCCGCCGCCAGCCCGTCGGTCGGCATGCTGGAGAACGGCTCCAGCCCGACCGTGTACGCCCGGCCCCACCAGGGATATCCGGTGGTGGCGCCGAGCTCCTGCCACAGCCACAGATAGGGCAGCACCTCGGCGTCCCACTCCACCCGCAGCCCGATGTCCGCCATGATCTCGTACCAGCCGGTCTCGAAGCCGGTCAGGTAGACGATGTCGCTGGGCGCGCCCCGTTCGGGGATCACGCTCAGGTCGACCTCGCCGCCGCCGTCGGCGGGCACGACCGGCCAGTCCCACGGCCCGCCCGCCTTCACCCTGCGCCCCTCCGGGTTGATGGCGCTCGCGTGCGGGATCACCCGCACGCCGTCGGGCAGCCTGATCCTGGCTCCCGGCCGCAGGAACGGCATCCCGTACACCAGGTGCTGCCCCCACATGGCGTGCAGGGTGAGGCCGGACTCGTTGGCGGCCCGCCCGTCGATCTCCAGCGCGGCGATGCCCGACCGCAGGCGGAGCGTCCGTTGCAGCCGGTACGGCAGCCGCCTGGTCCGTACCGAGAGCCGGATCGCGACCTCGCGCTCGGAGTCGGCCACGACCTCGTACTCCCACGGCAGGCCGGACACCTCGCCGTGCTGCGCCAGCCGGGCGCCCCGGTACTCGCTGGGCGCGCCGCCGTTGGGGAAGACCTCCTGCCAGCCGCCCTCGTAGTGGTCGACGAACTGGGCCACGTCGTCGGCCGCGCCGTGCAGGTACTCGCGCGGGTCGCGCAGGCCCTGCGGGGAGAGCCAGACGAAGTCGGTGTCGGTGGGCTTGTGCAGGAACTCGACCACGTCGCCGCCCTTGCCGGGCAGCACGGTCACGCGGAGCAGCTCGTTCTCCAGCGTGACCGCGCGGAGCCCGCCCACGCTGCCGTGGCGCAGGCGGGCTCCCCAGTTGCGGTTGATCGTCATCCGAATCTCACGTCGATGAACCTGGGCCGGTAGATCGACACGTCCCGGTAGTGGTCGGTGTTGACGAAGCTGTTGACGTTGTACGAGACGACCAGCCCGTCGCCGTCGACGGCGGGGTGGGCGTGGGCGTTGTAGGTGAAGATGTTCCCGCCCGTCTCGGGGGTGGTGTAGAGGAGCTGCTTGCCGGTGAACGGGCCGGTGGGGGAGCACGACGAGTACGCCACGATCCGCGCGCTGAGCACCTCGGTGGTGTCGTGCGTGATGAGCACGTAGCCGTCGCCGATCTTGGTCACGCTGTACTCGTTGGCCACGCCGTCCATGACGCGGGCCGAGTCCGCCTCGTCGGGCGACCACGTGCCGTCGGCGGTCAGGAACTCCCAGGCGCCGAGCAGGCTGTCGCCCTTGACCCTGGCGACGTGCATGTACTTGGGCGAGCCGTGGTCCTCCACCCCGTAGACGTACGTGTGACGGCCGTCCTTGAGTATGCCGGAGGCCCAGGCGACGCCGTTGCCCGACGGCAGGTCGTGCACGCTGAGCGGCCGGTCGAGCCTGCCCTGGGGGAACCTGGCCACCACGTTGCGGTGCCAGCGCCAGTCCCACGCACCCGGGCCGAAGCGCTCGTACTCCTGGTAGGTCACCTCGACGATGCCGCCGGCCAGCGTCACGTCGCCGGCCCAGTACCAGTGGTTCTGGTCGCGGGGCGGCATCACGGCCTTCGGGGCCTGGCTCGTGCCGCCGGTGATGGTGCGCAGCCGGCCGTCGCGCTCGACGGCGAAGGAGTTGTTCAGGAAGACGGTCGTGCCGCCCTCCTCGACCACCGGGGGGCGGGAGCCGTCGGGGTTGACCTGGCCCAGGAAGGTGTCGGAGAACACCCACAGCTCGCGCCCGTTGGGCAGGCGGACCGAGTAGGTGCCGTCGGCGCCGGTCCAGTCGTCGAGCCGGCTGTTGTCGTCGCCGTAGGTGGTGAAGAGCGTGGTCAGCCGCTGGTTGACCGAGGAGCCCTGGAAGGCGGGGGCGCAGTCGGATGCGGCCGCGGCGACGGGCTGGGGGAGGGCGGTGAGGGTGGACAGGGCGAGTACCAAGGAAAGGAGTGCTGCTCTGAGTCGCGCCATGACACGTCCTAGGGGTGGGGGTTCCCTACAGTTCTAGTCATCAGATCACTTACTGTCTAGACCTCACGCCGCCAGGAGGACCCGGTGAAAACGGGGTGCTGGGCCGTCATACCGGCAGGTACCCTCCACAAGGACCTAGGAGGGGAATTGTCGTGGGACACGTCGAGGTCGCTCACCTGACGTACGTGCTGCCCGACGGGCGGCCGTTGCTCGACGACGTGTCGTTCCGGATCGGCGAGGGCGTCAAGGCCGCGCTGGTGGGGCCCAACGGGGCCGGGAAGACCACGCTCATGCGGTTGATCGCGGGCGATCTGCGGCCGGTCGAGGGAGGCGTGGTGTCCTCAGGCGGGCTGGGCGTGATGCGGCAGTTCATCGGGAGCGTGCGCGACGGCAGCAACGTGCACGACCTGCTGCTGAGCGTGGCGCCGCCCGCCGTGCGGCAGGCCGCCGAGCGGCTCGAACAGGCCGAGCTCGTCATGATGGAGCGCGACGACGAGAAGACGCAGCTCCGCTACGCCCAGGCCATCAGCGACTACACCGACGCGGGCGGGTACGAGATCGAGGTCCTGTGGGACACGTGCACGGTCGCCGCACTGGGCGTTCCGTACGATCGCGTGAAATATCGGGATGTGGCCACGTTGTCCGGCGGCGAGCAGAAACGGCTGGTGCTGGAGGCGCTGCTGCGCGGCCCCGACCAGACCCTGCTGCTCGACGAGCCCGACAACTACCTCGACGTGCCCGGCAAGGAGTGGCTGGAGCAGCAGCTCCGCGAGACGTCCAAGACCGTGCTGCTGGTCAGCCACGACCGGCAGCTCCTGGCCAACGCCGCCGACCGGATCGTCACCGTCGAGTCGGGCAACATCTGGATCCACGGCGGCGGCTTCGGCACGTACGCGGAGGCGCGCAGGGCCAGGAACGCCCGCCTCGACGAGCTGCGGCGGCGCTGGGACGAGGAGCACGCCAAGCTCAAGGCCCTGGTCAACATGCTGAAGAACAAGGCGCGCTACAACGACGGCATGGCCGCCGCCTACCACGCGGCGCAGACGCGGCTGCGCAAGTTCGAGGAGGCGGGGCCGCCCGAGACGCCGCCGGCCGACCAGAACATCAGCATGCGCCTGCGCGGCGGCCGCACCGGCAAGCGCGCGGTCATCTGCGAGGGGCTGGAGCTGACCGGCCTGATGAAGCCGTTCGACCTGGAGGTCTGGTACGGCGAGCGGGTGGCGGTGCTCGGCTCCAACGGCTCGGGCAAGTCCCACTTCCTGCGGCTGCTGGCCGGTGAGCAGGTCCGCCACAGCGGCGCGGCCCGGCTCGGCGCCCGCGTGGTGCCCGGTCACTTCGCCCAGACGCACGCCCGGCCCGACCTGATGGGCCGCACCCCGGTCGAGATCGTGATGTCCGAGCACGCCCGGCTCAAGAACGAGGCGATGAAGGCGCTGGCCCGCTACGAGCTGGCCGGTCTGATCGCCGACCAGCGGTTCGACACGCTGTCAGGCGGCCAGCAGGCCAGGCTGCAGATCCTGCTGCTGGAGCTGTCCGGGTCCACGCTGCTGCTGCTCGACGAGCCGACCGACAACCTCGACCTGGCCAGCGCCGAGGCGTTGCAGGAAGGGCTGGACGCGTTCGACGGCACGGTGGTCGCGGTCACCCACGACCGGTGGTTCGCGGCGGATTTCGATCGCTATTTGGTATTCGGCGCGGATGGCGCGGTTTATGAGGCGCCGGAGCCGGTCTGGGATGAAAAGCGGGTCGTTCGCGCCCGATAGGAAAACAAAGAGCGCGATAGGAAGTCAAAGAGTTGGTACGCCCGGCGCGTGTCAGAGGCCGGACGTGCCCATGAGCGGGTTATCACGGCAAAGTGATCCAGCGTAGCCGAACCGTCAGCCTCCTCGCACTCGGGGCGATCTGCCTCGCCGGATGCTCGTCCGAGGAGCCGACACAGCAGCAGCTCAAACCGCTCACCCTCATGGAACAGGCGTCGAACGTCGTCAAGTCGGGCGACGGGTACGCCGTGACCTGGGCCGCCGTCCTGGCCAACGGCAACCCGTGGCACTTCGGCGAGCACGTCGTGGCCAGTGTCGTCGGCAAGGACGCCGGAGGCCGCGAGGTCTTCAGGATGGACCAGCCGCTGGACGCCGTGCCGCCGGGCGGCTCCCTGACCTTCACCGGCCAGGGCACCGCCACCGCGAAGCCGGCCAAGGTCAGCGTCGACTACCGGCCCGCCCAGTGGCGGCAGGCGGCCCGGGTGCCCTCGGCCTTCCGGCCGTTCCCGGCGTCGCGGGTGCAGACGATGCGCCAGAAGGACGGCTCGTACCTCATCACGGGCTACGTCGCGAACCCGTACCAGTTGCCCGCCAGCAGCCTGGTGGTGAGCGCGCTGCTGCGCGACGGCGCCGGCAAGCTGCTCGGCGGCGGCAGCACGTTCGTGGACGACGTGCAGGCGGGCCGGCCGCCGCGGTTCATCCTGACCGTGGCCGGGCTCCCGCCGGGGACGAAGGTGGGCAGGACCGAGGTGGTCGCCCGTACCTGGGGGTCGACCGCGCGCCCGTACGAGGAACTGGCGATGGGCGGCGTGATGCCGCTGCACACCGTCAAGCCGAAGACCGCGCCGTTCCAGACGGACCGCGGGAGCGAGGTGACGTCGGGCTCGGAGTAAGCAAAAGGGGTTATTCCCGGCGAATCTCGTTACATTTTTCTGGCTTGCCCATGACAAGAGATGTGTATCGCGCGGAATCGGTAGAACTACAAGTTACGACTCCATTACATTCGGTGATATGAATGACCGCGTCCTGGTCGAAGCCCTGCGCGCCGGCGACCCCGGCGCACTCGCCGCGCTCTACGACGCGCATGCCGAGAGCGTCTACCGCTACTGCCGATGCCTTCTCCGCGACGCCGACAGCGCCCAGGTCGCCCTGCGCGACGCGCTGATCGCGGCGGAGGCGCACGCCGGCTTGCTGGCCGACCCCGGCATGCTCCGTCCCTGGCTGTACGCGCTGGCCAGGAGCGAGTGCCGGCGCCGCCGGATCGCCGGGCCGCAGCCCGCCGGCGAAGCGCTCGCCGGCGCGCCGGAGCCGGCCGATCCAGCCGACGCCGACCTGCGGATCATGGCCTGGAACGCGGTCCAGAGCCTGCCCGCCGCCGACCGCGAGGTGCTGGAGCTGGACACCCGCCACGGGCTGTCCGCCGCCGGGCTCGCCGCCGTGCTGTGCATCCCCGCGCGCCGGCTCGACGCCGTCCGCGAGCAGGCCCGCGACCGGCTGCGCGACGCGGTCACCGCCGAGATCCTCGCCATGAAGGGCCCGTACGACTGCCCGCGCCGGGCCCGCATCCTCACCGGGTTCGCCGGTGAGCTGACACCCGACATGCGCGAGCACCTGGTGCGCCACCTCGCCCGGTGCGAGACCTGCGCGCCGCACCGCAGCCGGCAAGTGTCGGCGGCGAAGGTGTTCGAGCTGCTGCCGCAGGTCACGCTCCCGGAGTCGCTCAGGGTGCGGGTGCTGAGCTGCTTCGTCGACCCGGAGCTGTTCCTCTACCGCCGCTACGTCGCCAGGCGCTCGCAGGCGCTGGACGGCGCCGGGTTTCCCCTGCCCGGCGACCGGAAGCCGCGCGTATGGCCTCGGGCGGTGGCGTGCACGGTGGCGGCGGTCACGACCCTGGTGGCGATAGCGGGCATCTTCGAGTACTTCGGGAAGGAGGTCGGCGGCCTGCCCGGCGTCGCCACCGCGGCGTTCCCGCCGGAAGGCAAGCCGCCCGTCCTCCCGTGGCGGCGGGCCGAGGCGAACGCCACCGCCGGACCGGAGCTCGGCCGCACCGCCGGCCTGCCGCTGGACGTCGCCCGCGTCACCCCGCGGGCCCGGCTGATCTCGCCGGCCACGGAGACCACCCGCCTGCTCCCCACCATCGGCGGCCTGCCGACCACGTGGCCCGACGTCGAGCCCACGTGGAGCACCCACGACCCCGTGCCGTCGCCGCCGCCGGGCGAACCCACGCAGGGGCCCGGCGACCCCGGCTCCCACCCGCCCACGCCCGGCCCGACGGCGCAGCCGACCCAGCCCACGGTGCGGCCGACGGTGCGGCCCACTGTGCGGCCGACCGTGCGCCCCACCGTGCGGCCGACCAGGCCGACCGTGCACCCCACCCGGCACACGCCGGCTCCGTCGCCCACCGAGGACCCGGTGCCCACGCCGGTGCCGCAGCCGACCCCGACCGTGTCCCCCGCCCCGCCGCCCACCACCCCGGCGTCCTGACCCTGAGCAAGGGGTGTACGTGGGTCAACGGTAGGGAAGTGTGTGCATAGAGTGACAGCGGGGGGATTCTATGCACGTCCGAGCCGGGATCCTGCTCGCCTGTCTGGCCGTCACCCTCAGCCCGCCGGCACGCGCCGAGCCGGCTCCCCCGTCCCGTGACATCGCCAGGGCGCGGCAGGACGTACGGGCACGAACGCAGGAGCTGGCCAGGGCCGGCGTCGCGCTGGCCGAGGCGCAGGCGCGCCTGGAGGAGCTGGCCGCCGAGGCCGGACGCCGGGTGGAGGCCTACAACGGCGAGCTGGTCCGGCTGCGGCGGGCCCAGGAGGCGCACGACCAGGCGCTGGCCAGGCTCGCGTCGGCGGACGCCGAGGTGGAGCGCGCCCGGCAGCCCGTGGCGGCGCTGGCCGCGCAGGCGTACGGCGGGATGTGGCGGTCCCACGCGTTCCCCGTCATGGACGGCGGAGACCACGACGGCTACCTGCACCGCGTCGGCACGCTGCGGCAGCTCGGCGGCGAGCGGGCCGCGGTGCTCTCCCGGATGCGCGACGCCCAGACGGTGGCCGCGATCCTGCGCACCCAGGCGGCCCGCGCGCACGCCGCCCGGCAGGCCGCGGCCGACGCCGCCGCGCAGGCCAAGGCCGATGCCCAGAAGGCCGTGGCCAGGCAGAGACGCGAGACCAGGACGCTGACGGCCGAGCGCGACACGCTGCAGCGGCGGGTGGACGCCGCCCGCGACCGGGCCGACCTGCTGGCCAGGATGCGGGCCGGCCGGTTCCGGATCCCGCTGAGCCGCGGGTCCGGGCTCGGTGACCGGGCCGCCAACTGGGCGCTCACCCAGCTCGGCAAGCCCTACCTGTGGGCCGCCGCCGGCCCGGGGAGCTACGACTGCTCAGGTCTGACCATGCGGGCGTGGGAACGGGCCGGCGTGCGGCTCGACCACTGGACCGGAACCCAGTGGACGTCGGGCCCGCACGTGCCGCTGCACCTCCTGCGCCGGGGCGACCTGCTGTTCTTCGGCCACGACAGGAACGACCCGCGCACCATCCACCACGTGGGCATGTATGTCGGGCGCGGGCTGATGGTGCACGCGCCGCAGACCGGCGACGTCGTACGCGTCGCCCCGATCTGGAGGCGGGACCTGGTGGGCGCCACCAGACCCCTCCAGAGAGTGGGATGAATCAGTGGCCGCCGTCCTTGGCGCGCTGGAAGGAGCGCTCGATCTCGGCCTCGGCCTCCATGCGGCCCACCCAGTTGGCGCCCTCGACCGACTTGCCGGGCTCCAGGTCCTTGTAGACCTCGAAGAAGTGCTGGATCTCCAGCCGGTCGAACTCCGCCACGTGGTGGATGTCCTGGATGTGCGCCATGCGCGGGTCGGTCGACGGGACGCAGAGGACCTTGTCGTCGCCGCCCTTCTCGTCGGTCATGCGGAACATGCCCACCGCCCGGCAGGTGATGTAGCAGCCAGGGAACGTCGGCTCCTGCAGCAGCACCAGCGCGTCGAGGGGGTCGCCGTCCTCACCGAGGGTGTTCTCGATGAAGCCGTAGTCGGCGGGGTACTGCGTGGAGGTGAACAACAGCCGGTCCAGTCTGATCTTGCCGGTTTCGTGGTCCACTTCATACTTGTTCCGTTGCCCCTTGGGAATCTCAACGACAACGTCGAACTCCACCGCGGTTCCTCCGCTCGCGCCCCCCGGGATCCCCGGCTGGGCGTTAATGTCTCGTAGGCGAACACCAGGATGAGAGGTCAGGGCGACGTGGCACGGCACGAGCGGTGGGTGATGCTGACCACACTCGTCCTGCTGCAGGTCGTGACCATCGTCACCGGCGTCTACGCGGTTGACAACGACCTCACCCTGAGCGCCCTGACGAGGCAGCCGCCACCGGCAGAGCCGACCGCGCCTCCCGAAGTCCCCGTGGTCACCGCGGGGCCGGTGCTGGCCGGCCTGGCGGCGAGGCCAGGAGACGGACCTCTCCCGACCAAGGGTACTTTGACCCGCAGGCTCACGGATGCGCTGGGTGACCGAGCGCTGGGTGACCGGGTCGGCGCGGTCGTCGTCGACGCCTCCACGGGCGAGCGTGTCTTCGCCGCCAACCCCGACGCCGGCATCGTCCCCGCCTCCACCACCAAGGTCGTCACCAGCGTCGCGGCGCTCGCCTCGCTCGGCCCCGACACCCGCCTGGCCACCCGCGTCGTGCAGGGCGGCGCCCCCGGCGCGATCGTCCTGGTCGGCGGCGGCGACCCGCTGCTCGCCGGTCCCCGGGCCAAGCCGGGCGGCTTCACCGACCAGGCGTCGATGACCACGCTCGCCGCCCGTACCGCCGCCGCGCTCAAGCAGCGGGGAGTCGCCAAGGTCACGCTCTCGTACGACGCCTCGCTCTTCACCGGCCCGGACGTCGGGCCGGGCTGGAAGCCCGGCTACATCCCCGACGGGCACGTCGCGCGGGTGCACGCGCTGGCGATCGACGAAGGGCGGCAGAACCCCGGCCAGAACAGCCCGCGCGTCGCCGACCCCTCCCGCCACGCCGCCGACGCCTTCGCGGGGCTGCTGAAGAAGAAGGGGATCACCGTCGCCAAGACGGTCGAACCCGCCCGCGCCCCGGCCGGCGCCGCCGAGCTGGCCAAGGTCGAGTCGGCCCCGGTCTACGCCCTCGTCGAGCACGCGCTCACCTACAGTGACAACGACCTGTCGGAGGCGCTGGCGCGGCACGTGGCGATCAAGGAGGGCCAGCCGGGGTCGTTCGCGGGCGTCGCCAAGGCCGTCCCCCAGGTGCTCCAGCGGGTCGGCGCCGGCGGCGGCATCCAGGTGTACGACGGGAGCGGCCTGTCGACCCGCAACCGCATCAGCGCCGGCGCCATGGCCGGCCTCATCGCCCTCGCCGTCTCGCCCGACCGGCCCGGCCTGCACGCGGTCGCCTCCGGCATGCCCATCGCCGGGTTCACCGGCACGCTCGGCAACGGCCGCCGCTTCACCGGGGCCGACAGCAAGGGGCAGGTCGGGCTGGTGCGCGCCAAGACGGGCACCCTCAACAACGTCAGCACGCTGGCGGGGCTCACCACCAGCAAGGACGGCCGGGTCCTCGCCTTCGCCTTCATGGCAGACAAGGTCCCGGTCTACGCCGAACCGGTCCTCGACCGGCTGGCGGCGATCGTGGCGCGTGCCTGATTGCGATCCGCCAGGATCGCGGTTGTGTTTATTTGCGATCCTTCGGATCGCGGCGCTGTGTTTATTGGCGATCCTTCGGATCGCGGGCTCGTCGCTCAGATCCGGTGCCTTCCCTCGTCGCTCGGTCGCTGTGCTTATGGCGATCCTGCGGATCGCAGCTCGTCGCTCAGACCCGGCGTCTTCCCTCGTCGCTCGGTCGCTGTGCTTATGGCGATCCTGCGGATCGCGGCTCGTCGCTCAGACCCGGCGTCTTCCCTTGTCGCTCGGTCGCTTCGCTCCCTCCCTCCTCAGTCCAGACACCGGCGCTCCTCGCGGGGCTCCCTCCCTCCTCAGTCCAGGCACCGGCGCTCCTCGCAAAACCTTGGATGTTCTTCCTGCGGATACCGGGACCGCT
Organism: Nonomuraea sp. NPDC054003; assembly: GCF_055585125.1. Taxonomy (NCBI): domain Bacteria; kingdom Bacillati; phylum Actinomycetota; class Actinomycetes; order Streptosporangiales; family Streptosporangiaceae; genus Nonomuraea; species Nonomuraea sp. NPDC054003. Next base: position 49,166 of record NZ_JBVJKR010000010.1, read on the forward strand.
CCGATGTCGGGACCGCTGCGATGTCGGGACAGCTCCGATGCCGGGACTGCTCCTTGGTCGGGATACCCGGAGGGTTCAGGGCTTTTCGTGGGCTCCCTGCTTCTTCAGTCCAGGCAACTGGGGCTTCTTCGTGGGCTCTCTTCCCCCTCCGTGCAGGTGACGGGGGTTCTCGTGGGTTCCCTGCCTCCTCAGGGCAGGCACCTGGGGTTCTTTCCTTGGTTGGGGGGAGCTGGGTTCGGGGCTTCTTCGCGGGGTTGGGCGGAAGCACGTACGGTGGTGGGTATGCAGGTGATCGACTGGGATCTGGCCGTCTCGACCGGCACGCGTCTGGTGCGCCCCGGTCCTCAAGTAACCCGCGAGGAGGCCAGGCAGGCCGTCGCCGAGCTCCGTACGCTGTCGCGCGAGGCCGAAGGGCACGTGCGCGAGTTCACCAAGATCGATGCTGAGACCGCGCCGCAGGCGGCGACCGTCGTCGACCGGCCCGGTTGGATCAGGGCCAACGTCGAGGGCTTCCGCGTGGTGCTGGAGCCGCTCACCCAGCGGATGACCAGCGGCGCCAACCGGCCGCCCGCGATCGTCAGCGCCGTGGGCTCCCGGATCACCGGCGTCGAGGTCGGCGCCGTGCTCGCCTTCCTGGCGACGCGGGTGCTCGGCCAGTACGAGCTGTTCCTCCCGCCCGACCCGACCGGCCGCGAGGCCACCGGCCGGCTCACGCTCGTCGCGCCCAACATCGTGCACGCCGAGCGCGAGATGAACGTCAACCCGCACGACTTCCGGCTCTGGGTGTGCCTGCACGAGGAGACCCACCGGGTGCAGTTCACCGGGGTGTCCTGGCTGCGCGAGTACGTGCGCTCGCAGATGACCGAGTTCCTGCTGGCCTCCGACCTCGACCTGCCGACGCTCGTCGAGCGCCTGCGCAACGCGGCCGACACCATCCAGGACGTGGTCAGGGGCGGCGAGGGCAACCTCATCGACGTCATCCAGTCGCCGCAGCAGAAGGAGATCCTCGACCGGCTCACCGCCGTCATGACGCTCGTGGAGGGCCATGGCGACTACGTGATGGACGCGGTGGGGCCCTCGGTGGTGCCGTCGGTGGCCGACATCCGGGCCAAGTTCGCCCAGCGCCGCGAGGGCGGCTCCAAGCTCGACAAGACGATCCGCCGCCTGCTGGGCATCGACCTGAAGATGAAGCAGTACGCCGAGGGTTCCGCCTTCGTCCGCCGGGTGGTGGAGAAGGCCGGCATGGACGGCTTCAACCGCGTCTGGACCTCGCCCAACACGCTGCCGACCCCGGCGGAGATCTCCGACCCGGACGCCTGGGTGCGCCGCGTGATCGGCACCCCGGCCCTCCCCGGCTGACCCCCGTCCAACGCTCGCCCCGGCCGTCCGGGGCGAGCACCACTGAACCCGGCCATTGTCCACGGACGCTCGCCCACGTGGCTGGACGCCGTACACCCCTCACCTCTGTGGACGCCGGACGGGGCTCGTCGCCGTGGCTGGACAATGGTGGTGTGGGACCGCACCCTGCTGTAGCTGATGTCCGCCGGGCTGTGCGTGAGGCGTTGGCCGGGCTGGACGGAGGGTCCACGGTGCTGGCCGCGTGCAGCGGGGGCGCCGACTCGCTCGCGCTGGCCGCCGCGCTCGGGTTCGTCGCGCCGCGCGCCGGGCTGCGCGCAGGGCTGGTCACGGTGGACCACCAGTTGCAGGAAGGCTCGGACGTACGGGCGAGGCGGGTCGCGGAGCTGGCCGGAGAGCTGGGGCTGGAGTCCGGCGAGGTGCTGACCGTCACGGTGGGCACGGCCGGAGGGCCGGAGGCCGCGGCGCGGGAGGCCAGATATCAGGCGCTCGGCGAGGCCGCGGAGCGGGCCGGCGCCGCCGCCGTGCTGCTCGGCCACACCCGCGACGACCAGGCCGAGACCGTGCTGCTCGGGCTGGCCAGGGGGAGCGGCCCACGGTCGCTGGCCGGGATGGCGCCGCGGAGCGGGCTCTACCGCCGTCCCCTGCTCGACCTCCCGCGCCGCGTCACCGTCGCCGCCTGCGCGGCGCTCGGCCTGAGCCCGTGGGACGACCCGCACAACGACGACCCCCGCTACACCCGGGTCCGGGTGCGCTCGCGGGTCCTTCCCGTACTGGAGAAGGAGCTCGGGCCCGGGGTGGCCGAGGCGCTCGCGCGGACGGCCGGGCTCGCCAGGGACGACGCCGACGCGCTCGACGAGTGGGCTGACACGGTGTATCACGATTGCGCTCTAAGCGATATTTCGGGAAGGCTCACGCTCTCCGTCGAGGCGCTGGAGCGGGTTCCCGCGGCCGTGCGGCGGCGGGTGCTGCGTCGCGCCGCCATCGCCGCCGGGGCGCCGTCCGGGGCGCTCTCGGCGACCCACGTGCACGCCGTGGAACGCCTCGTCACGTCCTGGCGCGGGCAGAAGGCCGTGGACCTACCCGGGCGAGTGTCGGCCGTCCGGCGGTATGGCACCCTGATACTCGCCATCAGCCCCATCCCGTAAGGAACCACAGGTGGACGCAGCCGACATGGGCGAGGACCTCGAGAAGGTCCTCATCGCCGAGGACGAGCTCCAGGGCAAGATCAGGGAGCTGGCCGGTCGGATCGACGAAGACTACGCGGGCAAGGAGCTGCTCCTCGTGGGCGTGCTCAAGGGCGCCGTCATGGTGATGGCCGACCTGGCCAGGGCCCTGCACGTGCCGGTGCAGATGGACTGGATGGCGGTGTCGTCCTACGGCGCCGGCACTAGGTCGTCCGGTGTCGTGCGGGTGCTCAAGGACCTCGACACCGACATCATGAACCGCCACGTGCTGATCGTGGAGGACATCATCGACTCCGGCCTGACCCTCCACTGGCTGCTGGAGAACCTCAAGTCGCGCAACCCGGCCTCGCTGGAGATCTGCGCCGCGCTGCGCAAGCCCGACGCCGTCAAGGTGCCCATCGATGTCAAGTACGTCGGCTTCGACATCCCCAACGAGTTCGTCATCGGCTACGGGCTCGACTACGCCGAGCGTTACCGCAACCTCCCCTTCATCGGCACCCTCGCCCCTCACGTCTACACCTAGAGATCGCTTGGATGGCCGTGAACCGCCGGGAACACAGCGGGCCGTGACGTACGTTGGTAGGGCAAGGCCGGTTGTAGCGGGCGGTCCCTCCGCGCGCTTGTCCGGTGTACCTTCTGACGACGGGAGGGTGACCGAGCGTCCCCTCCGGGTAGTCAGAAGTCGCGGCGTCGGGATGCCGCGGCCCCGGGTCCTGCCCGGGGTTCCAGGCCATGGTCAGGGAAGGGACGGGCCCGCCAGGGGTTCCGCATCGGATGGATCTCAAGCGATTTACACGTGGGCCACTGCTGTGGATCCTGGGCATCGTCGTGCTGCTCCTGCTCGTCACCCAATTGTGGAGCGGCGGGGGCAACTTCAAGCAGGCCGACACGTCCACGGTCCTCGAGCAGATTCGCACCGGCAACGTCAGCAACGCGAAGATCATTGACAAGGACCAGCGGATCGAGCTGACGCTCAAGAACGGCATCACGGTCAGGCCCGGCGACCAGCCCACCAAGATGATCCAGTCCGACTGGGTCACCGGCTACGGCGCCAAGCTGACCGACGACCTGCAGGCGCAGGTGCAGGCCGGCAAGACCGACAGCTTCACCACCGAGGTGCCGCAGGAGAACATCCTGCTCAGCATCCTGGTGAGCTTCCTGCCGATCGTCATCATCGTGCTGCTCTTCCTGTTCATCATGAACCAGATGCAGGGCGGCGGCAGCCGGGTGATGAACTTCGGCAAGTCCAAGGCCAAGCTGATCACCAAAGACACTCCCAAGACCACCTTCGCCGACGTCGCGGGCGCCGACGAGGCCATCGAGGAACTCCACGAGATCAAGGACTTCCTCCAGGCCCCGGCCAAGTTCCAGGCGATCGGCGCGAAGATCCCCAAGGGCGTCCTGCTCTACGGCCCGCCCGGCACCGGCAAGACCCTGCTCGCCCGCGCGGTCGCGGGTGAGGCGGGCGTGCCGTTCTACTCGATCTCCGGTTCCGACTTCGTCGAGATGTTCGTCGGCGTCGGCGCCTCCCGGGTGCGCGACCTGTTCGAGCAGGCCAAGGCCAACGCCCCGGCGATCATCTTCATCGACGAGATCGACGCCGTCGGCCGCCACCGCGGCGCCGGCCTGGGCGGCGGTCACGACGAGCGCGAGCAGACGCTCAACCAGCTGCTCGTCGAGATGGACGGCTTCGACGTCAAGGGCGGCGTGATCCTCATCGCCGCGACCAACCGGCCCGACATCCTCGACCCGGCCCTGCTGCGTCCCGGCCGCTTCGACCGTCAGGTCACCGTCGACCGTCCCGACCTGGAGGGCCGCAAGGGCATCCTCAAGGTCCACGGCCGCGGCAAGCCGTTCGCGCCCGACGTCGACCTCGACGTCATCGCGCGCCGGACCCCCGGGTTCACCGGCGCCGACCTGGCCAACGTGATCAACGAGGCCGCGCTGCTCACCGCGCGCGCCGACGAGAAGCTGATCACGATGGACATGCTGGAGGAGTCGATCGACCGGGTCATGGCCGGGCCCGAGCGCAAGACCCGCGTCATGTCCGACAAGGAAAAGAAGATGATCGCCTACCACGAGGGCGGTCACGCGCTGGTGGCGCACGCGCTGCCGAACTCCGACCCGGTCCACAAGATCACGATTTTGTCCCGGGGCCGGGCGCTGGGCTACACGATGACGCTGCCGATGGAAGACAAGTTCCTGGCCACCCGGTCGGAGATGATGGACCAGCTCGCGATGCTGCTGGGCGGCCGCGCGGCGGAGGAGCTCGTCTTCCACGAGCCCACCACCGGCGCCTCCAACGACATCGAGAAGGCCACCGCCGTCGCCCGCCGCATGGTGACCGAGTACGGCATGAGCGAGGCCCTGGGCGCCCGCAAGTTCGGCAGCGGCCAGGCCGAGGTGTTCCTCGGCCGTGAGATGGGCCACGAGCGCGACTACTCCGAGAAGATCGCCTCCACGATCGACGAAGAGGTCCGCCGGATGATCGAGACGGCTCATGACCAGGCGTGGGACATTCTGGTCGAGTACCGCGACGTGCTCGACAACCTGGTGCTCGAACTCATGGAGAAGGAGACCCTCTCCCGCGACATGGTGCTGGAGATCTTCTCTCCGGTGGTCGTCAAAGAGCACCGTCCGTCCTACGCGGGCTACGGCAAGCGGCTCCCGTCCGACCGGCCGCCCATCCTGACCCCCAAGGAGCAGTACGGCAACGGCTCGCTCGGACAGGGCCATCAGGGCGCACTGCCTTCCGGAGACACTGCGTGAAAGCGCACGAAGTAGATTTCGGACGGATTGAGAAGGCCGTCCGCGAGATCCTCTACGCCATCGGCGAGGATCCCGACCGCGACGGCCTTCTCGAGACGCCCGCCCGGGTGGCCCGCGCCTACGCGGAGCAGTTCTCGGGCCTCGGGCTGACCCCCGAGGACGTGCTCAACAAGGTCTTCGACGTCGACCACGACGAGATGATCCTGGTCAAGGACATCGAGGTCTACTCGACCTGCGAGCACCACCTCGTCCCGTTCTACGGCCTGGCGCACGTCGGCTACATCCCCAACGAGCACGGCCAGGTGACCGGCCTGTCCAAACTGGCCAGGCTGGTCGACGTCTACGCGCGCCGGCCGCAGGTGCAGGAGCGGATGACCTCGCAGATCGCCGACGGCATCATGCGGGTGCTGGAGCCGCGCGGCGTGATCGTGGTGGTCGAGGCCGAACACCTGTGCATGACGATGCGTGGTGTACGCAAGCCCGGCGCGAAGACGGTCACCTCGGCCGTCCGCGGCGATTTCCGTACCAGTGACAAGACGCGCGCCGAGGCGATGGCGCTGATCCTGGGGCGCTGACGGCTGGCGGCGCCGCGTGAGATCCGCGCGCGTTCCAAGCGCGAAGGGATCGTTATCCACAACGGGGCACCCGCGATATCGCCGGGTATGAGCGAGCGCCTAGGCTTGGGCACATGACGAGAGTGCCGGGGCTTGACGACGCCGACCGGTGCCTGGTCATGGGCGTGGTCAACGTGACCCCTGACTCGTTCTCCGACGGCGGCCTGTGGTTCGACGAGGCGGCGGCCATCCGCCACGGGTTCGAGCTGGTCGCCCAGGGCGCCGACATCGTCGACGTGGGTGGCGAGTCCACCCGGCCGGGCGCCTCCAGGGTATCGCTCGACGAGGAGCTCGCCCGGGTGGTGCCCGTGATCGGCGCGCTGGCCGCGGAGGGCGTCCAGGTCAGCGTCGACACGATGCGGGCCGAGGTGGCCAAGGCCGCGGTCGAGGCCGGGGCGGTCCTGGTCAACGACGTGAGCGGCGGCCTGGCCGACCCGCAGATGCCGCGCGTGGTGGCCGCCGCCGGTGTGCCCTACGTGGTGATGCACTGGCGCGGCCACAGCGAAGACATGCAGAGCCGCGCGGTCTACGAGGACGTCGTGACCGAGGTCTGCGAGGAGCTGGCCAAACGGGTGGAGCTGGTGCTCGCCGAGGGGGTCTCCCGCGAGCAGATCGTGCTCGACCCCGGGCTCGGCTTCGCCAAGAACGCCACCCACAACTGGGCGCTGCTGGCGGCGATCCCGCGCCTGACCGAGCTGGGCTACCCGCTGCTGATCGGGGCGTCCCGCAAGAGGTTCCTGGGGCGGTTGCTCGCCGACGCCGACGGCACGCCGCGCCCGTTCGACCGCAACGACGACGCCACGCTGGCGGTGACGGCGCTCGCCGCCCGTGACGGCGCCTGGTGCGTCCGGGTGCACACCGTAGGTCCGAATGCCGATGCCGTGCGCGTGGCAGCAGCATGGAAGAGAGCCGGAGCTGACACATGAGCGTCGACACCGCCGCGATCGAGACCATCAACCAGGAGTTCTATACCGCGATAGAAGACGCCGACCTCGATCGGATGACCGAGATCTGGGCCGAGGACGGCGTCGACGGCAAGGTCAGCTGCGTCCACCCGGGCTGGACCCTCCTGGCGGGCCGGTCGGAGGTGCTGCGGTCGTGGGCGTTGATCATGGCCAACACGACCTACATCCAGTTCGTGCTCACCGACGTCAACACCACCGTGCTCCGCGACGACGTGGCGGTGCTGACCTGCGTGGAGAACATCCTCACGGCGGGCGAGGAGGGCGAGTCCAGCTTCGCGGCCGGCAAGGTGGTGGCCAGCAACGTCTACATCCGCACCCCTCAGGGCTGGCGGCTGTGGATGCACCACGGGTCGCCGGTGCTGCAGAGCGACGACGACGAGGAGGAGGAAGGCGAGCTTGAGCACTGACCGGATCGCGCTGAAGGGCCTGCGGGCCCGCGGGAGACACGGCGTGCTGGCGGCCGAGCGGGAGCTCGGCCAGGAGTTCGTCGTGGACGTCACGCTCTTCCTCGACACCGCGCCCGCGGCCGCGGGCGACGACCTGGCCCTGACCGTCGACTACGGTGAGCTGGCGCAGGCGCTGGTGAAGGTGGTCGAGGGCGAGCCGGTCGCGCTGATCGAGACGCTCGCCCAGCGGCTGGCGGAGGTCTGCCTGGATAGGGAGCTCGTCGAGTCCGTGGAGGTGAGCGTGCACAAACCCGCCGCGCCGATCCCCCTGCCGTTCGGCGACGTGGTGGTGACGATCCAACGGAGGCGCCGATGAAGACCGTGCTAGCGCTCGGGAGCAACCTGGGCAGACGTTTCCAGACGCTGCAGGGCGCCGTGGACGCGCTGTTCGACGCGCCGGGTCTGGAGTTCGTGGCGGCCTCGCCGGTCTACGAGACCGATCCGGTGGGCGGCCCAGGGGGCCAGCGGCCCTACCTGAACGCGGTGGTGGTGGCGGAGACGACTCTCGAACCGCACACCCTGCTGGAGCGGGCGCAGAGCACCGAAGACGCCTTCGGCCGCGTCCGCCAGGAGCGGTGGGGGCCGCGCACGCTCGACATCGACCTGATCGTGGTGGGCGACATCGTCAGCGACGACCCGGAGCTGACGCTGCCGCACCCCATGGCGCACGAGCGGGCGTTCGTGCTGCTGCCGTGGGCGCAGGCCGACCCCGACGCGGAGCTGCCGGGCAAGGGCCGGGTCGCCGACCTGCTGGCGGGCCTCGACCAGCGGGGCGCGCGACTCCGTGAGGACCTGAAGCTGCAGAGGCCCGATTGAGACCGACCCGTCCCGGCCTGCTGGCCGTCGTCTTCGTCGTCGTCGCGCTGCTGACATGGCTGACCGTCCAGCAGTTCTACTCCCAAATGCCGCTGGTGCCGTGGACCGCGATCCCGACGGTGCTGCTGCTGGCCATCGGCGAGGCCTACGCCGGGTGGATGACCCGGGCCAGGATCGCCCGCCGGCCCGGCACCAAACCGGTGGAGCCGCTCGCGGTGGCCCGGCTGGTCGCGCTGGCCAAGGCGTCCGCATACGGCGGGGCGGGGTTCGCGGGCCTGTTCGGCGGCTTCGTCCTGCACACGGCGACGGAGCTGGAGAAGGTGACGCCGCGGAGCGAGTTCTTCGTGTCCGGCGGCTCGCTGCTGGCCTGCGTGGTCCTCGTCTGCGCCGCCCTCTTCCTCGAGCACGCCTGCCGCATCCCCGAGGACCACGAGGGTGACCGGCCCGAGTAGGAGCCGGTCACTTGTCGATGTCGCCCACTACGAAGAACATCGAGCCGAGGATGGCCACCATGTCAGAGACCAGGTGGCCGGGCAGCATCTCGCGCAGCACCTGGATGTTGCCGTAGGAGGCGGAGCGGAGCTTGAGCCGCCACGGGGTCTTGTCGCCCTTGGAGACCAGGTAGTAGCCGTTGATGCCGAGAGGGTTCTCCGTCCAGGCGTAGGTGTGGCCCTCCGGCACCTTGAGCACCTTGGGCAGCCGCTGGTTGATCGGCCCCCGCGGCAGTGAGCGGAGCCGGTCGACGCACGCGTCGGCGAGGTCGAGCGAGACCTTGACTTGCTCCAGCAGCACCTCGAAGCGTGCGTGGCAGTCGCCGGCGGTGCGGGTGACGACCCTGACGGGCAGCTCGGGGTAGGCGAGGTAGGGCTGGTCGCGGCGCAGGTCGACGTCGACGCCGGAGGCCCTGGCGATGGGGCCGCTGACCCCGTACTGCATGATCTGCTCGCGGGTGAGCACGCCGACGCCTCTGGTGCGGGCGAGGAAGATCTCGTTGTTGAGTATGAGGTTCTCGATGTCGGGGATCTTCGCGCGGACCTCGGCGACGGTCTGTGAGACCCGGTCGAGCCACCCGTACGGGAGATCCTCCTTCAGGCCGCCGACGCGGTTGAACATGTAGTGCATCCGCCCGCCGGAGATCTCCTCCATGACGGCCTGGATGCGCTCGCGCTCGTCGAAGGCGTAGAAGATGGGCGTCATGGCGCCCATCTCCAGGGGGTAGGAGCCGAGGAACATCAGGTGGTTGAGCACCCGGTTGAGCTCGGCCAGCAGCGTGCGGGCCCACACGGCGCGGACGGGCGGCTCCATGCCGAGCATGCGTTCGGCGGCGAGCACCACGCCGAGCTCGTTGGCGAACGCCGACAGCCAGTCGTGGCGGTTGGCCAGCATGATGATCTGCCGGTAGTCGCGCACCTCGAACAGCTTCTCCGCGCCCCGGTGCATGTAGCCGACGATCGGCTCGGCGGTGGCGATGCGTTCGCCGTCGAGCGTCAGGCGGAGGCGGAGCACGCCGTGCGTCGAGGGGTGCTGGGGGCCGATGTTGAGGATCATGTCCTCGGTGGCCAGTTCCTTCGCCCCTGCGCCGATTCCCACCACGCGTTCCGTCATACGGCCCATGCTCTCACCGGATACCAGGTCAAGGAACGGGTGTGCCGGGGTCCGTCGTCCGAGGTCAAGGTACGGCAAGCACGCGCATCACCAGGCCATGGCGGGGGAGGATTGTCTGGAACGGGGGAACAAGACGATGAAGAGGGTCATCTTTGATGTGGCTGCCCTGATCGCCAGGGTGGTGATCGGCGTCATCTTCGTGGCGCACGGGCTGCAGAAATGGACAGCGGGTCTGGGGGCCATCAGCGCCGGGTTCACCGAGATGGGCGTGCCGCTGCCTCAGGCGTCGGCCGCCTTCGCGACGATCGTCGAGGTGGTCTGCGGGGTGCTGCTGATCCTGGGGCTGGCGGTCCGGATCTCGGCGGCGCTGCTGCTGATCGACATGATCGGGGCGCTGGTCTTCGTGCACGCGGCCGGCGGGGTGTTCGTCACGGAGGGCGGCTGGGAGCTGGTGGCGGCCCTGGGCGTGGCCTGCCTGCTGCTGATCGCGCTGGGCGGTGGGCGCGTCGGCCTCGACGGGATCATCCACGCGGTGCACAGGCGTCGCTCCCGGCGGGCCGCCGCGACCGAGCCCGCCTACGAGCCGGTGCCGGGCGGGCTCGACAACGCGCCCACCCGGCCCACGGTGATGGAGGAACCGCAGCGCGACGTGCCCCCGCAGGGGAGCGGCGCGAGCGGCTTGGACGACCGCGACATGCGTGACGTCGACCGCCTGCTCGGCGACGAGCCGACCCGGCCCAACCCACGCAAGCCGTAGGAGTTACGGTCGCTGAGCGGGCCGCTCAGCGACCGGCCAGGTCGCGCAGCGCGGCGAGAAGACGGTCGACATGCTCTTCGGTCGTGCCGATGCCGATCGAGGCGCGCACGGCCGAGGCGGTGCCGTCCGCGCAGCCGCCGTCCTGCGTGCCGAGCAGGTGCCGGACGAACGGGTGGGCGCAGAACTTGCCGTCCCGCACCCCGATCCCGTGCTCGGCCGACAGCGTCTCGGCGACCTCGCGCGCCGGGTGGCCGTCGACGGTGAAGGACACGATGCCGACGCGCGGGTGGCCGGGCCCCCACAGCGAGAGTTCCCGTACCCCGTCGATGGCGGCGAGGCCGGCACGCAGCCGCGCGAGCAGCCGCTCCTCCTCGCGGACGAGCGGGGTCCAGCCGGTGGCGGTGAGCGCGTCGCAGGCGGCGGCCAGCGCGATGGCGCCCAGCACGTTCGGGGTGCCCGCCTCGTGCCGCGGCTCGGGGTCGTCGTGCCAGTCGGCCCCGTCCTCGCCGACGGCGCGCACCGCGCCGCCGCCCTTCAGGTACGGGTCGCCGGCGGCCAGCCAGTCACCGCGGCCGACCAGCGCCCCCGCCCCGAACGGCGCGTACAGCTTGTGCCCGGAGAAGGCCACGTAGTCCAGGTCGAGCGCGGTCAGGTTGAGCGGCCGGTGGGGGACGAGCTGGGCGGCGTCCACCAGGATGCGCGCGCCGTGCCGGTGCGCGATGTGGGCCAGCGCGGCGACGGGCCAGAGCTCGCCGGTGACGTTCGAGGCGGCCGTCACGACCAGGAGCTTGGGGCCGTCGATCCCGGCCAGGGTGTCGTCGGCGGCGCGCACGGCCTCGCCGGGGAAGGCCGGCGGCGCCAGCCGGACCACCCGCTGCCACGGCAGCAGTGAGGCGTGGTGCTCGGTGTCGAAGACGACCACGGTGGTGCCTTCTGGCAGGCAGCGGGCGAGCAGGTTGGTGGCGTCGGTGGTGTTGCGGGTGAAGACCACCGCGTCGTCCGTGCGGGCGCCGACGAAGGCCCGTACGGTGTGGCGGGCCTGCTCGTAGCGGGCGGTGGTGAGCTGGGAGGCGTACCCGGCGCCGCGGTGCACGCTGGAGTAGGCCGGGAGCGCGGCGGCGACGGCGGCGCTGACCTGCTCCAGACAGGGGGCGCTGGCGGCGTAGTCGAGGTTGGCGTACCCGGCGAGCCTGCCGCCCTTGACCGGGACCCGCAGGTCGGCGCCGAGCACGGCGGGGATCGCGCGCGTCGGACAGGGCTCCGGGTGCTTCTCGGGAGCGGTGCGGGCGGCGTCGAAGATCGTCAAAGTGGACACGGCATGCCTCCTCGGGCGTCATCGGACCCCAGGAGCAGCCACGGAGCCCGCGCTTGCCCGCCACCCTTCGTGGCGGACCAGGTCTTCACCCGGGGCACCCCGCCGCGGACGCGAGGGTTGCCGGCCAGCGAGCCGGGGCTTGGCGCTGGCACTCATGACCTACGTGCCGGACTATAACCGATGATTCATCCGGATCGCGAACTTCTCCGGAGTTCTGCTCGTTGGGCGGTGGTACGTTCCCCCACCGAAAGTAGGCGGCGATGCTTGACTGGGTGTCCAACCCGGAGATCTGGATAGGGTTCCTCACCCTGGTGACCCTGGAGATCGTCCTGGGCATCGACAACATCATCTTCATCTCCATCCTGGCAGGGAAGCTGCCCCCCGAGCAGCGCGACCGGGCGCGGGTGCTGGGCCTGGCCGCGGCGCTGGTGATGCGGCTGCTCCTGCTGCTGGCGCTGTCGTGGGTGGTCCGGCTCACCGCGCCGCTGTTCGAGGTGCTCGGTCATGAGATATCGGGACGAGATCTCATCCTGCTGCTGGGCGGGCTGTTCCTGCTGGCCAAGAGCGTCACCGAGATCAGCCACACGATGGACGGGCCCAGCAAGGACGGCAAGTCGGCGGCCGTCGTCTCGTTCACGTCGGTCATCGTGCAGATCATGCTGCTCGACATCGTGTTCTCGCTCGACTCGGTGATCACCGCCGTGGGCATGGTCAATGAGCTCGGCGTGATGATCGCGGCCGTGGTCGTGGCGGTTGCGGTGATGCTGTTCGCCTCCGGGCCGATCAGCCGGTTCGTCGACGCGCATCCGAGCATCAAGATGCTGGCGCTGGCGTTCCTGGTGCTGATCGGGGTGATGCTCGTGGCCGAGGGTCTCGACCAGCACATCCCGAAGGGCTACATCTACTTCGCGATGGCGTTCTCGGTCGTCGTCGAGCTGCTCAACATCCGGGTGCGGAGCAGGAAGAACAAGCAGGTGGAGGAAGCTCCTACTATGCAATAGTGCGCTTTGATCCCTGGAATCCGGATTTCGTGGCCCATCCCTACGACGTCTACGCCGAGCTGAGGCGGGAGGCCCCGGTCAGCTACTTCGAACCCGCCGACCAGTGGCTGATCGCCCGCCACGCGGATGTGGACGAGCTGCTGCGTGACCGCAGGCTCGGCCGTTCCTATCTGCACGTGGCCACGGACGAGGAGTTCGGCAGGCCACCGGAGCCGGAGTTCCAGGAGCCGTTCTGGCGGGTGGTCCGCGCCGGCATGCTCGACGTCGAGCCGCCGGTGCACACCCGGCTGCGCCGCCTGGTGTCCAAGGCGTTCACCCCGCGCATGGTCGAGTCGCTGCGGCCGCGCGTGCGGGCCATCGCCGAGGGGCTCGTGGACGCGTACGTGGAGAAGGGCGGCGGAGATCTGATCGCGGAGGTCGCCGAGCCGCTGCCGGTGACGGTCATCGCGGAGATGCTGGGCATCCCCGAGCGGGACCGTCACCTGCTGCGGCCCTGGTCCTCGGACATCTGCCTGATGTACGAGCTCAACCCGAGTGAGGAGATGCAGCACACCGCGGTCAGGGCGGCGGACGAGTTCGCCGAGTACCTGAGAGGGCTGGCCCGCGAGCGGGCGGGGAAGCCGGGCGACGACCTGATCAGCGCGCTGGCGGGGATCCCCGAGCTGACCGAGGACGAGCTGATCGGCACCTGCGTGCTGCTGCTCAACGCCGGTCACGAGGCCACCGTGAACGCCACCGGCAACGGCTGGTGGGCGCTGTTCAGGAACCCGGACGAGCTGGCCCGGCTCCGCGCGGACCGCTCGCTGCTGCCCACGGCGATCGAGGAGGTGCTGCGCTGGGACACCCCGGCGCAGATGTTCGAGCGCTGGGTCCTGGAGGACATCGAGGTCGGCGGCGTGCGGATCCCGCGCGGGGCCGAGGTGGCGCTGCTGTTCGGCTCGGCCAACCGCGACCCCGAGGTGTTCGACGACCCCGACCGGTTCGACGCGGGCCGCAAGGACAACCCGCACATCTCGTTCGGCCTGGGCATCCACTACTGCCTGGGCGCGCCGCTGGCCAGGATCGAGATGGTCGAGTCGTTCGGCGCGCTGCTCGACCGGGCGCCGGCGCTGGAGCTCGTCAGAGAGCCGGAGTGGAAGCCGGGCTACATCATCCGAGGGCTGCAGGGCCTGGAGCTGAGCACGCGCTGACGCCGGGTCACCGGCGCTGGCAGAGCCAGCCGAACCCGCCCAGGCCCGCCGGATCGATCAGCTCGGCCTCCTCGGAGGCCCGGGCGAGCGCCCGGAGATAGCCCGGAGGGTCGGTGCGGGCCAGGTCGAGGGAGGGGCGGGCGCCGGTGACGCCCAGCTCGCGCAGCGCGGCACGCTGTGTGGACAAGGCTGTGGATATCGCGCCCGCCCGCCGCCCGGCCTCGGCGCACGCGTCGAGCGCGACGTGCGCGGTGATGTCGCAGGTCCCGTCGGGGATCGGGGATACGACCGCGCCGTCGCGATATCCGGTGAGCGTGCCGCAGCGCGGCCGGTTATCCACAGGGTGTGCATAATCGACGGCGACGGCCCGCCCCTGGTCGAGCCGCGCCAGGACCGCCGCCCAGGCCGCGTCGCGGGTGCGGCCGATCTCGGCTCTCGTGCCGACGCACGACAGCGGCCACCACCGTTTCAGCCACTCCAGATCGGCCGCCGGCGGCTCGCCGCCCAGCCGCTCCTCGCCGGTCTCGGTGTCGACCAGGACCAGCCGCGGCCCGTCTGCGGTCTGCTCGGCGACGTCCAGCGGGACGTTGTCGAGCCACTCGTTCGCGATCACCAGGCCGCGCACGCCGGACGGGATCCGGGCGGACCACCCGATCTCCTCGGGAAGATCGTCCGGCCGGGGGGACAGGTCGACGGCCGTGACCCGCAGCCTGGCCCGCAGCCCGCGGCCGGCCATGGCGAGCACGTGGCGGACCAGCACGCCTTCGCCCGCGCCGACGTCGACGAGGTCGATCCCGGCGGGGGCGCCGAGCTCGGCGTCGACCTCGCGCAGCAGGGTCAGCACCGCCTCGGCGAACGCCGGTGACGCGACGACCGAGGTGCGGAAGTGGCCGGACGGGCGTTCGCGAAGGTAGAAGCCGCCCTCGCCGTACAGCGCGCGCTGAGTGGCGGCGCGCCAGGTGAGCCACATGTCTGGACTATCTCACGATGGACACGGGGCCCGGACCGGATCCGGGCCCCGCCATGACCGCCAGTCGGCGTGGCGGCCATGCGCACCGCCCAAGAGGCCCCTGACACAGTGCGGGCGTCGGGTCTCGTTGGACTCGGCGCCCGCTCCCAGCGGTGAACCCCTCTCCTCATCTCATCCGACAGGGGGTGCACCGGTTCACCTGCCCTTGTCCCTTTTGTCGGTAACGCAACATGCAGCAAAACCCCGGTCATCTCTTCTTGCCGGTGCGCCGGTTACCCTGGTCGGCAGTGCCATCAGGTCGACCGGGGGTGTACGTCATGGAGGCAGCCGATCGCCCGGCCCGCCTGGCCGTCGGCGTGCTGGGAGCGGGCAAGGTCGGCTCCGCGCTCGGCTCCGCGCTGGCGCAGGCCGGCCATCGCGTCGTCGCCGCGAGCGGCGTCTCCGACGCCTCCCAGCGTTGGGCCGCGGCCAGGCTCGGGGTCGAGCCGGTGCGGCCCGACCAGGTGGTGGCGGCGGCCCAGCTCATCCTGCTCACCGTGCCCGACGACGCGCTGCCAGACCTCGTGGGCGGCCTGGCCGCCACCGGCGCCGACCTGCACGGCAAGATCCTCGTCCACTGCAGCGGCGCGTACGGCCTGTCCGTGCTCGACCCGGCCGCCCGCAAGGGCGCGCTGCCGCTGGCGCTGCACCCGGTGATGACCTTCACCGGCCGCGACGACGACCTCAACCGCATCACCGGCTGCTCCTTCGGCGTCACCGCCCCCGAGCCGCTGCGGCCGATCGCCGAGGCCCTGGTCATCGAGATGGGCGGGGAGCCGGTGTGGATCGCCGACGCCGACCGCCCGCTCTACCACGCGGCCCTGGCCAACGCCTCCAACCACATGGTGACGCTCATCGCCGAGTCGGAGGAACTGCTCGGCCGCATCGGCGTCGACCACCCGGGCCGGATGCTCGGGCCGCTGCTCGGCGCCGCGCTCGACAACGTGCTCAGGCTCGGCCTGTCGGCCCTGACCGGGCCGGTCGTGCGCGGCGACGCCGGCACCGTGCGCAAGCACGTCGACGCGCTGATCCTGGCCGCCCCCGAGGCGGCCGACGCCTACGTGGCGCTGGCCAGGCTCACGGCCGACCGGGCGCTGGCGGCCGGGCTGCTGAAACCGGAGGAGGCGGAGCGGCTCCTCGACGCGCTGGGTGGCAACATATGGACCTGACCGTGACCCACGGGCATGGATCCGTTCTCGGAGGCAGCGCATGGACTTCATCCTCGCCAGGAACCGCACCGATCTGATCAAGGCTCGCGGTGGCGGCACCCTCGCCCTCGTCCCCACCATGGGAGCCCTGCACGAAGGGCACCGCTCGCTCATCAGGCTGGCCCGCGACCGCGCCGACCAGGTCGTCGTCAGCGTCTTCGTCAACCCGCTGCAGTTCGGGCCCGGGGAGGACTACTCCCGCTACCCGCGCACCTTCGACGCCGACCTGGCGGCGTGCCGCGAGGAGGGCGTGGACGTGGTGTTCGCCCCGGCGGCGGGCGACATGTACCTCCCCGACCGCCAGGTGAGCGTGTGCGCGGGCGAGATGGGGCGGATCGTCGAGGGCGCCTCCAGGCCGGGCCACTTCGACGGCATGCTGACCGTGGTGCTCAAGCTGTTCAACCTGGTGCGGCCGGACGTCGCGGTGTTCGGGCAGAAGGACGCCCAGCAGCTGTCCATGATCCGCCGCATGGTCGCCGACCTGGACGTGCCCGTGGAGGTCGTCGGCGCGCCGACCGTCAGGGAGCCCGACGGCCTGGCCCTGTCGAGCCGCAACCGCTACCTGTCGGCCGGCGAGCGCCGGGTGGCGCTGGCGCTGTCGCGCGCCCTGCGCGCCGGAGCGGGGGAGCCGACCCCGGCCCGGGTCCGCGCCGCGGCCTCGAAGGTGCTCGCCGAGGCCCCGCCGGAGCTGGAGCTCGACTACCTGGTGCTGGTGGATCCGGCCACGTTCACGGAGGTCTCCGACCCGTACGAGGGAGAAGCGGTTCTCGCGGTGGCCGCGAAGGTCGGCGCGACCAGGCTGATCGACAACATGGTGGTGCGGCTGGGCCGGTAGCGGCCCCCGGGGCGCGCGCATACTCGGTCAGGCGTTATCGTCATATTGACGAAATAGCCCCGATTGAGGAGGGCCCATGAGTGCACCGGCGATCCCCCTGCGGCTGGCGGCGCCCGATCCGGGCTGGACCGCCGAGGCGGACCTGGTCGTCGTCGGATCCGGGATCGCCGGGCTCACCGTGGCGCTGCGCCACGCCGAGCTGGCCCCGGCCGAGCGGGTCCTGGTCGTCACCAAGGACGTGCTCTCCTCCGGCTCCACCCGATGGGCGCAGGGCGGCATAGCCGCCGTCCTCGACCCCGGCGACAGCCCGGACGAGCATCTCAACGACACGCTGCTGGCCGGGGTCGGGCTGTGCGACACGCGGGCCGTGCGCACGCTGGTCACCGAGGGGCCGGGGGCGCTGCGGCGGCTGATGGACCGCGGCGCCCGCTTCGACCGCACCCCCGACGGCCGGCTCCAGCTCACCCGCGAGGGCGGTCACCGGCGCGACCGCATCGTGCACGCGGGCGGCGACGCCACCGGCGCGGAGGTGCAGCGGGCGCTGGTCGAGGCGGTACGCGCGAGCGGCATCGAGGTGATCGAGCACGCGCTCGTCCTCGATCTGCTGAAGGACGCCGCGGGCCGGGCCACCGGCGTCACCCTGCACGTCATGGGCGAGGGCGCGCGCGACGGCGTGGGCGCGGTGCGGGCCCGCGCGGTCGTGCTCGCCACCGGTGGGATGGGCCAGGTCTACGCGGCCACCACCAACCCGGTCGTGTCCACGGGCGACGGGGTGGCGCTGGCGCTGCGGGCCGGCGCGGTGGTGCGCGACCTGGAGTTCGTCCAGTTCCACCCGACCGTGCTGTGGCTGGGCGAGGACTCGACCGGGCAGCAGCCGCTGATCTCCGAGGCGGTCAGGGGAGAGGGCGCGTTCCTGGTCGACCACGAGGGCGACAGGTTCATGACCGGCGTGCACGAGCTGGCCGATCTGGCGCCGCGCGACGTGGTGGCCAAGGCGATCATGCGGGTGATGCGGGAGACCGGGCGCGACCACGTCTTCCTCGACGGCCGCCACTTCGGGCCGGACAAGTGGCGGACCAGGTTCCCCACCATCGAGGCCGTCTGCCGCGCCCACGGCATCGACCCGGTCACCCAGCTCATCCCGGTCTCCCCGGCCGCCCACTACGCCAGCGGCGGCGTCCGTACGGACCTGTACGGCCGCACGTCCATCGAGGGCCTGTACGCGTGCGGCGAGGTCGCCTGCACCGGCGTGCACGGCGCCAACCGGCTGGCCTCCAACTCGCTGCTCGAAGGGCTGGTGTTCGCCGAGCGGATCGCCGAGGACGTGCACCGCGCCAGGCCCCGGCCGGGCGGGCCGGAGCAGTCCGCCGCCCCGGCCGGGCTGATCGACCCGCGGGCGCGCGGCCGGATCCAGCACCACATGAGCGCCGGCGCCGGGGTGCTGCGCAACCGCGGATCCCTGACGGCCACGGCCAGGGCGCTGCGCGACGCCCGCTGGACGCCCGTCGAGGTGCCGCCGTGCACCGAGTCGTGGGAGACCACCAACCTGCTCACCGTCGCCACCGTGCTCGCGGGCACGGCCGCGGCGCGGCTGGAGACGCGCGGCTCCCACTGGCGGGAGGACCGCCCCGAGCGCGACGACCACGAGTGGCTCGGCCACCTGGACGTGACCCTGACCGAGGAGGGCCTGCAGATGACCTACACCCCGCACGGCGACGCGATGCCGCCGAGGCTGGCCCGGGAGCTGGCCGACGCCGGGCTCGACCCCGCCGACGCCGACGCGGTGATCGACCGGGCGCTGGCCGAGGACCTGTCGGCGGCCGGCGACGTCACCAGCATCGCCACGATCCCGGCCGGCCAGCTCTCGTCCGGCGACATGGTGGCCCGCGCCGACGGCGTCGTGGCCGGCCTCGCCCTGGCCGAGGCGGTGTTCCTGCGGCTGGGCGCGACCCGTACCGAGAGGAAGACCGAGGACGGCGAGCGCGTCCGCCGCGGCGAGGTGCTGATGACGGTGGAGGGCCCGACCAGGGCCCTGCTGACGGCCGAGCGCACGGCGCTGAACCTGGTCACGCACCTGTCCGGCATCGCCACGCTGACCGGCCGGTGGGCCGAGGCGATCGGCGGCACCCGGGCGCGGGTGCGCGACAGCCGCAAGACGCTGCCGGGGCTGCGGGCGCTGGAGAAGTACGCGGTGCGCTGCGGCGGCGGCGTCAACCACCGGATGTCGCTGTCCGACGCGGCCCTGATCAAGGACAACCACGTGGTGGCCGCCGGAGGGGTGGCGCCGGCGTTCCGCGCGGTGCGCGAACGGTATCCGGACCTGCCGATCGAGGTCGAGGTCGACAGCCTCGCGGAGCTGGAGGAGGCGCTGGCCGAGGGGGCGGACCTGATCCTGCTGGACAACTTCACCGTGGAACAAACCACCCAGGCCGTCCAAATTGTGAAAAATCGCGCCAACAAGGCGGTTGCCCTCGAAGCCAGCGGGGGATTGACCTTGGAATCGGCCCGTGACGTGGCGGAGACTGGCGTGGACTACCTTGCGGTAGGCGCCCTTACCCACTCGGCGCCGGCCCTGGACGTCGCACTGGATCTACGGGGGTAACACATGCTGCTCACGATCGACGTCGGCAACACGCACACGGTGCTCGGGCTCTTCGAGGGCGAGGACGTCATCGAGCACTGGCGGCTGGCCACCGACGCCCGCCGCACCGCCGACGAGATCGCGGTCGTCCTGCAGGGCCTGCTCGGCCAGTCACCCCTGCTGAAGGGCGCCGACATCGGCGGCATCGCGATCTGCTCGACCGTGCCCAGCGTGCTCAACGAGATGCGCGAGATGTGCCGCCGCTACTACGGCGACGTCACCGCCGTCGTGGTCGAGCCCGGCGTCCGCACCGGCGTGCCCGTACGGATGGACAACCCCAAGGAGGTCGGCAGCGACCGCATCGTCAACGCGCTGGCCGCCATCGACCAGTACGGCGGCCCGTGCGTCATCGTCGACTTCGGCACCGCCACCTCGTTCGACGCGGTGTCGGCCAAGGGCGAGTACATCGGCGCCGTCACCGCTCCCGGCATCGAGATCTCCGTCGACGCCCTGGCCGCCGCCGGCGCCCAGCTCCACAAGGTGGAGCTGATCAGGCCCCGCTCCGTCATCGCCAAGAACACCGTCGAAGCGCTTCAGGCGGGCATCATCTACGGCTTCGCCGGCCAGGTCGACGGCATCGTCGAGCGGATGGCCGCCGAGCTGGCCGACGACCCCGACGACGTGACCGTGGTCGCCACCGGCAGCCACGCCGGCCTGGTCGTCGGCGAGTCGCGCTCCATCGACGTGCACGAGCCGTGGCTCACGCTGATCGGCCTGCGGCTCATCTACCACCGCAACACCAGCTGACACATGAGCAAGCGGCCCCCCGCTCGGGTAGGGGGCCGCTTGCGGCTGGAGGAAACTCACTCGGACTCGGCGGCGTACAGGTACTCCCAGTGGCCGCACTTGCTGACCCACTGCTGGTGCGGGTGGATCTGGCAGACCTTCACCCGCACCGCCGCGACGTCGTCCACGTCGAACCGGAACTTCTTGGAGCCCGGGTAGCCGCAGAACTTCCTGGCGTGGACCGCGTCCCACCCGTGGTCGAAGCCGGCCGCCTGGAACTTCACGTAGGCGCACTTGCCGCCCTGCCCGTAGGTGCGCTGGTCGAGGTCGTGGAGCCGGCCGCGGAGGTGGACCGTGTTGGACGTCTGGTGCTCGTCCCACTCCACGCCGATCCAGCCCTGGGCCTTGGCGAGGTGGTGCTTGGCGTAGACCGGGCCCCAGGAGTGCCCGTCGGCGGTGGCGGCGCTCGCGGCGGCGGGCATCGACAGGGCGACGGCTCCGGTGGCGGCGACGGCGAGCAGGCCGGTGGCGATCTTCCTGAACATGGTCTCTCCCCGAGCCCTCCCTTGGACCGGCCCGCTGCCGGATCCCCCCTTCGAGCCCGTGACACATGGGTAACCGAGCGTGCTTGCAGGCCCCCTGCAGGGGACCGACGAGACCTTGCACGTGGCCGTATCCCCTACCCTTTGGTGATGTGAGCGACGAACTTCCCGAGCAGATGCGCATCCGGAGGGAGAAGCTCGACCGCCTTCGCGCCGAAGGCGTCGACCCTTACCCGGTGAGTTTCCCCCGCACGACCACCAACGCGGAGGTCAGGGCGAAATACCAGGGCCTGGAGCCCGACACCGCCACCGGCGACCGGGTCGGCGTGGCCGGGCGCGTCATGCTCAACCGCGTCGGCGGCAAGCTCTGCTTCGCCACCCTGCGCGACGGCAGCGGCGACCTCCAGGTCATGATCTCGCTCGACAAGGTGGGGGAGGAGTCGCTCGCGTCCTGGAAGCACGACGTCGACCTGGGCGACCACGTCGGCGTCGAGGGCGAGGTGATCACCTCGCGGCGCGGCGAGCTGTCCATCCTCGCCGACCGCTGGCAGATCACGTCCAAGTGCCTGCGCCCGCTGCCCGAGAAGCACCTCGGCCTGACCGACCCCGAGGCCCGGGTCCGCCAGCGCTACGTCGACCTCATCGTCAACGACGAGGCGCGCAAGATGGCCCGCGTCCGCAGCGCGACCGTGCGCGCGGTGCGCGACTTCTGGCACGAGGAGGGCTACCTCGAGGTCGAGACGCCGATGCTGCAGCCGATCCACGGCGGCGCGGCGGCCCGGCCCTTCGCGACCCACATCAACGCCTACGACATGGAGCTCTACCTCCGCATCGCGATCGAGCTCTACCTCAAGCGGCTCGTGGTGGGCGGCGTCGAGAAGGTCTTCGAGGTCAACCGCAACTTCCGCAACGAAGGCGCCGACTCCACCCACAACCCCGAGTTCACCATGGTCGAGGCCTACGGCACCTACCTCGACTACCACGACATGGCCGACCTCACCCAGCGCATGTACCAGAAGGCCGTGGTCGCCGCGCTCGACACCACCGTGGTCGTCCACGACGGCGTCGAGGTCGACCTCGGGCTGCCCGAGTGGCCGCGGGCCAAGCTCTACGACCTGGTGTCCGCCGCGGTGGGCGAGGAGGTCACCACCGAGACCCCGCTGGAGCGCGTCCGCGGCCTGGCCGACAAGCACGACGTGCACTGGGACCCGAAGTGGGGCCAGGGCAAACTGGTCCAGGAGCTGTTCGAGGAGCTGGTCGAACACACCCTCGTCCAGCCCACGTTCGTCATGGACTATCCGCTGGAGACGTCCCCGCTGGCCCGCGTCCACCGCGACAACCCGCTGCTGACCGAGAAGTGGGACCTCATCGGGTTCGGCACCGAGCTCGGCACCGCCTACTCCGAGCTCATCGACCCGATCGACCAGCGCCGCCGCCTGGAGGAGCAGTCCCTGCTCGCCGCCGGCGGCGACCTGGAGGCCATGCAGCTCGACGAGGACTTCCTGCAGGCCCTGGAGTACGGCATGCCCCCGACGGGCGGCATGGGCGCCGGCATCGACCGGATGATCATGGCCTTCACGGGCCGCAACATCCGCGAGACCATTCTCTTCCCCCTGGTCAAGCCCACCCGCTGACCGCGCCGAGCCAGCCCGCCCGCGCTACAGGCGCGGGCGGTTGAGCCTGACGGGCAGCCGGGCCAGGCCGCGCAGCACCAGGTTCTCCTTGTACGGCGGATCCGCGTCGGCCAGCTCCAGCCCCGGCGCGGCCCCGGCCAGCGCGGCCAGCGCCACCTCGCCTTCCAGCCGGGCCAGCGGCGCACCCAGGCAGAAGTGCACCCCCAGACCGAACGCCAGATGCCTGCCAGGCGCCCGCCCCACGTCGAACCGGTCCGGGTCGGGGAAGGCCGCCGGGTCGCGGTTGGCCGCGCCGACCAGCGCCAGCGTCGACGTGCCCGCCGGCACCCGGACGCCGCCCAGCTCGGCGTCCTCCAGCGCGACACGGGCCGTGAGCTGGACCGGCGGGTCATACCTGAGGACCTCCTCCACGACCTCCCTGGGCCGCTCGGCCGCCCGCCCCAGCACGCCGTGCCTGACCAGGTTGAGCACGCCGTTGGCGATGAGGTTGACGGTCGTCTCGTGACCGGCCACCAGCAGCAGCACGCACGTGGCCAGCAGCTCGCGCTCGGTCAGCTCCTCGACCTGGACGAGCGCGCTGAGCAGGTCGTCGGCCGGCCGTTCCCGCCGCAGCGCGATGAGACCCTGGAAGTAGTCGTGGAACTCGCGCCGGTGGCGTTGTGAGCGCTCGGTCAGCTCGTCGGTGACGATCGGGTCGAGGCTGCGCGCCAGGGTCTCGCTCCAGCCGCGGAAGCGCTCGTGGTCCTCCGCCGGCACGCCCAGCATCTCGCTGATCACCATGACGGGCAGCGGGTAGGCGAAGTCGCGGACCAGGTCGGCCTCGTCGGGCAGCGCGGCGATCAGGTCGGCGGTGATCGTCTCGATGCGCGGGCGCAGCCGCCGCACCATGCCGGGCGTGAAGGCCTTGCTGACGAGTCCGCGCATCCGGGTGTGGTCCGGCGGGTCCATCATGAGGAACGAACGGACCGGTTCGTCCGGCCCGGCGGGCGCGGGGGTGGGGCCGTGACCGAAACGAGGGTCGCGCAACAGGGCCGAGCAGAGCTCGTGGGAGGTGGCGACGAGCAGCCCGCCGCGCGTCCGGAAGAGCGGCCCGCTCTCGCGCAGCTTCCGGTATCGGGAATACGGCTCGCGCAGGAACGCATAATCGTACGGATCGAAACCCAGCATGTCGCTGGGGCTCAGCGTGGACGGCGGCGCGCTGTCAGAGTCCTTGTGATCGATCATTGCGCTTGGAAATGTGCCGACATACGCCGAGTACTTCACGTAGGACGGATCATGTCAATGGCTATGGTCAAGTAGGGCAGATCTTACGCTTGACGGCCTTTGCCGGATGCGTTTACGTAGTCGGGGCGAGCAGCCTTTCGCTCGTGCCAGGACGTCACCGAGTAGTGCTGTTGGGGGGGAGGGCTCCCGATGGATGTGCTCAGTGAAAATGTTGAACTGAGCCATGCAGATCTGGCGTTGCTGGCGGAGCTGGCCAAGGGCGTCACAGTAGACCGAGTGGGGAGGCGCCTTGATTGCAGCGGCCGCACGGTGCGCCGAAGACTGAGGGGCATCTGCGACCGGATCGGGGTGGCCACGGCCATCGAAGCCGTGGCCTGGGCCGCGCGCCGCCAGCTGATCTAGCCGTCAGTCGGCGATGCGCACCGCTCCGGCGTAGGGGCGCCGGTCGAGTGAGGCGATGCGTACGACGTCGCCCGTGCGCGGCGCGTGCACCATCATGCCGCCGCCGAGGTAGATGCCCACGTGGTGCAGGTCGCTGTAGAAGAAGACCAGGTCGCCGGGGCGCAGCTCCTCGCGCGCGATGTGCCTGCCCGCGGTCCACTGGTCGCCGGTGTAGTGCGGCAGCGAGATGCCGACGCGCTGGTAGGCGGCCATGACCAGCCCCGAGCAGTCGTAGCCGTTGGGGCCTTCCGCGCCCCAGACGTACGGCTTGAGCTGCTGGGTGAGGGCCCAGCGGGCGGCCTGGGCCGCCTTGCCGTCGCCGGGGATGGGCAGGGTCACCTTGACGGCCCTGGTGCCGGGGCGGCCGGCCTCGCCGAGCGCGCGCTGGAACAACCGGCTCTCGACCTTGGTGACGAGCTTGGAGATCCGGTCGCGCTTGGCGCCGAGGTCCTTGACGATCTTGTTGACCTCGTCGATGCGGGTCTGGGCGCCGGTCCTGGCCCGCTCGGCCGCGTCCATCGCCTTGGTCAGCTTGAGGACCTCCTCGCTCTGCTGCTGCCGCAGGGCGTAGGTGGTGGCCGCGCGGTCGAGGTAGCTCTCGGGGTCGCCGCCGGTGGTGAAGGCGAGCACCCGGCTGAGGCCGCCCGACATGTATTCGGCCTCGACCAGCTGCGACGCCCTGGTCTTCTTCGTGGCCAGGTCGGCCTCGCTGGCGGCGAGCCTCTTCTTGGCGTTCTCCACGGCCTTCTTGGCCGTCTTGAGCTTCTCGCGCTGCCCGTTGTACTGCTCGGTGAGGGTCTCGATCTCCAGGTGCATCTCCTCGACCTGCTCGGAGAGCTCCTTGAGCGAGGGCTTGGGGTCGGCGGCGACGGTCCCCGCGGGAGCGGCGACGAGCAGCGCGGCGAGGGTGGCGGCCACGATGCCCAGCCTGCGGCCGTAGCCGGCCCGTTCCGGAGGGCGGGCGCGCTCGCCCGCGGAACTCCCCCTGCGGTCGCGCGTGCGCTTCACCAATCGAGCTCCTTCCGTAGCGCGCCGACCGGGTTAGCTGACGGGTTCGGGCTCGGACCGGCCCTACCGAGCGAGGTGCTCGGACTCACCCCTGGCGGCGCCGCTCGAACGCCGCCGGCGGGTCCCCGGCTCCCCTTGCGGGGATTGGGCGCGTCTCCGCGCCACATGCGCGGGGACATCGACGCTGGACACTAATGCACCGAGGGTTCCTGCTCAACCGGAACTACAGACTCTGTAGAGATTTCACAACCGGGGGGTCACAAGGTGGTCTCGTAAAGCACGGTACGGCAAAGACTTCATGTCCTCTTTGTGCCTGCTTGGACCAGGCATGGAACGGTAGGAAACCTCCAACGCCACAGGTGCTCGTACAGCCACGAGACGTTACAAGATGGGCGCAAGTCCGGGGTTAGGGGTGAGCCGTAATCACAAACTGTAGGCTGGAGGGTCATGGAGCAGGTCGCCGAACGTCCCCTTCCCGACACGCAGGTCCTGGTCCGGCGTGCCCGGACGCCGGACGTCAAGGCCATCAAATTCCTGGTCGACACCTATGGAGGCCCCGGCCCCCGGCTGCTGGAGAAGGCCACGGTCACCCTGTACGAGGACGTGCAGGAGTTCTGGGTCGCCGAGCGCGACGGCAAGGTCGTCGGCTGCGGGGCGCTGCACGTCCTCTGGGAGGACCTGGCGGAGATCCGCACCGTGGCGGTCCACCCGGAGGCGCGCGGGCTGGCCATCGGCCACCGCATCGTCACGGCCCTCATCGACACGGCCAAAGAACTCGGCCTGCAGCGTGTTTTCTGCCTCACTTTCGAGGTCGACTTCTTCGCGAGACACGGATTCCGGGTGATCAAAGGCACCCCGGTCTCGCCCGAGGTCTACGCCGAACTCCTGGCCTCGTACGACGAGGGCGTGGCCGAGTTCCTGGACCTGGAACACGTCAAGCCCAACACCCTGGGGAACACACGGATGTTGCTCCACCTGACCTCGGGTGATGCGGATCTTGACTGACAGAAAAGGTGATTGTTGATACCCATGTCGATACGTTGTCCAGGACAGGCATGTGCCCTGACACGTGCCACATGCGCACGCGAAGCGAGGTGACACGGTGAGCACCGGACAGCCGCCGTATCCGCAGGATGAATCCAGCGAGAATCATCCGGGATACGGGCACAACCCGGGACACCCCCATGGGGAGGATCCCGACGCGACGGTCGTGGGCTACAGGGCCGACGACCCCTACGGCCAGGGCCAGTACGGCCAGCAGCCCCCGTACGGGCAGCAGCAGCAGTACGGTCAGCCGGGTCAGCAGGGCTACGGCCAGCAGGGCGCGTCCCAGCCGGGCTACGGCCAGCCCCAGTACGGCCAGCAGCCCGACTACGGCCAGCAGGGTTACGGTCAGCAGCCTCAGTACGGTCAGCAGGCTCCCTCGCAACCCGACTACGGCCAGCCCCAGTACGGCCAGCAGGCCCCTTCCCAGCCTGACTACGGCCAGCAGCCCCAGTACGGCCAGCAGGCTCCCTCGCAACCCGACTACGGCCAGCAGCCCCAGTACGGTCAGCCCCAGTACGGCCAGCAGCCCTCCTCGGGTCAGCAGGGCTACG
The DNA here is from genome assembly GCF_055585125.1 of Nonomuraea sp. NPDC054003. Taxonomy (NCBI): domain Bacteria; kingdom Bacillati; phylum Actinomycetota; class Actinomycetes; order Streptosporangiales; family Streptosporangiaceae; genus Nonomuraea; species Nonomuraea sp. NPDC054003. The sequence goes on from NZ_JBVJKR010000010.1 coordinate 76,053, forward strand.
GCCAGCAGCCCTCCTCGGGTCAGCAGGGCTACGGCCAGCAGCCCTCCTCGGGTCAGCAGGCTTACGGTCAGCAGGGCTACGGTCAGCAGGGCTACGGTCAGCAGGCCCCCTCCCAGTCCGGTTACGGCCAGCAGCCCGATTCCCAGTCCGGCTACGGTCAGCAGGCCTACGGCCAGCAGGGTTACGGTCAGCAGCCGCAGTCAGGGCAGCAGTACGGCCAGCCCGGCTACGGTCAGCAGGCGCAGTATGGCCAGCAGCAGTACGGCCAGCCCGGCTACGGTCAGCAGCCCCAGTACGGCCAGCAGTACGGTCAGCCCGCCTACGGGCAGCCGGGCTACGGCCAGCCGGTCGGCGTGCAGCCTCCGGGTGCCCCCGCGCCGCTGGCGGAGTGGTGGCAGCGGCTGGTGGCCCGTCTCATCGACGGCTGCATCTTCGGCGTCGTCTATTTCCTCATCTCGCTGGTGCTGGGCATCTTCTTCGTGGCCAGCTACAACTCGGTGACGGGTGTCACGACGGGCTTCTTCAGCTCGTTCCTGATCGGTCTCATCCAGTGGATCCTGCTGGTCGGCCTCTACGTCGCCTACGACTACTTCATGACCAAGATGAACGGTCAGACGGTCGGCAAGATGGTGATGGGGATCAAGGTCGTCCCCGTGGGCGGCGCCATGCCGCCCGGCGGCCTGCCGGGCAACATGGCCCTGAAGCGGGCCGGCGGCACGTGGGGCGGCTATGCGCTCGGGATCCTCCCGCTCGTCGGTGCCTTCCTCGGCGCGATCGCGGTCATGCTCAACGCCGCCTCGCAGCTGTGGGACAAGCCTCTGCAGCAGACGTTCGCCGACAAGTTCGCCGGCACCGTCGTGGTGAAGATCAAGTAGCCTGTACGGCTCGGAAAACAGGGATCGGTGATCCACCGGTCCCTGTTTTCGCGTGTGTGCTCCGTACCAGAATGGGAACGGTCGGGACACCGATGGGGCGAGGTGAGGGTTATGGCCACGACGCCGCGGGCCGATCCGGTGCCCGCGGAATGGTGGGAACGGCTGGCCGCCCGGCTCATTGAAGCGCTCGTCTTCGGGGTGTTCTATTACATTCTGTTCATCGCGCTGTGGGGTATCTTCCGGACTGTCGGGGTGCTGGAGCTCTTCGGGGGCCGTTTGCCGGGCGTGTTCGCATGGGTGTTGGCCGGGCTGGGTTATACGGTCTACGACTGGGTCACGCTTTCACGAGGCGGGCGCACGTTCGGCAAGGCGATCATGCGCATTCGGGTGGAGCCGGCCCGGCTGGGGGCGCGTGACCGGTTGAAACGGGTCCTCGGCTATCCGGCCCCGGCCATCGTGATGGGCATTCCGGTGCTCAATCTGCTGGCCGGAATGTACGTGTTCGCGGTGGGCCTGCTCATCCTGATCGACAAGCCGCTGCAGCGTGGGCCCCATGACAAGCTGGCCGGAACCCTCGTCGTTAAAGATCATTCCTGAGCTGGGAAGCCTGGGCGCCGCTTTTCAGGAAACTTGGGGTAGATCCGGTAAGGCACCTGGAGAGACTGGCATTAGGCTATGAGACGTCCGGGTTGCCGGATGTTGATGCCCCTGCCAGGCTATGGGCATCTGTGTGCCGCTATGGTCTGCGGTGCGAAGGTCGTCGACAGGGCGACACCCGGGGCGGTCAAGCCCGTGCCCGCCGCACCGCCCGTGCATAAAAGGCCAGGAAACCCCCCGTCCGCTGTGGAGGCGAGGACGAATGGAAGTTGTGACAGAGGTTTTGTCGGCGCTCATCCCGCCGCTCGTCGTGGGGGGCGCCTTCATCTTTGGGGTGGTGAAGTTGGTGCGCGCCGAGGGCCCTGGGAGGCGGCCAAACCGGCAGGATCAGGCCGAGAAGAGCAACTGATCAGCGACTCAGCGGAATCGTCGCTGAGCTGAATTGTCTTAACGTCTTTCCGGGTATATGTTTGGTCGAGCGAATGAAACAATGCTCCGGAAAGGATTGCGTAGATGGCCAAGCAGATCCAGGAGATTCTCATCGATGACCTCGATGGGGGCGAGGCCAATGAGACGGTCAGCTTCGCTATTGACGGCGCTTCCTATGAGATTGACCTCAGCGACGTTAACGCCAAGAAGCTGAGGGACGCTCTCACGCCTTTCGTGCAGCACGCTCGCAGGGCAGGGGCGGTCACCACGCGCCGTCGAGGCCGCGGCGGTCAGCGGGCGATGAGCCGCGAGAAGAGCGCCGAGATCAGGCAGTGGGCCAAGGCCCACGGTCTGCCCGTCAGTGAGCGAGGCCGGATCGCCTCCACCGTCGTCGAGAAGTACGAGGCGGCCCACTAAGGGAGCCGTCGGCTGACCATGCGCTTATGCCGCTCGCCTAAGGACCCCGGCGGTCGCCATAAGCGCATGATCGTTCAGGGCGAATCTCAGATCGTGGACACTTTCTGTTCTGTCGATCTTCGATTCGCCCGAAATATGGGCATTTGGGTCTTCGCATCGAACCGCCGGGCGCGTGTTTTGGCGGTTTTGTCGGGGATGACGGGGCTCCAGCGCTTTCGGGCGATCTGGGGCCCCATCTCTGTTGTACGGCTTCTCTGAAGGGGCCGCTGCCGCGCATTGCGCGCACTTCCCGCGTCGGGTAGGCCACCTACCGTTCCGTCCCTCCGGGCCTTGGCGATCACGCCGGACTGGTAACGTCGCTGACCAGACTGATCAGGCGGCGGATTTCGCTCTGGGTGATGCGATGCACATCCGCTTGGCCCGCGTTTGCATCGCCACATACGATGGCAGGGTGTAAGAGATACGGACCCGGCGTCTCAGGATGCATGGGCATGATGACGGGCGACGACCCGACCCAAGGGCCGGCCCGTCAGGCGTCCCCATCGCCGATCCGTGTGATCTGCCACCGCCGCCGGCGGCGAATAAGAGCCGCAGTACCCATGCGTCCCAAACATCGTTCGCTTGCGGCGTATCGGGAACACGTCACCCCCGAACCATAGTTGGATGGAGGGTGAACGCCCTGCTCTCGGGGAACGCTCTCTGCTATAGAGCGCGTCAGCGGCAGAGGGCACGGTTCGCCGAGCCAGGGCTAGCATGCGGGATGACGGGACCGGATTTACCGGCCTGACTGACCGCTCTGTGAGGAGCGACGAGATGTTCGAGAGGTTCACCGACCGAGCAAGGCGTGTTGTCGTCCTGGCCCAAGAAGAGGCCAGGATGCTCAACCACAACTACATCGGCACTGAGCACATTCTTCTTGGTTTGATCCACGAAGGTGAGGGCGTGGCCGCCAAGGCTCTGGAGAGCCTCGGCATCAGCCTTGAGGGCGTGCGTCAGCAGGTCGAGGAGATCATCGGCCAGGGCCAGTCGGCTCCGTCGGGGCACATTCCCTTCACCCCGCGGGCCAAGAAGGTCCTCGAGCTGTCGCTCCGTGAGGCTTTGCAGCTGGGTCACAACTACATCGGCACCGAGCACATCCTGCTCGGTCTCATCCGCGAGGGTGAGGGTGTGGCCGCCCAGGTGCTGGTCAAGCTTGGAGCTGATCTCAACCGGGTGCGGCAGCAGGTGATCCAGCTGCTCCACGGTTACCAGGGCAAGGAGCCGGCCGCCGCCGGCGGCCCCCAGGAGTCGGCCCCGTCGACGTCCCTGGTGCTCGACCAGTTCGGCCGCAACCTGACCCAGGCCGCCCGCGAGGGCAAGCTGGATCCGGTCATCGGCCGTGAGAAGGAGATCGAGCGGGTCATGCAGGTCCTCTCCCGGAGGACCAAGAACAACCCCGTTCTCATCGGCGAGCCCGGCGTCGGCAAGACCGCCGTCGTCGAGGGCCTGTCGCAGAAGATCGTCAGGGGCGAGGTGCCCGAGACGCTGAAGGACAAGCAGCTCTACACGCTTGACCTCGGCGCCCTGGTCGCCGGCTCCCGCTACCGCGGCGACTTCGAAGAGCGCCTGAAGAAGGTGCTCAAGGAAATCCGCACGCGCGGCGACATCATCCTGTTCATCGACGAGCTCCACACGCTCGTGGGTGCGGGCGCCGCCGAGGGCGCGATCGACGCCGCCAGCATCCTCAAGCCGATGCTGGCCCGCGGCGAGCTGCAGACCATCGGTGCCACGACTCTCGACGAGTACCGCAAGTACCTCGAGAAGGACGCCGCGCTGGAGCGCCGGTTCCAGCCGATCCAGGTGGCCGAGCCCTCGCTCAGCCACACGATCGAGATCCTCAAGGGTCTGCGCGACCGCTACGAGGCCCACCACCGCGTGTCGATCACCGACGGCGCGCTGGTGGCCGCCGCGCAGCTGGCCGACCGCTACATCAGCGACCGCTACCTTCCCGACAAGGCGATCGACCTCATCGACGAGGCCGGCTCGCGCATGCGCATCCGCCGCATGACCGCGCCGCCGGACCTGCGCGAGTACGACGAGAAGATCGCCAACGTCCGCCGCGACAAGGAGTCCGCGATCGACGCGCAGGACTTCGAGAAGGCGGCTGCCCTCCGCGACCAGGAGAAGCAGCTCCAGCTCAAGCGCGAGCGGCGCGAGAAGGAGTGGAAGGCCGGCGACATGGACGTCGTGGCCGAGGTCACCGAGGAGCTCATCGCCGAGGTCCTGGCCACCGCCACCGGCATCCCGGTCTTCAAGCTGACCGAGGAGGAGTCGCAGCGCCTGCTCCGCATGGAGGACGAGCTCCACAAGCGGATCATCGGGCAGGACGACGCCATCAAGGGCCTGTCGCGGTCCATCCGGCGCACCCGCGCCGGTCTGAAGGACCCGCGGCGTCCCGGCGGCTCGTTCATCTTCGCGGGTCCGTCCGGTGTCGGTAAGACCGAGCTGTCCAAGGCTCTGGCGGAGTTCCTCTTCGGCGACGAGGACGCGCTGATCAGCCTGGACATGTCGGAGTTCATGGAGAAGCACACCGTCTCGCGGCTGTTCGGCTCGCCTCCCGGCTACGTCGGCTACGAGGAGGGCGGCCAGCTCACCGAGAAGGTGCGGCGCAAGCCGTTCTCCGTGGTCCTGTTCGACGAGATCGAGAAGGCCCACCCCGACATCTTCAACTCGCTGCTGCAGATCCTGGAAGACGGTCGCCTGACCGACGCCCAGGGCCGGGTGGTCGACTTCAAGAACACGGTCATCATCATGACCACCAACCTCGGCACCCGCGACATCTCCAAGGGCATCGGGGTCGGGTTCGCGAAGTCCAACGACGCCGACTCCAACTACGACCGGATGAAGGCCAAGGTCCAGGAAGAGCTCAAGCAGCACTTCCGGCCCGAGTTCCTCAACCGTGTCGACGACATCGTGGTCTTCCACCAGCTCACGCCCAACGAGATCATCAAGATCGTCGATCTGATGCTCGCGCAGGTGGCCGAGCGGCTGAAGGACCGCGACATGGGGCTCGACGTCTCGCCCGAGGCCAGGCAGCTGCTGGCCGACCGCGGCTACGACCCGGTCATGGGCGCCCGGCCGCTGCGCCGTACGATCCAGCGCGAGCTGGAAGACTCGCTGTCGGAGAAGATCCTCTACGGCGAGCTCCGTCCGGGGCAGGTCGTGAAGGTGACCATCGAGGGTGAGGGCGACGACGCCAGGTTCCTGTTCGCGGGAGAGGACGCCACTCAGGTGCCCGACTCCGCGGCGGCGATCGCCGGTTCCATCCAGAGCTGACCCAGTTCACGAAAACCCCCGTGCGCTCCGGCGCACGGGGGTTTTCGCATGTGGTGACGGGAAACGTTGCCGAATCGTTGAAGGCCGAGTGGCCCCGCCACGACAAGTAGTACTACTCTGTGTAGAGCTTCGCCAAGTCCTGTCCAAGTGATCCGCAAGAGCGTGTCTCTACGGTCGGGACTGCTCCCCTGGGAGTAGCAAGAGATCAACCCAGGGCTGACGCGCACGCCGCCGCGGGCCGACATGCTCGGAGTGGCACCAGCGGGCGAGGGGGAAACCAGTGAGAGTCGTGGAGGAAACCGATGCGCCTGCGTCACGATGACGGAACGCTCGTTCACCTCGCCTACAACGCAGGCGTGCACCCCGCGGAGGATCTGGAGAACCTGATCGCCCATCTCACCCGCTACGCCGTGCCGGTGCGCAAGCGGCTCGGCGTGGAGCGGATGGGGGTCGGCCTGTGGCTCTCGCCCGCCGTCGCCGACCATCTGACCGCCGACCGCATAGAGCTCGTCCGCCTGCGCCGCTCCCTCGAAGAGCGCGGCCTGGAGGTCGTCAGCCTCAACGGCACCGGCGGTCGCAACCAGGAGGCGCCCGGCCCCGACTGGGCCAAGCCCGAGCGCTACCGCTACACGATGGCGCTGGCCAAGATCCTCGCGTTCCTGCTGCCGGACGACATCCAGTCGGGCAGCATCTCCACCATCCCGATCGGCTGGCGCCGCGACTGGCCGGCCGACCTGCAGGCGATCGCCACCCGGCGGCTGGAGCGGCTCGCCCGCGAGCTGCGCGGCCTCCACAGCATCACCGGCAAGACGGTCAGGGTCGGTTTCGAGCCGTGGCCCGGCTGCGTGCTGGAGACCACGGAGCAGGCGCTGGAGCGGGTGCGCGGCATCGACTCCGACCACCTGGGCGTCTGCCTCGACGCGTGCCACCTGGCCCGCGGCGCCGAGGAGACCGGTGAGGCGCTGCGCGGCCTGGCCAAGACCGGCGCCCCCGTGGTCAAGCTCGGCCACGTGCACCACCACACCGGCGGGTCGCCCAACACCGGCGGCGTCCTGCACGACACCCTGACGGCGATGCTCTCCGGCGCGGTGAGCGGCAGCGCCCACATCGAGGTCGAGACCCACAACCTGGTGGTCCCGGGCCGCGCCAAGGGCCCCGGCGCCCTGGTCTCGCTCCTGGCCCAGGAGCTCGACTGGGCCCGCACCAGCCTCACCAGCCTGGGTCTCCAGCTCGCCGCCTGACCCGGGGGACTGGTTCGGCGCCTCACGGGGCGCCGAACCAGCCCGGGATGTCGAGGCGCCACAGGTTGGCGGGGGTCACTTTGCGGAGGTCGGCCTCCAGCGCCCGCAGCCGGTCCTCGCCCAGCTCGGCGGCCCAGCGGGCGCGCAGGTCGTCGAAGATCGCGGCCGAGCGGGCGAGGGCGTCCATGCCGTACGGGGTCAGACGGACGATCTTGCGCCGGGTGTCGGCGGGGTCGCGGGTGCGTTCGACGTAGCCGATGCGTTCCAGTGCCTCGACGGTCTTGCCCGCGGCCTGCTTGGTGACGCCGAGCGTGCGGCCCAGGTCGACCGCGGTCGTGCCGTCGGGCCCGATGGCCTGCATGACGAAGCCGTGCATGGGCCGGATGTCCGGATGCCCCTGACGGCCCAGCTCGGCGTGGAGCTCGTCGATGAGCACCCGGAAGGCCAGGAAGAGGCGGAGCGGGAGTTCGAACCCCGGGGGTGTGCTTGACACGATAGACAACCTGGTTCACTATCTAGACAATGACGTTGTCTATCTTAGAGGAGCACCTGCCATGACCGTCATCCGCGACGCGCGGGCACGCAGGATCGAGACGCCCAACGGGACCATGACCACGCTCGCCTCACCCACCCAGGGCGAGTCCCGCCAGGCCGTGTGGCGCGTGGACGCCAAGCCCGGCACGGCGGGCCCGCTGCACGCCTTCGACACCGAGTCGGTGTGGACCTGGCTGGCGGGCCGCTGCACCGTCCAGCTCGGCGGCGAACGGGTCGAGGTCGCGGCGGGCGACACCATGGTGCTGCCCGCCGGCGCGCTGCGCCGGTTGTTCGCCGACGAGCGGCACGGCTTCGCGGCGATCGTGGCCGCCCCCGCGGGCGTCCAGGTCTACAACCCGGACGGGCTCGACACCCCGGACGCCTGCGACCTCGTACCGGAAGGCACCCGCAGCATGCCCCTGCCCTGGGCCCGGTGACCGCCCTCAGTACGGGTGCGCGTGGGCGTCAGCCCAGGAGGGCGCCCTGGGCCCGGTGGCCGGCTACACGGCAGGTGCGTGTGGGCGTCGGCCCAGGAGGGTGCCCTGGGGCCGGTGGCCCGCCTCACGGCAGGTGCGTGTGGGCCTCGGCCTAGGAGTGGAAGGTGTGGGTGCCCTGGGCCCGGTGGCCAGCCTCAGGGCGTGGGTCGGAACAGGTGGGTGTGGGCCTCGGCCCAGGAGCGGAAGGTGCGGGCCGGAGTGCCGGTGACCTTTTCGACCGTGGTGGTGACCGGCGCAGGGCCGGCGGTCATCGCGGCCTGGGCGCGCAGGACGTCGTCGGCCACGTGGGGCGGCCAGCCGCGGGCGAGCATCCGCTGCCGGGCCTCCTCGGGCGGCGCCTCCTCCCACCGCACGGGCCGGCCGACCGCCTCGCCGATGACGCGCACCTGCTCGGCCTGGGGCAGCGACTCCGGCCCGGTCAGCTCGTGGACGGCGCCCTCATGCCCCTCCTGGAGCAGCGCCGCGACCGCGACCGCGGCGATGTCCTGTTCGTGGACGAGCGACATGGCGGCCCGGCCGTACGGCTCGCGCACCACGTCCCCGGCGCGGATCTGCCCGGCCCAGCGCGACGCGTTCGCCGCGAAGGCGTGCGGGCGCAGGACCGTCCACTCCAGACCGGACCGTTCGATCAGGCCCTCGGCCTGCCGCTCGTGCTCGCGCACCGTGGCCGAGGACAGGTAGACCAGCTTGCGGGCGTGCCCCGCCATCAGCGCCAGCACCGCCTCCAGCCCGTCCACCGAGGCGAACGGCCAGATCAGGAACACGGCGTCGACGCCGTCGACCGCCGGGGCCAGCGAACCGGGCGCCGACAGGTCGCCGCGCAGGGGCTGGACGCCCGGCGGAAAGCCCGCCGGGGTCCGGGACAGTGCCCGCACCTCGGCCCCGTCCTCCGCCAGCCGCGCCGTCATGTGGCGCCCGACCGTGCCGGTCGCCGCCGTCACCAGAATCCGTTGTGACACTTCTTTCCCTCCCCGAAGGACTCACTGATCGTCAACCGTAGGAGGAAGGCCCGCGACGGCCCATGCTCAGCTGTCGCGGATTCATACGCGATCGTCGTTCCTGCCCAGAGGCAGATCGTCGTTCCTGGCTAGAGGCAGTACGTGCCGTCCTCCAGGACCTGGGCCAGGCCGTCCGCGACGAGGCCGTCGAGCGCCCGCTCGCGCTGCACGGCGTCCTCCCAGACCGCGTCCAGCGCCGCCTTCGGCACCGGCCCGTGGGCGGCGCGCAGGACCGCGAGCAGGCGCCCGCGGCACTGGCGGTCGGTGCCCGCGTACGTCTGACCCTTGCGGGCGGGACCCGCGTGCGGCGGCTTGCCGGCCAGCCGCCACGCGCACACCCGCGCGATCGGGCAGCCCTCGCACCGGGGGGCGCGGGCGGTGCAGACGAGCGCCCCCAGCTCCATCACCGCCACTCCCCAGCGGGGCGCGCCCAGCTCGGGCAGGAGCGCCTCCGCGAGGCGGCGTTCGGCGGCGGAGGTGGCCGTCGGGGGATACTCCTCGGCCCGTACCGCCCGCGCGAACACCCGTCGCACGTTGGTGTCCAGGATCGCGTGCCGGCCGCCGAACGCGAAGCCGGCGACCGCGGCGGCGGTGTACTCGCCGATCCCCGGCAGGGCGAGCAGCGTCGCGTGGTCGGAAGGGACCTCGCCGCCGTGCCGCTCGGTGATGGCCGTGGCGCACGCGTGCAGGCGCAGCGCCCGGCGCGGGTAGCCGAGCCGCCCCCAGGCGCGCACGGCCTCGCCGGAGGGCTCCGCGGCCAGCGCCTTGGGAGTGGGCCAGCGGGCCATCCACTCGTGCCAGACGGGCAGCACCCGGGCCACCGGCGTCTGCTGCAGCATGATCTCGCTGACGAGCACTCCCCACGGGGTCCGGTCAGGGGTGCGCCAGGGGAGGTCCCGGGCGTTGTTTTCGTACCACTCCAGAATGGGAAGGTGTAGGAGTTTCGGCTCGATCACGCAGTCCAGCGTATGACGAGATGGCAAGGTCCGGCGTGTCGTCACGACGCGTCACCGGATGGTTACCCATCCTGGCGGCATGGATCCGGAAACCATGCGCGGAGACTCGGGAATCGGGGGCGACGTCTACTGGCGGCGGCGCATGAGCCTGCTCATCGGAGTGCTCGTGGTCGTTGCCGTGGTGGCGTGGGCCTGCTCCAGTTCGGGCGGCCCGGAGAAGCGGTCCGACGCCCAGGTCTCCCCCAGCCCCGCCCCGGTCACGGACCCGCTGCTGGCGGGGCTGCGCACGCTGGCCATGGGCACCGCCAGCCCGTCACCGACGCCCAGCCCGAGCAAGACCCCGCGCGCCAGGCGCGCGGGCGAGCCCTGCGACGACAAGGACCTCGTGCTCCACCTCCAGGGCAAGCAGGAGATCTACGCGAGCGGCGCGCGCCCGCACTTCATCGTCACCGTGGTCAACACCGGGCCGGTGATGTGCAAAGCCGACGTCGGCCCGCGGGCGCTGGAGATCCGCATCACCTCGGGCGAGGACCGCATCTGGTCCACCGCCGACTGCGTCAGCGGCCCGGGGACGGAGACGCGCGAGCTGCAGCGCGGCGTGCCCTACGTCCGCACCCTCGACTGGAACCGCCGCCGCTCCAGCGGGAGCTGCCGCGCCGACCCGCCCGCCGCCCTTCCCGGCACGTACGTGGTGGTGGCGCGCCTGGGCGAGCACAAGAGCCCGAAGGGCGTCTTCCATCTCCGCTGAGCCCGTCGCCGCTCACAGGGCGTCTCAGAGGCGTACGGGGGCGTCTGGTCAGACGTAGCGCTCCAGGATCGAGGACTCCGCGAGGCGGGAGAGCCCCTCGCGGACACTGCGGGCCCTGGACTCGCCGACGCCGCCCACGGCCTGGAGGTCGTCGATGCTGGCCGCCAGGAGCTTCTGCAGGCTGCCGAAGTGGTTGACCAGGCGGTCGACCACGGTGGCGGGCAGCCGGGGCACCTTGGCCAGCAGGCGGAACCCGCGCGGGCTGACCGGGCTGTCGAGCTTGTCGCCGCCGTTGTGGCCCAGCAGGCCGGCGACCACCGTCAGGTCGAGCAGCTCGTTGCCGGACAGCGCGTCGAGATCGTGCAGGGCGTCGGACAGGCGGCGCTGGCGGCGGCTCGACGGGGCCGGCAGGTAGTCGCGCACCACCAGCTCCCGCTCGGAGTCGACGCCGGAGACCAGCTCGTCGAGCTGCAGGGACAGCAGCCTGCCGTCGGTGCCGAGCTCGACCACGTATCCCTTGATCTCGTCGGAGATGCGCCGGACCATCTCCAGCCGCTGCGCCACGGCCGCCACGTCGCGCACGGTGACCAGATCCTCGATCTCCAGGGCGGAGAGCGTGCCGGAGACCTCGTCGAGGCGGTGCTTGTAGCGCTCCAGGGTGGCCAGGGCCTGGTTGGCCTTGGACATGATCGCGGCCGACTCTTCGAGCACGTAGCGGATGCCGTCGAGGTAGAGGGCGATGATCCGCATGGACTTGCTGATAGCGATGATCGGCAGGCCCGTCTCCTTGGCCACGCGCTGGGCGGTGCGGTGGCGGGTGCCGGACTCGTCGGTGGGGATGGTGGGGTCGGGAACCAGGTGGACGGCGGCGCGCACGATCTTGTGGTCGTCGCTGATGACGATCGCCCCGTCCATCTTGGCCAGCTCGCGCAGCCTGGTGGCGGAGAAGTCGACGTCGAGATGGAAGCCGCCGCTGCAGAGGCGCTCGACCATCTTGTTGTAGCCGAGCACGAGCAGGCCGCCGGTCTGCCCGCGCAGGATCCGCTCCAGACCGTCGCGCAGTGGTGTGCCCGGGGCCACCGCGGCCAGGGCTTCGCGACGGCGGTCGTCAAGACTCCTGTCGTTTGGCACCTGACCCCCGTGTCGAAATAGTCAAGCCCAGCTTAGCCGCGCCGTCTCACTCTCTCCTCCGCCTTTGGGCGGGTCATACCACGGTAGCGAGTCACCCGGGTCCGGGTTCAACGGCCGGCGGCATCCCACCGCTCCCGGGCCGCCGCCATGGTGTCCCTGTGCTCCCTCGACCAGTCGGCCAGCCGCTCGACCGTCTCGGCCAGGCTCCGGCCGACCGGCGTCAGCCGGTACTCGACCTGCGGCGGGATCGTGGGGTACGCCGTCCGCTCCACCAGCCCGTCCCGGCACAGCCGCCGTGTCGTCAACGTCAGCATCCGCTGCGAGATGCCGGGGATCGCCCGTTGCAGCTCCCTGAACCGCCGCACGCCTTTGGCCAGCTCCACTATCACCAGCACCGTCCATTTGTCGCCGAGACGGTCGAGCACATCCCGGATGCCGCAGTCGTCATCCCCGCACGGCCCGGGGGCCTGGGGGGTTACCTCCGTGTTCGCGGCTGACATGAAAGTGCCTCCTTAAAGTCGGCGCCCGGACGCCCCATGCTGGGCGTCATTCACCTTTTCGCGCACCTCAACAACAGGAGTGGTCTCATGATTCTCGTCACCGGCGTGTCGGGGAAACTCGGCGGTGCGATCCTCGCCGGGCTGCGGGCCGTGGACGGGCCGGTGACAGTCGGGGCCAGCAGTTCCGGCGACGGCGCGGTGGTCCGGCTCGCCGACTTCGACCGGCCGGAAACGCTGGAGCCGGCCTTCGCGGGCGTGGACGTGCTGGTGTTCGTCTCGGCGGGGTACGCCGAGGACGACGTCGTGCTGGCCCGCCACGGCGCCGTGGTGCGGGCGGCCACCGCCGCCGGAGTCCGGCACGTGATCTACACCAGCCTGGCCGGCTCGGGGGAGCGGCTCACGATCGCGCTCGCGCACCGCTGGACCGAGGCGCGGCTGGCCGAGGCGCCCTTCGACGTCACCGTCCTGCGCAACGGCCTGTACGCCGAGATCCCGGCCGGGCTGGCCGTGGCCGGGGCCGCCGCGGCGGCGGCGAGCGGGGTGTTCGCCGCGCCGCTCGGCGACGGGCGGCTGTCGGCCGTCGCACGCGACGACCTGGCCGCCGTGGCCGTGCGGGTGGCGGCCGAGGCGCAGGCGGACCTGACGTCGGGGGCGTCGGGGACGCCGCGGCGGCACGCGGGCCGCACGTACGAGCTGGAGGGCGTGGAGGCGGTCGGCGGGCGGGAGCTCGCCGAGGCGCTGGCCGAGACGCTCGGCCGGCCCGTCGAGTACCGGCCGGCTCCGCTGGGCGAGACGCGGGCGTCGCTGGCCGGGCTGGAGCCGTATCAGGTGGGGCACACGATGTCGACGTTCTCCAACATCGGCGCGGGGCTGCTGGAGGGCCGCGGCGGTGACCTGACGGCGCTCCTGGACGCGCCGCGGCCGGTGCGCGACCTGGTCACGGCGGCGGTCAAGTCGGCCCTGGGAGGCTAGCGCCCCCTCAGGTCCTCAGAGGTACGGGTCAGGTCACGTGGGTGAGGGCGTCCCAGACGTTCTCCGCCTCGACGACCTCGAAGCCGGGGGCGAAGGCGACCGGGCCGACCGGGACGAGGGAACGCTGGCCGTTGGGCTTGCGGGTGCCCTCGTCGAGGGAGCCGACGGGGACCAGGCCGCGTTTGAAGCCGAGGCGGGCGGCTTCGGTGAGGCGGCGGCGGACGTCCTTGACGGGGCGGAGCTCGCCCGCGAGGCCGACCTCGCCGAGCGCGACCAGGCCCGCCGGGAGGGGCTTGTCGCCCGCGGCGCTGGCGACGGCGAGCATGACCGACAGGTCGACGGCCGGGTCGCTGAGCTTGATGCCGCCCACGGTCGCGGTGAAGACGTCGCAGCCGCCCAGCCGGGCGTTGAGCCGGCGCTCCAGCACGGCGAGGACCATCTGGACGCGGTAGGTGTCGAGGCCGGAGGAGGTGCGCCGCGGCTGCTGGGCCTCGGTGCGCGCCACCAGGGCCTGGACCTCGGCGGGCAGGGGGCGGGTGCCCTCGACCGTGACGGTCACGCAGGTGCCGGGGACGGGGTCGGAGCGGCGGGAGACGAACAGGCCGCTGGGGTCGGTGATGCCCTCGATGCCGCGCTCGTGGAGGTCGAAGCAGCCGACCTCGTCGGTGGGGCCGAACCTGTTCTTGATCGCGCGGACCATGCGGAGCCGGGAGTGGCGGTCGCCCTCGAAGTTGAGCACCACGTCGACGAGGTGTTCGAGGGTGCGCGGGCCGGCGATGGAGCCTTCCTTGGTGACGTGGCCGACCAGGACGGTCGACATGTCGCGCTCCTTGGCCAGCCGCACGAGGTTGGCCGCGACCTCGCGGACCTGGGTGACGCCGCCGGGGACGCCGGTGGCCTGGGCGGAGCCGACGGTCTGCACCGAGTCGACCACGAGCATGCGGGGCTGGATCTTCTCCACGTGGGCGACCAGCGCCGACAGCTCGGTCTCGGCCGCCAGGTAGAGGCGGTCGCGGATGGCGCCGATGCGGTCGGCGCGGAGCCGGACCTGGGCGGCCGACTCCTCGCCGGTGACGTAGAGGACGGTCTCGCGCTCGGCGATGCGGGCGGCGGCCTCCAGCAGCAGCGTCGACTTGCCGATGCCGGGCTCGCCGGCAAGCAGCACGACCGCGCCCGGCACCAGGCCGCCGCCGAGCACCCGGTCGAGCTCGCCGACGCCGGTGGTGCGGGCGGCGGCGATCTCGGCCTTGACCTGGCCGATCGGCATCGCCGGGGCGGTGGTGGCGCCGGCCTGGACGACGTGCGCGCCGGCGCGGCCGCCCTCCTCGTCGACGGTGCCCCACGCCTGGCACTCGCCGCACCGGCCGACCCACTTGGGGGTGCGCCAGCCGCACTCGGCGCAGCGGTATCCGGGCTTCTGCGCAGTCTTGGCCATGGCGAGCAGGCTAGCGGGCCGGACCGACAAGCCGGTGCTACGCCAGGCCCAGCTCCTTGACGAGCATGCGCTTGGGCCGGGCGCCGACGATCTGCCTGACCGGCCGGCCGTCCTCGAACAGCAGCAGCGTGGGCAGGCTCATGACGCCGTAGCGGGCCTGGATCTCGGGGTGGTGGTCGGTGTCGAGCTTGCCGATGGTCAGCCCGTGCTCGGCCTCGATCTCCTCCAGCACGGGGGCGATCATCTTGCAGGGCGGGCACCATTCGGCCCAGAAGTCGACGAGCACCGGCTTGCCCGCGCCGAGCACCTGCTCGTCGAAGTTGTCCGTGGTGAGCGTGATCATGTGTCTCCTCTGAAGAAGCAGCCTTCGCACGATCCGGCGAGTTGCGCGGCGACCTCCGCGCGGCGGGTCAGCAGCAGCCGGATCTCGTCGTCGATCTCGGCGAGCTTGCGCTGGTAGACGGCCATCGACTCGGGGCAGGACCCGCCGCTGTCGTGGCCCGAGCGCAGGCAGTCGACGAACGGGCGGGTGTCCTCCAGCGTGAACCCCACCGACAGCAGTGCGCGGATCTCCGACACGAGCCGGACGTCCGCCTCCGCGTAGTGGCGGTAGCCGTTGGCGCTCCTGTGGGCGCGCAACAGCCCGTGCTGCTCGTAGTAGCGGAGCGAGCGGGTGCTCACCCCGGTCCGCCGGGCCAGCTCTCCGATGCGCATGCGCTCAAGGTAAACGTTGACACCGGCGTCAAGGTCAAGCGCTCAGAAGTAGCGCCAGCGGAGCACGTTGGGATAGGCCAGCTCCAGGCCAGGCGTCTCGGCGATGGCCTGCTCGGCCACCTCGGGGGCGAACTCGATGCGCAGCACCGCCTCCAGATCGGCCCGCCGCTCGAAGACCATGCGCAGGTCGAGCCGCCGCCGCTGCCAGCCCTGGCGGTCCCAGAACGCCTCCACCTTCGGCGCGGAGTAGGCGGGGACCGTGCGCTGGAACCACCGGCCGAACGCGCCCCCGGTGGCGTCGAGGTCGAGGACGAAGGCCGCGCCGCCGCGCCGTACGACCCGGGACAGCTCGCGCAGGCCCGGCTCGCAGCCGGGCCCGAAGAAGTACGCCCAGCGCGCGATCGCGACGTCGACCGAGGCGTCCGGCAGCGGCAGGTCCTGGGCGGCGGCTTCGCGCACCTCGACGGACGGGAGCGCGGCGCACCGGCGGCGGGCCGCGGCGGCCAGGTCGCGGTGCGGCTCGACGCCGATCACCCGGGCCGCCTCGGCGGCGTAGCCCGGCAGGTGGTAGCCGGTGCCGCAGCCGATGTCGAGCACGGTCGCGCCCTGCCACGGCCGCAGTTTCCGCATCGCCGCGCCGGCGGTGTCGTCGGGGTCGACCGCGCGGTTCTCCAGCTCGTACACCTGCGGTGTGTTCCAGATGTTGGGGCTCGGGATCGCGCCTCGGACCGTCCTGGGCATGCGACAACCGTACGGGGTGGCGCGCCAGCACGGGACATCCGGCTTAGGCTGGCAACGTGGCTGATGTCATCCGCGTGCCCAATGCGAAGATCGCATTGTCCACCGCTTCGGTATATCCGGAACGCACGCCTGATGCGTTCGAGCTGGCTGCCCGGCTGGGCTACGACGGTGTCGAGATCATGGTCGGCGCCGACCCGGTGAGCCAGGACATCGACGTGATCGAGCGGCTCTCCGACCATTACGAGGTGCCCGTCCTCGCCATCCACGCGCCCTGCCTGCTCGTCACCCAGCGGGTGTGGGGGCGCGACCCGTGGGCCAAGCTGGTCCGCGCGCAGAAGGCGGCCGAGCGGCTCGGCGCCTCGGCCGTCGTCGTGCATCCTCCGTTCCGCTGGCAGCGCGACTACGCCCGCGAGTTCGAGGTCGGGCTGGCCCGCATGCGCGACGAGACCGACGTGATCTTCGCGGTTGAGAACATGTTCCCGCTCAGGGCCCGCGGCAACGACGTGGTGCCCTACTCTCCCGACTGGAACCCGACCGACTACGACTTCCCGCACGTCACGCTCGACCTGTCGCACACCGCCGTGTCCGGCTCCGACGCCATGGACATGGCCACCAAGCTCGGCGACCGGCTGGCGCACCTCCACCTGGCCGACGGCATGGGGGTCACCAACAAGGACGAGCACCTGGTGCCGGGCAGGGGCAACCAGCCGTGCGCGCCCATGCTGGAGCGCCTGGCCCGCAACGGCTACGACGGCCTGGTCGTCCTGGAGATCAACACCCGCAAGGCGGCCAGCCGCTCCGAGCGCATCGACGACCTGGCCGAGGCGCTCGCCTTCGCCCGGCTCTACCTGGCAGCCTCGCGATGACCCATGAGCGCCTGCGCACGGGGCCGAGCCGCGAGCTCGGCCTGGCGTTCGAGCGGGTGGCCGACGCCTACGACGCCGGCCGGCCCGGCTATCCCGACGAGCTCTACGACGCGCTGGCGGAGGTGTCCGGCGTGCCGCTCGACGGCGCCACGGTGGTCGACGTGGGGGCCGGCACCGGGAAGCTCGCGCACGCCCTGCGCGCCCGCGGCGCCCGGGTCGCCGCGGTCGATCCGGGCGCGGAGATGCTCGCCCGGCTGCGGGCCAAGGGCACGGCGGGGGTGGCCGCGGTGCGGGCCGACGGCAACGCGCTGCCGCTGACCGGGCGCTCCGCCGATCTGGTGACGTACGGCCAGTCCTGGCACTGGCTCGACCCCGCGACCTCGATCGAGGAGGCCAGGCGGGTGTTGCGGCCGGGCGGGGCCATCGCCGCCTGCTGGAACTTCGCGCACGCGGCCCAGGCCGAGTGGCTGGCCGCCCACGAGGAGCGGCTGGCCGGGGCGTGCCCCACCTACTGGGGGCCGGCCGCGGAGGAGTGGTCGGTGCCGCCGATCGCGGCCGCGTTCGAGGTGGTGGAGGAGCGCTGGATCCCGTGGACCCGCCTGGTCGCGATCGAAGACTTCCTGCTCGACCTGCGTTCTCACTCGTACATGGCGGCGATGCCGGAAGCCGAGGCCGACGCGCTGGTGGAGCTGCAGCGGGCGGAGTTGCGCCGTGAGTTCCCGGAGAACGTGGTGTCGGTGCCGATGCGGGTCTACCTGGCGGTTGGCCGGTGAGCACCATCAAGAGACGTCCGGGGCGGCGTCCCGGCTCGGCCGACACGCGCGGGGAGATCCTCGCGGCGGCCCGGAAGGTGTTCGCCGAGAAGGGCTTCGACAAGGCCACGGTGCGCGGCATCGCCAGGGAGGCGAAGGTCGACCCGGCGCTGGTCCACCACTACTTCGACACCAAGGAAGGCATGTTCGCGGCGGCCATGCGGCTGCCGATCACGCCTGACCTGGTGGTCTCGGTGCTGCTCGACGGCCCCCGTGAAGAGCTCGGGAGGCGGCTGGTTACCATGATGCTCACGGTGACCGGCGATCCCGAGACCCGTGAGCCGATGATCGCGCTGGTCCGTTCGGCCATGACCCACGAGCAGTCGCGCGTGCTGTTCCGCGAGTTCATCACCAACGCCCTGCTCTACCGGGTGGCCGACCACCTCGGGATCCCCCATCTCCGGATCGAGGCCGCCTTCTCGCAGATGTTCGGGGTGATCGTGGCCCGCCACGTGCTGCGGCTGGAGCCCATGGCGAGCGCCGAGCCCGAGGAGCTGGTGGAGCTGCTGGCGCCGACGATTCAGCGCTATCTCACACTGTAGAGCATTGTTCTGGAGCTGATCCTCACCATAAGGTGAAACCCGGTTACCTCCAGGAAGTTACTCGCGGGTAGGATCCCGGCGGGGCCAGGTCAGCGGGGTGACCGTACGCTGACAAACAACGTCGTTGTGGGAGGACCCGTGCTCTGGGTAGCCATCATCGGGCTCGTGATGACCGTCGTGGCGGTGGCCGTCGCGGGCCGCAGGGCTCTGTTCCTGTTCAAGCTCGCCACGGTGGGCCCGCCGGCCCCCGAGCGCATCCAGTACGCCAAGGACAACGCCGGCGCGGAGATCAAGACGCAGCTGGTGGAGGTGCTCGGCCAGAAGAAGCTGCTCAAATGGACGCCGTCGGGTGTGGCGCACTTCTTCGTCATGTGGGCGTTCTTCATCTTGCTGACCGTCTACATCGAGGCGTACGGCGCGATCATCCAGGGGGCGGTCACCGGCCGGCCGAACTTCCACATCCCGTTGATCGGGCAGTGGCCGGTGCTGGGGTTCTTGCAGGACTTCATCGCGGTGGCATGTCTGCTGGGCCTGGTCGCCTTCGCGGTCATCCGGGTGAAGAACTCGCCGAAGACGCTGGGCCGCAAGTCGCGTTTCTCCGGCTCGCACCTGGGCGGCGCGTGGCTGGTGCTATTCATGATCTTCAACATCATCTGGACGCTGTTCCTGGCCAGGGGCGCGGCCGCGGCCAACGGCAACCTGCCGTACTCCTCGGGCGCGTTCGTGTCGATCCCGCTGGGCCAGGTGCTGCCGGCCAGTGGGCTGCTGGAGGAGATCGCGCTGCTCCTGCACATCGGCTTCATGCTGGTGTTCCTGATCATCGTGGTGCACTCCAAGCACCTGCACATCTTCACCGCGCCGCTGAACGTGTTGTTCTCGCGCCGCCCCGATGGCATGGGCGCGGTGCCGGAGATGCGCGTGGACGGCAAGCCGGTCGACTTCGAGGACGAGGACCTGGATCCGGAGCGGCTGGGCCGGGGCAAGATCGGTGACACCACGTGGAAGGGGTTCCTGGACTTCTACTCCTGCACCGAGTGCGGCCGTTGCCAGTCGCAGTGCCCGGCGTGGAACACCGACAAGCCGCTGTCGCCGAAGATGCTCATCCTGGACCAGCGTGACCACGCCTTCGCGGTCGCCCCGTACCTGATGGCGGCGGCCAACGGGGGCAACGGACACGAGGACACCGACGTGCTGGCGCTGCTGAACAAGCCGCTGGTGGGTGAGGACGGGGTGATCCACCCGGACGTGCTGTGGTCGTGCACGAACTGCGGCGCGTGTGTGGAGCAGTGCCCGGTCGACATCGAGCACATCGACCACATCATCGACATGCGTCGTTACCAGGTGATGGTGGAGTCGTCGTTCCCGTCGGAGGCGGGGGTGATGGTGAAGAACCTGGAGAACAAGGGCAACCCGTGGGGCATGTCGGAGATGAAGCGGGCCGACTGGATCGCCGAGCTGGACTTCGAGGTCGAGCTGGTCGACGAGAAGATGCCCGAGGACGCCGAGTACCTGTTCTGGGTGGGCTGCGCCGGCGCGCTGGAGGACCGGGCGAAGAAGACCACCAAGGCGGTGGCGGAGCTGCTGCACATCGCCGGGGTGAAGTTCGCGGTGCTCGGCCCGATGGAGGCGTGCACCGGTGACCCGGCCCGCCGGCTGGGCATGGAGTACCTGTTCAACATGCTCGCCCAGCAGAACATCGAGACGCTGAACGAGGCCGGGGTCAAGAAGATCGTGGCCACCTGCCCGCACTGCTTCAACACGCTGGCGAATGAGTATCCGCAGCTGGGCGGCATGTTCGAGGTCGTGCACCACACCCAGCTGCTGGCCAAGCTGGTCGACGAGGGCAGGCTGACCCCGATCACGCCGATCGAGGAGAAGATCACCTACCACGACCCGTGCTTCCTGGGCCGGCACAACAAGGTCTACTCCCAGCCCCGCGACATCATGTCCAAGGTGCCGGGGGTGCAGACGCAGGAGATGCACCGGCACAAGGACCGCGGTTTCTGCTGCGGCGCGGGCGGGGCGCGGATGTGGATGGAGGAGCGGATCGGCAAGCGCATCAACACCGAACGGGTGGACGAGGCGCTGACCACGGATCCGGACACGGTTTCCACCGCGTGCCCGTTCTGCATGGTGATGCTGGGCGATGCGATCAATGAGAAGAAGAACAGCGGCGAGGCCAAGGAGTCGCTGGAGGTCGTGGACGTCGCGCAGCTCCTGATCAAATCCGTGAAGACCCCTGTCTGACCCGGAAAGTGAAACTCCTCCACAGGTGTCTGTGGAGGAGTTTCGCCGGTCAAAGGGGGTGATCGCCGGAAATCCGGCATCCACATAACGGGTAAATCACGGTAACCTCAACGTCGCATGGCTCTATTCGACGGGGAGGGGGGCTCGTGATGAGCGTTGTCGTGACAGACTCCGAAGTCACCCTTGCCGACGTCCTCTCCCTCCGGCTCGCCATGGAGGAGCCGCTGAAGAGCGGCACCGAGCTGGTGCTGCGCCACCGCACCAGCGGCGTGGAGCGGGAGGTGACGCTCGGCACGCCCGGCGCCGTCGCGCGTGAGGCCACCGTCGCCGTGTCGCTGGCCCCGCTGCTGCTCACCGCCGGGCGCTGGGACGCCTACCTGCGCCACCAGGGCAAACGCAACAGGCTGCGCAGCATCGACCCAGGCTTCTCGCTCGACCATCTCGACGCGTACGCGCTGTGCAAGCGCACGCTCGCCTACCGCTCCTACCGCACCCGCAACGGCTATCTGGCGCTGAAGATCGACGACGCCGCGCCCGTGGCGGAGGTGCGGGCGGTCTGGTTCAGGGAGGGCCGCTTCGAGGTGACCGGCCTGCTCGCCTACACCGGCCTGGAGGACGACGACTCCCGTCACGAGGCCATGCTGGCGCTGCAGCGCAGGCAGACGGGCGCGCGCGTGTCGGCCAACGCCACCGTCCAGGGCGTGCGCTTCCACGCTGCGGTCTCGCTGGTCGACGTGCTCGCCGCCGACCCCGAGGCCTCGGGTACGTGGGAGCCGTCGCTGGAGGTGGACGGGGTCGGCGAGCCGTTGCGGCTGGGCGGCTGGCTCGACGACGTCGACGGCAAGCGGCGCCGCCTGCACTACCCCTCGGCCCGCATCGACGGCGTGCCCATCAAGCCCTCCTACACCGCCGACGACGAGCTGCGCATCGAGGTGGGCGGGTGAAGGTCACCTTCCTGCTCTCCTCCGCGTACGCGATGCGAGGAGACGTGCGCTCGGCGCTCAACCTCGCGGGCGCGCTGGCCCAGCGGCACGAGGTCGAGGTGATCAGCCTCAGGAGGCAGAAGGAGAAGCCGTTCTTCCCGGTCGCCGCGGGCGTGACCATGCGCTCGGTGATCGACGTCAGGCCAGGCGTCCGGCGCCTGTTCCCGCAGGGGCAGGTGCGCACGGAGGTGGCGCTGTGGCGGATGCTGCGCTCACTCAGAAGTGACGTTCTCGTCACCGCCAGGCCGGGGCTGAGTGTCCAGGCCGCGCGGCACGCCCCGCGCGAGATCCTGCGCATCGCCCGCGAGTGGGGCAGGCCGGCGGTGCCCGGCCCGGTCAAGAAGCTCTACCCGCGCCTGGACGCCGTCGTCGCGGCCACCGAGCCGGCCCGCGAGGAGTGGGCCAGGCTGCTCGACTCCGGGCCGCACGTGCACGCCATCCCCGACGCGCTGCCCGGCTCGCCGTGGCCCCGCTCGCGGATGGACAACCGCATCGTGGCGGCGGGCGGGCGCTGGGTGGCCGCCAAGTCGTACGACAGGCTGATCCGCGCCTTCGCCGTCGTCTCCGCCGAGCGTCCCGACTGGCGGCTCAGGCTGTACGGGAGCGGCCCCGAGGAGCGGCGGCTGCGCGCGCTGGTCGACGAGCTGGGCCTGCACAACCACGTCTACTTCATGGGCACCACCCCCGACCTGACCGGCGAGTTCGCCAAGGCGTCGATCGTGGCCAACACCTCCCACACCGCCGACCTCGGCATGACCGTGCTGGAGGCGATGGGGTGCGGGGTGCCCGTGGTGGCGTTCGAGGGCAGCCACGGGCCCGCCGAGTTCGTGGCCACCGGTTACAACGGCGTGCTGGTGCCTGAGGCCGACGAGCAGGCGTTCGCCGGGGCGATGCTGGCGCTCATCGGCGACGAGCGCAGGCGGCGCTCGCTGGCCGCCGGGGCGCTCGACACGGCCATCCGCCACGCCGCCGACGAGGTGGGCGAGCAGTGGGAGAAGCTGTTCGCAGGGCTCCGCTGAGTGATACCCGGAGCGGGTACCTTAGATGTATGCATGGGTACAGCGGAGACAAGCAGGCCTATCTGACGCGGCTCAGGCGCATCGAAGGGCAGATCAGGGGCCTGCAGCGCATGGTCGACGACGACGCCTACTGCATCGACGTCCTCACCCAGGTCTCGGCCGCGACGCGGGCGTTGCAGGCGGTGGCGCTGGGGCTGCTGGAGGAGCACATCTCCCACTGCGTCGCCGACGCCATCGCCACCGGTGGCCCGGAGGCCGACGCGAAGGTCAAGGAGGCCTCGGCCGCGATCGCGCGACTCGTCCGTTCGTAGGAGGGCCGCCCCTCGGGAGGACTAGTCATCGTGAGCCACCCCGTACATGACATGTCCCGGACCCCTGGGGGAGTCCGGGACCAAGTCATGTGATCGTCTTCAGCGACTCGCCGAAGTCCGCAATCCGAGCGCGTCGTCGAGCTCGTCCAAGGTCAGCCGCCGCTCGCTGACAGCGACGGCGGTGAGCACCTCGGCGTAGAGCGCAATCTCGTCCAACGCGACACGGTCATGGACCCGAGTGTCCAAGTTTTCGTGCCCCACCGCGTCGTCCTTCCTTCCGCAGCCCACACCCTCTCCGAGGTTACGGCGCGGGCCCTTCCGGCGACATGGCCCATCGGAGTCATTCCTTTCGTCGCCGATGAGGCCCCAAGGGGATCATTTCCCCGGGTAGAGATCACAATTCAGCTAATAACGCGTGATCTTAAGTGTTAGAACGATATAGGCGGAGTTAGGGTGAAATAGCGGCATTAGTGGTTTACGTGTGACTCATGGGGTCGTCGCGCTCCAGGACCAGGCGGCGCACCAGCGCGGCCGACCCCGCGAACCCCCGCTCCGGCACCCGCGCCCCGGACACCCGATGCCAGGCCAGCCCCACCGCGTACGCGGCTCCCAGCACCGCGGCCGTACTGGCACGGTCGGGCGGCATCATGCCGGTGCCGGCCTCGTCGCGCACGTGCGTGAACCCGCCCCGCAGGTCGGGCGGACCGGCTCCCGGCAGCCGGAGCCGCCGCGTGCCGGTGTTCTCCGGAGCCGTTTCCGAAATGTGACCTGTACTCGGCTTATTGGGCCCCGGAACGCCCCCCGTTCCCGTAACGGAACCGCCCCGCCCGGGAAGCGGGCCGGAGCCGGTCATCGGGCCGGTGAACGACTCCTTATCGGGGTTCCGGTATTGACCGGAAAAGCCTCCGGCGGGCCGCACGGGAAAACCCTCCGGCTCGGTCCGCTCGCCCGCCGACGTGCTCGTCAGGCCCGCCCGCAGCAGCTCCTCGTACGCGTGACGGAGCCGGTGGTCGAGCCGGGGCGGCAGCAGCCCCTTGGAGTCGGACAGGTCCGCCAGATAGGCGGCGGCGGCCCGCGGCGGGTCGGTCGTGAAGGCCAGCGCCTCGACGAGGTCGTAGACCGTGTGGGACAGGTGGGCCTCCGGGTCGGTCTCCACCATCACCGCCCGGGCCAGCCGCGGCGGGCAGCGGCGCAGCCAGGCCCGGCGCAGCTCCTGGTCGCCGCGCGCGGCCGCGTCGTCGTCCAGGCCCGGCTTCCGCAGCTCGGGCTCCACCATCGTGAGCAGCGCCAGCGCGCGCGGCCTGAACCGGGTGTCGGACAGCAGGATGTGAGCCGTGTCGGCGATCAGCGCGGCCAGGCGCAGCGCGGTGCGCGGGTGGCCGGCCCGCAGCCGCTCGCCCACCAACGCGACCAGGCCCGCCAGCGGCGGCGCCGGCAGCCAGCGCACCCACTCGTCGCCCGGCAGCGACCGGCGCAGGAACTGGCCGAACATGGTGATCAGCCGTTCGTTGCCGTCGAAGGCCGGCGCGTACGCGCACCACATGATCGTGCCCCAGATGGCCGCCACCGTGCTGGGCACGTCGGAGGCGAAGACGTCGTCGAAGGCGGCGAGAGGATAGTCGAGCTCGCTCCTGCGGCAGTTGGCCCGCAGCAGGTCGTTGACGCGCTCGCACAGCTTCGGCGGCACGTCGGGGCCGACGAAGGCCTGCGTGGAGCCCGGCTCTGCGGCGAAGTCGGGACCGCCGGGGATGATCTTCGTAGGCAGCGCGGCCGGGGAGTGGCCCACCTGCCGGGCGCGGATGCGCCGGGGCGGCGGCGCGGGGTGCCAGCGGCCGTCGGCCGGGTCGTGCAGGTGCCAGCGCGCGTGCGCGCCGAACAGCCACCGGTCGCCGTCGCGGGTCACCAGCGTCCTGGCGGCGATCGCGTGCGCGCGGGTGTCGCCGGGCAGCCCCTGCCAGCGCGGGTCGTCGACCATCGCGCGGATCTCCGCCTCCGCGGCGGTGAACGCATTCCAGGGGCGCACGGCGGCCATCGTAGTAGTCCGTCCGTAACCGAAGGTTGGCAGTACACGGCAGAATGTCCGCTATGAGGGCGAGACTGGCGGGCATGATGGCGGTCGTGGGTGTGGTGAGCGGGTGCGGGACGATCACGGCGGCCCAGCCGCCGCTGGAGGGGCCAGGCGTGCTCACGCTGGAGAAGGCCCAGCCCCCCACGCCGGGCGGCGAGGTGGGCGGCGCCTCCACCGAGTTCGCGTCCGCCAAGGACCTGTCGATGTGGCTCAAGCTCAGCGAGAAGGAGAAGGACGTCGACCGGCTCGCCAAGATGGACGTCGGCAAGACCGCCAAGGGCGCCATGTACCTGGAGCCCAAGACCTCCGCCTGGTTCGACGGCTTCCGCGGCCCGTTCGTCTACCAGGACCTGGCCGGCGACATCGTCATGCACGCCAGGGTGAAGGTCGAGGGCAAGAGCGGCGGCAAGCCCAGGCGCAAGTTCTCGCTCGGCGGCCTGATGGCCCGGGTGCCGGACTCGTACGACAACGCCAACTGGGTGTCGATCACCACAGGCACGACCGACAGGACCGGCCGGCTGGAGTCGAAGTACACCAGGGACGGCAGCTCCAAGCCCAAGGAGACAGCCGTCAAGAGCGGCTGGACGGAGTTAGTGCTGGCCCGGGTGGGCAGGGTGTGCGCCGCGCTCTACAAGGAGGAGGGCGGCGAGTGGAAGGTGGCCGACCGCTGGCCGACCGAGTTCCCCGAGGTGCTGCAGTGGGGCATGGTCGCGTACACCGACTGGGACAGCTACTACGCGCTCAAGAAGGACCACGTCAAGGGCAACGCCAAGCAGGTGAAGGGGCAGCCCGACCTGAAGATGACCGTCGACTACGTGCGGTTCCTCCGGCCGGAGCTGCCCGATTACGCCGACCCGCTGAACACCGCGTCGGTCTCGGACGAGGTGCTGATCAAAGTGGTGACGCCCGCCGATGCCTGAGCGCCGCCGCCATGTAGGTGTCGGGCGTGCGGGCGAAGGACGCCCGGTCGTCGTCGGTCAGCTCGCGTACGATCTTCCCCGGCACCCCCGCCACCAGCACGCCGGCCGGGATCTTCTTGCCGGGCCCGATCAGCGCGCCCGCCGCGACGAGCGTGCCGGCTCCCACGTGGGCCCCTCCCAGCACGATCGCGCCGATGCCGATCAGCGCGCCGGACTCGACGTGGGCGCCGTGGACCATGGCCTTGTGCCCCAGGCTCACCCGGGGCTCCAGGATGGCCGGCTCGCCGGGGTCGGCGTGCAGGCAGCACAGGTCCTGGACGTTGCACTCCTCACCGATCTCGATGCGCTCACTGTCCGCCCTGAGAACGGAGCCGTACCAGATGCTCGACGCCCGGCCGATCGAGACCCTGCCGACCACGACGGCGCCAGGGGCGACGTACGCGTCCGGGTGGATCTCCGGGGCCGCCCCGTCGTCCAATGCAGCGATGTACATCTGACCCATCGTAATTCCCGCCGTTTCCTGCCCGGCTCTGGCATTCCGGTTGCGGGTATGGGCAGTTGGCAGGAAAGTCGATTACTGACGTCTCGTCGTCACACCCTCACAATCCGCAGTTATCCCCCGCCTCACGCGAATTAGGTAATCCCCATGACACAACGGCACGACAGCATCCCCGACCTCATGCAGGACGACACCTTCGAAGTGGCCATGCGCGGCTACAACCGCCGCCAGGTGCACGACTACATGGCCAGGACCGGCAACCAGATCAGGGACCTGGAGGAGCGGCTGGCACGGGCGATCGACCAGGCCGAGCAGAGCCGGGTCGAGCTCGCGGAGGCCAGGCGGCAGATCGCCGAGGTGCCCCAGAACTTCAACCCGAGCACCCGGCTGGAGCAGATTCTCAAGCTCGGCCACGAAGAGGCCACGGCCATGCGGGAGGAGGCCGAGGCCGAGAGCAGCGCCCTGCGCGAGTCCGCGAAGACCGAGTCCGACCGGCTGCTGACCTCGGCCCGTGAGACCGCCGACAAGATGCTCACCTCCGCGCAGGCGGAGGCGGAGCGGCGGGTCGCCGAGGCCACCGAGGCGGCCGAGCGCATGCTGGCACAGGCCGGGGCCGACGCCGAGGAGGCCCGCTCGTCGGCGCGCGCCGAGGCGGAGACCCGGGTGCGCGAGGCGCAGGCCGAGGCCGAGCGCACGGTCACCGCGGCCCGGGAGGAGTCCGAGCGGATGGTCGCGTCCGCGACGGCCGAGGCGGAGCAGACCATGGCAGGGGCGCGGGCCGAGGCGGAGCGGACGGTGGAGGCCGCCCGCGCGGAGGCCGAGGCGTCACTGGCGGCGGCGCAGCAGCGGGTGGCCTCGCTCGACGAGCACGCCGGCCGCCGCGTGGAGTACCTGAGCAACACCCACAACGAGGTGGTCCGCAGGCTGAACGAGGTCAACTCGGTGCTCAGCGACCTGATGCGCAAGGAGGCGGGGGCGGGCCCGCTGGTGCCGGAGGCGATCGCGCCGCCGGCCGCGCAGCAGGAGCTCCCGAGCGGGCAGGAGCAGGACGACGTGCGGGTCATCGTCGAGGACGAGGAGCCGCGGGAGGAGCGGTCGGTGGACGACACGGACGTCAACCTGGGACGTCTGGAGCTGCGCAAGTAGCGGGTGGAAGCCTCCGCCCCCGATCGGGTCGGAGGCTTCCACGCGTGCCCCCTCTTGGTGGCCCGGTGCCGGGGCCGCCGAGACGCAGGACCCGGCACCGGGCGGATCGTGGTGGCGGCGGGTGAGGCGCCCGCCGCTCACGGAGGTGCCGGGCCGGCGCGCCGCTCGGGCTCGCCGGCTCGTCTCTCCTGGTCCCGGAGCTGCTCGCGCAGGTCTTCCGGGTCGTCCGCGTCGATGGTCATCGCACAGCCGGCGTCGCGCTGCTCGGCGCTGATCGGGTGGTGGCGCGTGGCCCACCAGCGGCCGGCATCGCTTCGCCAGATGGTCCACTGCGGGTACTCCCGGGCGATTTCGGCGAGATGCCGATCAAAGGTCATCC
The DNA here is from genome assembly GCF_055585125.1 of Nonomuraea sp. NPDC054003. NCBI lineage: Bacteria > Bacillati > Actinomycetota > Actinomycetes > Streptosporangiales > Streptosporangiaceae > Nonomuraea > Nonomuraea sp. NPDC054003. The sequence goes on from NZ_JBVJKR010000010.1 coordinate 103,945, forward strand.
ACACCGCCCTTCCAAGAGCCCCTGGCCGAGGTTCCATCCGCTTCGAGCGTGCGCCACTTCTCTAGAGAACGCAATGATCGTGGGGGACAGGTCAACCTATCGCTTGACATCCGCCCTTGATTCAGGCGTCGAAGTCGTACTGGAGTACGTATGCCGCGGCGTCCAGGACCATCTCGTTGACCTCCACGGGCATTCCGGCGGCGGCGTAGGCGGTGCGGTCGACGACGATGACGGGGGTGCCGGCCGGCAGGCCGAGCAGGGCGCTCTCGCGAGGGCTGGGCATGCGGGCGCGGACCTCCTCGGTGAAGTGGGCCGGGGGGAGTTCGAGGTCGCGCAGCCTGGCGTAGACGCCTCCTGGCCCGGTGTCGGCCTCGGTGATCGGGCTGCCCTCCACGAGCCGCGCGGGGAAGTAGGAGGTGGCCAGCTGCACGGGCCTGGCGTCGACCAGGTAGCGGCGCCTGCGGACCCAGACGTCGGGGCCGCCGAGCACGTTCGCCACCTCGTCGGGGGCCTGTTCGCGGGCCACCTCGACCTGGTCGACGGTGAAGGGGCGGCCGCGGGTGTCGGCGTCCCAGATCGATCGTCCCTGCCCCCATTGTTCGCGCGCCAGGCGGCGGGATCCGTGCCTGCGTATGGGTTTGAACAGTCGCACGTAGACCCCCGAGCCTCGCTTCGGCACCGCCAGACCTTCGTTGATCAGAACCGCGAGCGCCTGCCTGGCCGTGGCCCGGGCGATCGCGTACTCGGTCATGAGCGTGTTCTCGCCTGGTAGCCGGTCCCCGTCGCGCAGGTCGCCGGAGTGGATCCGGTCGCGGAGTGCGTCGGCGATCTGGCGATAGATAGGAGGTTCTTGGGGTACCGGGGATTCAGACACAGTTAGATCACCCTCTGTCACCAACCGGGTTTGGCGTCTCCAGAGAACTTGCCCCGTCTTGTCCACGATCGCACAGATACGGAGGTTGGTCGCGAGTCTCTTTTTGCGCGGTGTGTGCCTGTGTGGTGACATCGGCCGGTTTTTGTGCAGCCGTTATCCCCGAACCGGTTCGCCCGTTACCGCTCTCGCCCACCAGCGGCGAGTAATCAGCGCCGCCGCCACCGCACCGGCCGTGTTGATCAGCACGTCGTCCACGGACGAGAACCGGCCGAGCCGCAGGACGTACTGCAGGGTCTCCACGAGCAGCGAGGCGGCCCCCGCGACGGCCGCCACGCGGGCCGGCGAGGCCATCCTGGCGGTGCGCACCGGGAGCAGCGCGCCGAGCGCGGCGAACACCAGCAGGTTGCCTCCGACCTGCACGAACGCCGTCTCCCACGGCGATCGGACCACCGCGGCGAGGTCGGCGAACGGGATCAGGTTGACGCCCTCCTGGCCGGTTCCCGGGGTGAGGATCATCCAGATCCAGGGCGCGGTGCCGGCCGCGATCCCGACGTCGGCGAGGGCGGTGCGCAGGGGCGCGGGGTGCCCGCGGCGGGCCCGGCGGCGCGACAGCAGCACGACGGCCAGAGCGGCGAGGGGAAGGGCAAAAGTACCAGCAATAATGACGTTTCCCCATAATTCCCACGTGCGCGCCACCGGACCATGATGTCCGCAGGCGACGGCTACGGGAAGATGACCCTCAGGACAGGTCCCGGCCGGGGAAGCGTGAGCGGCATGGCGCGCGTCGGCGCGGCGAGAGACGATGCTAAGAGACACGATCACGATCGAGCGGGAGTGACCCGATGCACGATGAATGGTCGCAGGCGGTCGACGGGCGAAGCCACGCGGCCGACCGGTTGGCGGAGGCCGCGCGGTCGGGTAAATCGTGCGAGCCGGTGCGCGACCTGGTCGGCACCGCGCAGGAGGCGTACGCCGTCCAGGAGATCAACACCCGGCGGGCCCTGGACGAGGGGCGACGGCTGGTCGGCCGCAAGATCGGCATGACGAACGTGCCGTTGCGGGAGAAGCTCGGCATCGACCAGCCGGACTACGGCATGCTTTTTGCGGATATGTCGTATTCCGATGGGCTGCCTATCCCCATCACGCGTTTCCTGCAGCCCAAGGTCGAGGCGGAGATCGCCTTCGTGATGGGCGCCGACCTGGTGGGCGGGCCGTTCACGGTGGCCGAGGTGATCAGGGCGGTCGACTTCGTGCTGCCGGCCATCGAGATCGCCGACTCCCGCATCGCCGACTGGGACATCACGCTCCCTGACACCATCGCCGACAACGCCTCCGCCGGCGCCTTCGTGCTCGGCAACACGCCCACCTCGCTGATGGGCTCCGACCTGCGGTCGGCCGGGATGCGGATGACCCGCGCGGACGCGGAGGTCTCCACCGGCTCGGGCGAGGCCTGCATGGGCCACCCGCTCAACGCCGCCGTGTGGCTCGCCGGCGCGCTGGGCCGCACCGCCTTCCCGCTCCGCGCCGGTGACGTGGTGCTGACCGGGGCGCTCGGGCCGGTGGTCCCGGCCGAGCCGGGCGACGCGTTCGAGGCCCACGTCGACGGGCTGGGCTCCGTCCGGGCGGTGTTCTCCCCGTGACACGCGATCGCGGCCGGGCGCTGCGGGTCGAGGGCAAGGCGACGCCGCGCGGCCGGTTCCCGCACGTGCGCCGGGCCGGCGACTTCCTGTACGTCTCGGGCACCAGCTCCAGAAGGCCGGACAACACCTTCGTCGGCGCCGAGGCCGACGAGCTGGGCGTCACCGACCTCGACATCCGCGCCCAGACCAGAGCCGTCATCGAGAACGTCGGCGACATACTCAAAGCCGCGGGCGGCTCGCTGGCCGACCTCGTCCAGATCACCGCCTACCTGGTGAACATGAACGACTACAAGGGCTACAACGAGGTCTACGCCGAGTTCTTCGACGAGGAGGGGCCCACCCGCACCACCGTGGCCGTCCACCAGCTCCCGCACCCGCACCTGCTGATCGAGATGCAGGCCGTCGCCTATCACCCCCTGGAGAGATCATGATCCCTCCGATCGACTTCACGAAGTGGATCGACGAGCACGCCCACCTGCTCAAGCCCCCGGTCGGCAACAAGGTGGTCTTCGAGGGCGCCGAGGACTTCATCGTCATGGTGGTCGGCGGGCCCAACTCCCGCACCGACTACCACGTCGACCCGTACGAGGAGCTCTTCTACCAGGTCCGCGGCAACATGCACGTCAACGTGATCACCGACAGGGGGCCGGAGACCGTGCACATCAGGGAGGGGCAGATGTGGCTGCTGCCCCCGTCCATGCCGCACTCCCCGCAGCGGCCCGAGGAGGGGTCGGTCGGGCTGGTGGTGGAGAGGATCCGGCCGGAGGGCACGCTGGAGAGGTTCCAGTGGTACTGCGAGCAGTGCGGCTCGCTGGTCCACGAGGTCGAGCTGCAGGTACGCGACATCGTCGCCGACCTGCCGCCGGTGTTCAACGCGTTCTACGCCGACGAGAAGGCGCGCACCTGCGCGGGCTGCGGCGCGCTCCATCCGGGCAAGGGCTGAATGGTCACTGACGTCCACACCCACTACGTGCCCAGGGGCTGGCCCGACCTGGGCTGGCCGGGGGCGCCCAGCCTGCGGGTGGAGTCCGAGCGCGAGGCGGTCATCCTCGTCGGCGGCGCGGAGTTCCGCCGGATCCGCCACGAGTGCTGGGACCCCCGGGTGCGCCTGGAGTCGATGGACGCCGACGGGGTGGACCGGCAGGTGGTCTCGCCGACGCCGGTGTTCTTCGGTTACGACCGGCCGCCCGCCGAGGGCGTGCGGATCGCCAGGATCTTCAACGACCTGGCGCTGGAGATCTGCGACGGCGACCGGCTGATCCCGTTCTGCCAGGTGCCGCTGCAGGATCCCGACCTGGCCTGCGAAGAGCTGGACCGGTGTCTCGCCAACGGGCACCGGGGGGTCGAGATCGGCAACCACGCCGGCGACCGCGACCTGGACGACGACGGGATCGTACGGTTCCTGGCCCACTGCGCCGACCGGGGCGTCCCGGTGTTCGTGCACCCGTGGGACATGCCGTCGGGGCCCCGGCTCGACCGGTGGATGGCGCGGTGGCTGGTGGGCATGCCTGCCGAGACCCATCTGTCGATCCTGGCGATGATCCTCGGCGGCGTGTTCGACCGCGTCCCCGACACCCTGCGCATCTGCTTCGCCCACGGCGGCGGGTCGTTCGCCTTCTGGCTCGGCCGGTTGGAGAACGCCTGGCACCGCAGGAAGGACGTGGTCGGCGTCTCGGAAAGGCCGCCGTCCGCCTATCTCGGCCGGTTCGGCGTCGATTCGGTCGTCTTCGACGAGCGGGCGCTGCGCCTGCTGGTCGACACCTTCGGCGAGGACCACGTCATGCTCGGCTCCGACTACCCGTACCCGCTGGGCGAGTCGCCCGCGGGCGAGCTGGTCAGGACCGCCGGGTTCCTCACCCACGGGGCGCGGGCCAAGCTGATGCGCCGCAACGCCGAGGTGTTCCTGGGCTGCTGAGGGGAGCTCACCATGCGGTTACCGCCCGTCGTCGGGCTGATGGTGCTGATGGCGGCAGGCTGCGGCGGCGGCGCCGCGCCGCAGCCGCCGCGGCACGAGGACGGCGAGGTCCGGGTGGGGGCGATCATCTCCCAGACCGGCGTCTACGCCCCGCTCGGGGACGAGATGGAACGCGCCATGCGCCTCTACCTGGAGGAGCACGGCGGCGAGCTGGGCGGCAGGCCCGCCAGGCTGGTCGTCGCCGACGACGGCGGCACCGCCGAGCAGGGCAGGCGGGCCGCCAGGGAGCTCATCGAGCGCGACCGGGTGGACGTGATCACCGGCCTGCTGGCCTCGCCGGTGGCCGAGGCCGTGGTGGCCGAGGCCGGGCGGACTCCCGTCGTGGTGGCCAACGCGGGGGCCGACGACCTGGGCGGGCCCGGCGTGTTCCGGGTGTCGTTCACCAACCACGCCCACGGGCACGCCGCGGGCCGCTACGCCGCCCAGGCCCACGGCCGCCGCCCCGCCGTGCTGATGGCCTCCGACTACTCGGCCGGCGTCGAGACCCTGGACGGCTTCGAGGAGGGGTACGGAGCCGGCAAGCTGGAACGCGTTCTCACCCCGTACGGCAGAACGCCGGACCTGGCGCCCTACCTGGCGCGGATCCCGGCGGAGGCGGAGCTGCTGTACGCGTTCTACGCGGGGGGCGAGGCGGTCGCCTTCGCCAAGGCGTTCAGGCAGCTCGGCTACGACGCCAGGATCGACCTGCTGACCTGCCAGAACCTCACGGACGAGGACGTGCTGGCGGCCGTCGGGGCGGACGCGGAGGGCATCGTCAGCGTCGGGCTGTACGCGCCGGGGCTGGAGAACCCGGAGAACACCGCGTTCGTGGCGAAGTGGCAGACGCGGACCGGCCGGAACCCCTCGGTGGTGGCGGTGCAGAGCTGGGACGCCATGTCGCTGGTCGACCGGGCCGCGGCCCGGGGCGGTGACCTGACGGCCGAGCTGGGCGGGGTCGGCGAGTTACCCAGCCCGCGCGGGCCGCTGCGGCTGGACCCGGCAACACACGACCCGGTGCAGAACTGGTATGCCCGGCAGTACCAAAATGGTACAAATCGGGTTATCGCTACCGTTCCCCCGAAGGAGTGACCAGTTGCTGGATCGCGACCGCTGCCTCGCCCTGGACGCCGAGGACCCGCTGCGGGAGTTCAGGGAAGAGTTCGTGCTCCCCGAAGGCGTCATCTACCTCGTGGGCAACTCGCTCGGCGCGCTGCCGCGCCACGCCCCCGAACGGCTCCGCGCGGCGGTGGAGGACGAGTGGGGCGGTCAGCTCGTCGGCGGCTGGAACAGCGCGGGCTGGTACGACCAGCCGCTGACCCTGGGCGACCGGATCGCGCCCCTCATCGGGGCCGGGCCCGGCCAGGTCGTGGTGGGCAACACCACCTCGATCGCGATCCACCAGGCGGTCTCGGCGGCGGCGCGGCTGCGCCCCGGCAGGAAGGTCATCGTCTCCGACGCGCGCAACTTCCCGACCGACCACTACATGGTCCAGGGGCTGGCGGAGTCGCTCGGGTACGAGGTGCGCGACGTGTCCGAGGGCCGGTTCGACGACGTGGCGGCGGTGCTGCTGTCGGAGGTCGACTACCGCACCAGTGAGCGCCACGACGTGCCCGAGGTGACCGCCCGCGTGCAGGCCGCCGGGGCGCTGATGATCTGGGACGTCTGCCACAGCGTCGGCGCCATGCCCGTGGACGTGTCGGCCGCCGACTTCGCGGTCGGGTGCACGTACAAGTACCTCAACGGCGGGCCGGGGTCGCCCGCGTTCCTGTACGTGAACCCGCGCCACCAGGCCGATGCCGTGAACGTGCTGTCGGGCTGGTACGGCCACGCCGACCCGTTCGCGTTCGAGGCCGGCTACCGGCCGGCGCAGGGGATCAGACGGTTCGCGGTGAGCACCCCGCACGTGCTGTCGTTCGCCGCCCTGGACGCGGCGCTGGACGTGTGGGAGCGGGTGCCGCTGCACCTGCTGCGCGCCAAGAGCGTGGCGCTCGGCGAGCTCTTCGCCGGGCTGGTCGGCGACGCGCTGGAGCTGGCCTCGCCCGCCGACCCCGAGCGGCGCGGCAGCCACGTCGCCTTCCGTCACCCCGACGGCTATCCGGTGATGCGGGCGCTCATCGACCGGGGCGTGCACGGCGACTTCCGGGCGCCCGACATCCTGCGGTTCGGGCTGGCGCCGCTCTACCTCCGCTACGTGGACGTGTACGACGCGGCGCGGACCCTGCTGGAGGTGCTGGACAAGGAGCTGTGGCGGGACGAGAAGTACGCCAGGCGGCTCGCCGTCACGTGACCCGGCCGTCGAGCTCCTTGACCGCCCGCTTGGTCGCGACGGCACGGTAGCTCTCCTCGACCCAGTCGAGCAGCACCTCCGACGGCGGCAGCGGCGACTCCAGCGGCACCGTCACCCATCCGGCCTTGCCGAGCCCGTAGCCGCTGGGCGCCGCCCCCTCGACGGTGAGCGCGTGGCCGTGGGCCTCCGAGCGCAGCTTCACCCCGAACGTGGGACGCCACTTGTCGGTGGGCTCCTCGACGCCGAGGAACAGGAAGATCTTCTTCCCGACCTTGACGACGGTGTCGCCCCACGGGTGGTCCTCCCACGCCTCGGGCAGGCCGAGCGCGAACGCGCGCAGCTCCTCCCGCACGTCGTGCCAGTCGCTCATCGCGGCCCCGCCCTGAACTCGGTCAGCTTGCGCTCGATGTCGTCCCTGATGCGTTCGCGGGCCTCCATCCGCGGCACGCCCGCCATCAGCATTCCGTCATACCCCGTGTCATGGTGACGGATTGAGGCGACCACCGCCAGTGTGATCGCGTTCTCGTCCAGGGCCCTGGCCGCCGCCGTGCGGCCGACCCGGCCGCTGCCGCGCAGACCGGCGTGCTCGGCGATGGCGCGGGCCCGCTCCGGCGGGCAGCCGGGGAACAACCTGGCGATCTCGTCGGCCATCCGCCCCTGGAACACGATGTCCTGCTCGGCCCTGCGCTCCCGGTCGCGCTCGCGCCGCCGCGAGCGCGCCTCCTCGTCGGCCAGGCACCGCTCCTCGGCCCTGGCCAGCGCCTCCTCCTCGACCAGCAGGCCCCTGCGCTGGTAGACCTTGCGCCGCCGGTCGAAGCGCACGACCACCGCCGCCAGCCCGCTCTCCTGCTTGGCCCGGCGGCTCAGCGCCGCGTTCCCCGACGGCAGGAACACCAGATGGTCCAGGTCGGCGCAGGTCAGGCAGTGTGGCCGGTCATCCTCCATGATCAGGTAGGGGCCGGTGTCGCCGCAGCCGGCGCACGTCCACGCCTCCAGCGGCTCGACCGCGACCAGGTCGGGCGGCTTGGCCTGGCGCTCGGCGAGCCGCCGCACCCGCGACTCGCTCAGGTCGGGCGACAGCCAGTGGACGGTGAACGGCTCCTGCTCGGGATGCCCGGTGAAGCGCAGCGGGCGGCGGTCGCGGCTGCCCGACACGTACGGCGCCGGCATCGGGCGCAGCCCTCTGGCCCTTGCCCAGTCGCTCAGCAGGGCGGCCGTGGTGAGCAGGCGGTCGCCGTCGACCGCGGCCAGCTCGGCGAGCGTGGCCGCGCGGCCCTGCCGCCAGACGTCGACGTGTCGCGTGTGGAGCCAGCGCAGCCCCGTCACCACGTCGATGAACGTCACGTACTGGTGGTCGGCCAGCGCGATCTCGGCGGCCTGGGCGACCCTGCGGGCCAGGTTCGGCTTGCTCACGCCCCTTAGTGTGCCGCGCCTTTGTCGGCCGGTGGGCATCCCTTGTGCCGATCGCGGCGAGTATCCGGGCAAGCTCATCCCGCGGAGGAACCTTGCGCCTGCTCTGGCCCGCCCTGCTCGTGCTCGCCACGTCCTGCGGCGCCGCCCCGGCCGCTCCGCCGCTGCCCGAGGTGAGAGGCGCGTTCGGCGCCAGGCCGCAGGTGATCATCCCGGCCGGCAAGCCCGGCCGCACGACGCGGGTCGCGGAGCTCGAGCCGGGCCGGGGGCGGGAGACGGCCACCGGCGACGTGGTGCTGGCCGACGTCGAGCTCCGCCTCTGGCGGGGCAACGAGACCCGGGCGAGCACGTACGGTACCCACCGGCCCGTCAGGGTCGTCCTCGACGGGCGGCCGGTCCCGCGCGTCTGGCGGGAGGCCGTCGTCGGCCGGCCGGCGGGCAGCCGGCTGGTGCTGGTCGGGCCCGCGGCGCAGATGCTCGGCCCCGACCTGGACCTGGACGCGGGTGACCTGCCGCCGGGCGAGCCGCTGGTGGCGGTCGTCGACATCCTCGGCGGCTACCCGCCGGACGCCCGGCTGGTCGGCCGGCCGCTGCCCTCGCCGCCGGCCGGCCTCACGCCGGACGACCCGGCCCGCACGCTCATAGGGGGATCGGGAGAGGCCGTGCGGGCCGGGTCGAAGGTGGTGGTGCAGTACGTGGCCGTCGACTGGCCGTCGAGGACCCTGGCGGACTCCTCGTACCGCACCGGCGGCCCCGCGGCCTTCACCCTGACCGGGGACGGCGCGCCGGCCGGCTGGGTGGAGGGGCTGCGCGGGCAGCGGGTGGGCGGCAGGGTCGCGTTCGGCTCGCCGCCCGAGGGGTTGCTCTACGTCGTCGACGTGGTGGACTGCGTCGACTGCTAGCCGCAGTGCTCGAACGGGCTGTCGTAGGTGGACGAGCCCGCCTTGCCGCCCCACTTGACGCACTTGCCGGCGGCCTGTGCGGTGACCGGGCCCGCGTAGTAGGAGAAGTTGCCCGAGTCGGTCTTCCTGGCGCTGCCCTGGACCTCCAGGTAGGCGCTGGTGGCGGTGGCCGTGCCGAGCGACGTCCGCTTGATCGTGGTCACGCAGTTGCTGCCCGTGGTCGTGTTGTAGAGCAGGTAGACGGTGCCCGCGGTGCCCAGCGCGGCCGAGTCGATGACCTTGAACCCGCTGCCGCACACCTTCTCCGGCGTGTGCGGGTTGACGCCGCCGCCGGTCACGTAGCTCATGTACTTCGCCCAGTCCCAGTGCGGGCCGGGATCGGTGTGGTCGTTGCCGGGCACCTCGACGTGGCCGACGATGTGCGTGCGGTCCTTCGGGATGCCGTACCTGTCGGCGATGTTGCGGGTCAGCGCGGCCGACGCCCGGTACATCTGGTCGGTGAACCACGAGGCGTTGTCGACGAACCCCTCGTGCTCGATGCCGACGGAGCGCCGGTTCCAGTCCTTCGCGTGGAAGGCGCGGTCCTTCTCCCGCACCATCTGGGTGATCTGCCCGTCGGACGAGCGCACCAGGTAGTGCGAGGACGACTTGGCCGCCGGGTTCTGGAACCACGAGATCGAGCCCGCGTAGGTGCCCTGCATGACATGGACCACGATCCGGTCGATGCGGTCGCTCGACGGGCGGCTGGAGACCGCGTAGTTGGCGCTGTTCGCGGCCACCCAGAGCGCGCCGGGGTAGTCCACGGCCGCGGCGAGGGCGCGCGGCTGCTCGGCGTACTCGCCCTGGTCGGGCTGGACGGCCCGGGGCTTCACCTGGACGCCCCGGGCGTCCACGCCGGCGGCGAGCGTCTCGTACACCGCGTCGGCGTAGATCCTGGCCGTGGCGTCGTTCGCGGCGTGGGCGTACGCGGCCACGGCCGGATACCAGCGGCCGAGGTCGTCCCGCTGGGCGGCGCCCAGCCCGAGCTCGTCGGCCTCGGCCCGGAGCACGGCCGCGCCGCCGAGCACGTTGGCCGCGTCGTCCGACTTGAGCGCGGCGACCGGCTTGGAGGTCAGCTTCGCGGCCTGCTCCAGGGTCTTGGCGGTGGGGTTGCTGACCAGGTGCATGATGCCGTAGCCGCCGCTGGCGCTGGGCTCGCCCCGGTGACCGTCCAGCCGGGACTCCGCGTACGCGAGCGCCACGAGCAGGTCGCGCGGCACGTCGTAGGCGGCCGCCGCGCGGTCGAACGCCTGCGCCAGGGGGTTCTGGGCCGTCTCGGTGGAGGCGTGCGCGGCCGTCGTGCCGGAGAGCGCCAGCAGCCCGGCCACGATGAGGATCTTGGACTTCACGTCACTTCCGCTTCGGAGAAGGGATGGGGAAGGGAACCGCCCCGCCGCGGGTGCGCGGCGGGGCGGAGAGGCTCAGCTGCCGCAGTGCTGGAACGGGCTGTCGTGGGTGGACGAGCCCGCCTTGCCGCCCCACTTGACGCACTTGCCGGCGGCCTGGGCGGTGACCGGGCCCGCGTAGTAGGAGAAGTTGCCCGAGTCGGTCTTCCTGGCGCTGCCCTGGACCTCCAGGTAGGCGCTGGTGGCCGTGGCCGTGCCGATCGACGAGTGCTTGATCGTGGTGACGCAGTTGTTGCCGTTGGAGGCGTTGTAGAGCAGGTAGACGGTGCCCGCCGTGCCCAGCGCGGCCGAGTTGATCACGCTGTAGCCGGCGCCGCAGACCGAGGTCGGGGTGTGCGGGTTGGTGCTGCCGCCGCCGCAGTTGCGCGAGGTCACCGTCTGGTTCGGGTAGCCGAAGGTGACCCCGTTGAAGACGGCCTTGCGGACGTTCGACGGGTAGCTGGTGCCCTGGCGGACCTCGTAGTGCAGGTGGGCGCTGATGTTGTTGCCCGGCTTGCTGGTCTTGCCCACGGTGCCGATCTTCTGGCCCTGCGCCACCGACTGGCCCACGCTGACCGAGCGGGCGTTCAGGTGGGCGTAGTAGGTGGACCAGCCGCCGCCGTGGTCGATCTTGACCAGGTTGCCGAAGCCGTTCGTCGAGCCCTGGTGGGAGGAGATCACCACGGTGCCCGACGCGGCCGCCACCACGGTGTCGCCGAGGTCGGCGTCGGCGCTGCCGCCCCGGTTGAAGTCGATCTCGTACGACTGGTGGGCGCTGCTCGCGTTCGAGTTGCCCGTCCACGCCTGGCCGCAGGGGAACGGCAGCTGGAAGTCGGTGGCGAGCGCCTGCGCCTGCTGCGTCTCCGCCTGCCTGTCGGCGGCGGCCGCGGATGCCGTGCCGAGGCTCATCAAGAGAGCGGCTCCGGCCACGATTGCTCCGCTGATCTTCATCAGGTGATCCTTTCGGGGGCGATCTCTCTCACCCAGGGTCGGGATAACCCGTACAGAAAGCGTCCAGAACCGGTACAACAAGCTGTCAGGCCTCATAGAGGAGCTGATGCGGTCATGACGGTCACCTTTCATGTGCTCGGACCGCTGGAGGTACGGTCGGCGGGTCAGCCGGTCCGGATCTCCGGCAGAAAGCCACGCCTGCTGCTCGCCACTCTGCTGCTGCACGCCAACCACGTGGTCGGCGCCGACGACCTGGTCGAGGTGCTCTGGCCGGAGCGCGCGCCCCGCTCGGCCCTGGCCAACCTGCGCACCTACGCCAGCTCGCTCCGGTCCGACCTGGCCGGGACCGGCGAGGAAGCCGGCAGCCGGCTGCGCGGCGAAGGCTCCGGCTACGCGATCGACGTGCCCGGCGGCGCGCTCGACCTGCTCGCCTTCGAGGAGCTGGCCGGCCAGGCGCGCTACGCCGACGCGCTCGCGCTCTGGCGCGGCGCGCCGCTCGCCGACCTGCCGGGCAGCCCGCTGTGGGACCGCCGGCTCGAACCCCTGCACGGCTTACGCTTACGCGCCGCGGAGGAGCTGATCGGCCAGCGGCTCGGATCGGGCGACCACGCCGGGGCGGTGAGCGAGCTGCGCGGACTGCTGGGCGAGCACCCCTACCGGGAGGACCTGTGGTCCAGGCTGCTGCTGGCCCTGCACGGCGGCGGCAGGAGGGCCGAGGCGCTGCGCACCTACGCCTCGGTGCGGGCCAGGCTGGTGGACGAGCTGGGCGTGGAGCCCGGCACCGAGCTGCGCCGCGCGTACGAGACGATCCTCGCCGACGAGCCGGCGCCCGCCGCGCCGCACCAGCTCCCGCCCGACGTGCCCGACTTCATCGGGCGCGAGGCCGAGCTGGCGGCGCTGGCCGGGCCGTTCCCGCTCGCGACGATCTCCGGGCCGCCCGGCGTGGGCAAGTCCGCGCTGGCGGTACGGGCCGCGCTGGCCCTGCGCACCCGCTTCCCGGCAGGCCAGCTCTACCTCGACCTCGACGGCAGGGAGCCGGGCGACCTGCTCGCCGAGGCGCTGCGGGCGCTCGGCGTGGAGTCGCCGCCGCCGACCGTGCGGGAGCGCTCGGCCCTGCTGCGCTCGCTGCTCGCCGAGCGGCCCATGCTGCTGCTGCTCGACGACGCGCTCGACGCCGCCCAGGTGCGCCCGCTGCTGCCGGGCAACGACAGCTCGGTGATCGTGACCAGCAGGCGCCGCATCACCGAGCTGCCCGGCGCGCTCCACGTCGACCTGGCCGAGCTGCCCCAGGAGGAGGCCCTGCTGCTGCTCGGCCGGATCGCGGGCGCCGACCGGGTGGCGCGCGAGCGCGCCGACGCGCTGGCCATCGTCGACGCCTGCGCACGGCTGCCGCTGGCGCTGCGCAGCGCCGGGTCCCGGCTCGCCGGGCGGCCCGGCTGGTCCCTGGCGGTGCTCAGGCAACGCCTCCAGGACGACAGGCTCGGCGAGCTGAAGGAGGTCCGCGCCTGCCTGGAGCGCAGCTACCGCCACCTGCCGGCCGAGGCCGCCCGCACGCTGGGCACCCTCGGCCTGCTCGGCGCGCCCGCCCAGCCCGGCTGGGTGGTCGGCGCCGCGCTGGACCGGCCCCGCGCCGACGACGTGACGGACCTGCTCGTCGACGTGAACCTGCTGGAGGTGGCCGGCACCGACCTCGTCGGCCAGCCCCGCTACCGGTTACCCGACCTGATCCGCCGGCACGCGCTCGAACGCGGTCCCGACCCGCAGGGCGTGGCCAGGGTGCTGGCCGCGTGGACGGCGACCACCGAGCACGCCATGGCCAGGCTGCCCACCACCGTCTTCAGCCTCACCGCCGCCGGGGCGCCGCGCTGGCGGCTGCCCGAGCAGACCCTGGACCGGCTCACCGCCGACCCGCTCACCTGGTTCGAGACCGAGCACGAGGCGCTGGCCGGCGCGGTGTCCGTGGCCGCCGAGGCCGGTCTCGCGGCCTCCGCCTGGGGGCTGGCCGCCGCCATGGTGCCGTACCTCGATCTGCACTGCCACCTGGACACCTGGCAGCGCACCCACGACGTCGCGCTGGCCGCCGCCCGCGCCGCCGGCGACACGTACGGGGAGGCCGCGATGCTGCGCGGCCTCGCCCAGGTCGCGCTCTACCGGGACCGGTACGAGGAGGCGGCCGAGGGCTTCACCCGCGCCCGCAGGCTCTTCCGCGAGCTGGGGGACCTGCGGGCGGAGGCCACGTCGGTCTGCGGGCTGGGCGCGGTCAGCCAGTTCAGCGGCCGGCACGCCCGCTCGCTCGACCAGTTCAAGCAGGCGCTGGCCATGTTCCTCGCGGCGGGCGACCAGCACGGCGAGGCGTTCACCCGGCAGGCCATCGGGCGGGCCTGCATCAAGGCCGGCGACCTGGCGCAGGCGTCGGAGTCGCTCGGCCAGGCGATGCGGCTGGCCCAGGACCTCGGCGACGCGCACCGTGAAGGCTGCGTCTGCCTGCAGATGGGCACGCTGCACCGGGCCATGTCGTTCCACCGGCACGCCCTGGAGATCTTCGAGTCGCTCGGCGACCGCCACTGCGGGGCGTACGCGCTGCAGAGCCTGGCCGGGCTGCAGGTGGACCGCGGCGAACTGGCCCCCGCCTCGGCGGGGCTGGAGCGGTCGCTGCTGGTCTTCCGCGAGCTGGGCGACCGCAGCGGCGAGGCCTCCGCCACCCAGCTGCTCGGCGAGCTGCACCGCTCCGCCGGCCGGACCGGCCTCGCCCTCGACTACCTCGAACACGCCAGCCTGCTGCGCCGCGAACTCCCCGCCTGAACCGATCGCTCCGGGTCAGCCGTTCGTCAGCCGTCGGAAGAGCCACTTGAAGCGGGAGCCGCCACCGCGCGCCGAGCCCTCCAGGGCGGCCAGCGACTCCTCTGCGGTGGGGCGCTTGGCCGGGACGAGGTCGATCATCCGCCGCACCACCTCCGGCACGTCCGCCCGCCCATAGGCGTCGGCGCTGGTCGGCAGCGCGCCGGTCAGGAGCTGGTAGGCGATCACGCCCGCCGCGTACACGTCGGCGGCGGCGGTCATCCGGTCAGGACGCTCCTGGCACTCGGGCGCGACGTAGTGGGCGTCGAGCACGTTGTGGAGCTCGTGCACCACCGTGTAGTCGCGCGGCCCCGGCTTGGCGTAGTCGAACCCGGTCAGCACCGCGTGGCCGTCGTCGGTCACCAGCACGCTGGCCGGGGTGAGCGCGCGGTGGATCACCCCGTGGGCGTGCGCGTGGGCCAGGCCGCGCAGCATGTCCTGAATCACGCCCAGCCGCTCGCCGCTGCCCAGCCGCAGATGGAGAGCCTGGCCGTGGACGTCGTCGAGCACCAGCACGAACCGGCTCTCGTCGTCGATGGCGAAGAAGTCGCGCGAGCGCACCACGCACGGGTGGGGAGGGATGCGGGCCAGGGTCTGGTAGGCGTTGGCGATGCGCTGCCGCTCGGCCGCCCTGGACGCCTGGTCGGCGAGCGGGTCGGCCTGGTAGACCCGGAGCAGCACGGTCTCGCTGCCCGGCAGCGTGGCGTTGAACGCGCGGTATTCGGTGACCCGCGCGTCGCCGCCGAGCTGCTCCTCGACCTCCCAGTTGCCGAAGCGAGGAGGCGTGGTGCTGCGGCGTACGGTCTGGTTGAGCGCGTCGAGCACGGCGGACAGGTAGGGGCGCACGTCGGGGCTGCAGCCGCGCCTGACCCTGGAGACGTCGCCCAGTGTCGCGATCAGGCCGGACAGGTCGGTGACGTTGACCGCGTCGCGCCCGGCCGGGTCGACCAGCCGCGCGTCGGGGGAGGTGAGCACCACCAGGCTGTCGACGTAGACCCGCTCCAGCTGGGTGGCCCGGGAGACGAGCAGGCCCTTGAGCGCCTTGGCGGTGCCGCGCAGCTTGGTGACCGGTGAGCCGAACGCCTCCCTGCGCGGCGGGAACCAGCGCGAGCCGGACACCTCGATGCGGCCCCTGGTGCCCTTGACGTCGACGACCACCAGCGCGTGGCGGGTCAGCACGATCAGGTCGACCTCGTAGACGTCGTCGCCGCGCGGCACCTCCACGTTGTGCAGCAGGAGCCAGTCGGCGGGCGCGTTGTCTCTCAGAAAGGCGATCACGCGCCGTTCGGCGTCGTTGACCGGCCTCCCGCCCCCGACGATCTCTGCCATGGCCCTATCCTCGCACGAAATGGATTGACAACATGCTGTCGAAATGACAGCATGTTGTCATGAGTGAAGCGAAGAGAACGATCCATGTGGCGGCCTACGACACCATGGCCGACTGGGAGGTCGGGCACGCGACGGCTCATCTGCGCACCGGCCGCTTCCACCGCGACCGGAGCGGCTTCGAGATCGTCATGGTCGGTCTCACCCGCGACCCCGTCACCACCATGGGCGGCCTGCGGGTCACGCCCGACCTGGCGCTCGACGAGCTCTCGCCCTCGGGGAGCGCGCTGCTCATCCTGCCCGGCGCCGCCACGTGGGACGAGGGGGACGACCTCACGCCGTTCGCCCGCACCGCCCGCGCGTTCCTCTCCGAGGGGGTCCCGGTCGCCGCGATCTGCGGCGCCACGGCCGGTCTCGCACGGGAGGGCCTGCTCGACGGGCGCGCCCACACCAGCGGCGCGGTGCAGTACCTGGAGGCCCAGGAGGGCTACTCCGGCGCCGCCCGCTACGTCGAGACGGACGCGGTCACCGACGGCGACCTCATCACGGCGGGCCCCACCGAGCCGGTGGCCTTCGCCCGCGAGATCTTCCTGCGGCTCGACGTCAACCGGCCCGAGGTCGTCGACGCGTGGTACCGGCTGTTCTCCCGCAGCGACGCCTCGGCGTACGAGGTGCTGATGTCGGCGTGAGCGGCGCCTCGCCCGAGACGGTGGAGCTGCTGTCGGACGCCGCGCTCACGGTCTTCCGGCTCAACGGGCAGTTCCTGGAGGTGGCCGAGTCGCTGGCCCGTCCGGCCGGGCTGACGGCCGCCTGGTGGCAGGTGCTCGGGGCGGTGCTGCGTGAGCCGTTGCCGGTGGCCGGCATCGCCAGGGTGATGGGCATGACCCGCCAGGGCGTGCAGCGGGTCGCCGATCTGCTGGTGGAGAAGGGCCTGGCCGAATACCTGCCGAACCCGGCGCACAAGCGCGCCAAGCTCCTCACCCCGACCGATGAGGGCAGGGCGGCCGTCGCCAGGATCGTCCCCGGCCACCGGGAGCTGGCCGCCACCTTGGCCGCCGAGCTGGGCGCGGACGGCTTCCACGCCTGCGTGGAGTCCCTGCGGCGGCTCAGCGCCGCCATGGACCGCATCCAGCGGACCCCCTGAGCCTCACCAGTCCGGCTCCACGCCTGGGCGGACCGCGCCGATGTAGGTGGGCCTGTCCACCGGTTCCACCCGTACGGTGGCGCCGGTGAACGGGGCGTTGACCATCCGCTTGCGGTTGATCGCGATGCCGACGTGCTCAGGCCCGCGCCGGCGCGGGTTGCTGTCGTAGAAGACCAGGTCGCCGGCGCGCACCTCGTCCCTGGGGATCCGGATCCCGTCCTCCCACTGCCTCTGCGAGGTGCGGCTGATGGTCACGCCCACCCTGGCCCACGCGTACTGGGCCAGGCCCGAGCAGTCGAAGCCCCAGGTCTTGGCGCCGCGCCCGATCCCGTAGCCGGGCCCGCTCGTGCCGCCTCCGCCCCACGAGTACGGCAGCCCGATCGCTTCCAGGGCGGCGTCGGCCACCACCCGGCCGGGCCGCGGATACCACGGCCGGTCGTCGTAACATTCGACCGCGTACGGGTCGAAACAGTCGTGTGCCATTGCCGTGGCGGAATTCAGGGTTCCGGGAAAAGCGCACGCCATGGCCGTGGCGATAAGTATGCGTACTGCCCGCATCTGGATATTCACCGCTTCTGCCTTGTCGGTCACGCCGATCCTCGCCGCCGGCGCGGCACCGCTCGTCCCCTGATGAATGCTCCCGGCCTATAGGCATAAAACGCCCTTTAGCCAGGCCGGATGCACGTATGGCGACAAGCTGAAAATGCGCCCACAATGGCCCACGACAAAAGCGGATCAGCTCGGACATATCACCAATAAGAAGCGGCAGGAGATATTCGCTATCCCGAAAAGGGCTTGGTTTTTCCGTGGGCGCCTCCGCTCGCCCGCCGGTGGAGGCGCGGCCCCGCCCGTTCACGAGATGGTGTGAATACGGTCATTTCATGGCGAAGATTACATAAGTCGGCATATTGCGTGTATCGTGGGCAGCGGCCGGTGTTTCGGCCGCAGGGCTCGCCGGCAACCCCCTGAGACCGAGTGGGGGTGTGCGCATGATGAGCGATGACATGGGGCGGCTGCTCTACCAGGACGCCCAGCTGCGGATCATCGCGCGGAGCGGTTCGACGGCCGTCCTCCTGATGGGCGAGGTCGACGTCACCAACAGCCCGGCGCTCGAACGTACCCTGCGATCCGCGTGGCACGGCGGCGAGCCGCTGACCGTCGACACCGGCGCGCTGACCTTCGTCGACCTGTCCGGCCTGCGGGTGCTGGTCATGCCCGCGGTGCCGCCCGGCCGGCGGTGGATCCGGCTGGTCAACGTGACACCGTTCCAGAGACGGCTGATGGGCCTCATGGGCTGGCACCATGAGGCCCGCGCGCAGCCGCTGGTCTAGATGACCGACAGGGCCGCCGTGCCCAGCCCCGTCGGCCCGGACGGCAGGCCGCGGAAGGGCCGGTTGTGCCGCCGCAGGGACTCCTCGTCGTAACGGCGGCAGTCGCGGTGCCAGACGAGGATCCCGGACATCCAGTTCTCCAGGTCCCGCACGTAGCCGTCGAGCGCCTGCCCGGCCTGCTCGTCCAGCCCGAGGTCGGCGCGGAGCACCGGCAGCTCGTGCGCGGCCACGTGCTGGAACTGCCGCATCCGCGACTCCATCAGGTCGACCACGATCCGCAGGCCCTCCGGATAGCCGCAGCCGAAGAAGCTCTGCACCACCAGCACCCCGTTGTGGATCTCACCCTCGAACTCGATCTCCTTCTGGTACGAGAACACGTCGTTGAGCAGGCAGGCGTAATCCTGCGCGGCGTTCTCCAGCGACTTGAGCGGCCCGCTCGCGTACACCTCGGGAGGGATCTCGTCGGCGCGGGCCAGCCGGCACAGGCTCATCGTCAGGTCGGAGCCGAACGTCAGCCGCCGCATCTCGACGTAGTCGACCGGTTCGGGGATGCGGTGCGCCGCCTGGTTGGCCAGCTCCCACACCCAGCTCTCGGTCATGTCCTCAACGGACCGGCGGAACGCGCGCCGCGCCGCCTCGCTCATCGGCCCGGCCGAGCGCCGCCACAGGTCGGCCAGCGAGCGCTCCAGCGCGCTCGCGGGCGTCGCGAAGGTGACGCCGTCGAGCGGCATGAACCCCGGCAGCCGGGCCACCGCGGCCCGCGCGGCGACCAGGTTGCGCCCGAACACCTTCGGGAAGTAGTCGTCGCCGTACGTCCCCCAGGCCAGCCAGGCCGACGACAGGTCCAGCTCCTCAGGCGTGGCGTCCGGGTGGATGCCGGCCGCGCACAGCGGCAGGTCGTAGTCGGCGAGCTTCTCCTCGTCCCACACGGCCACGTCGAGTATGCCCATCCGGCGAGCCCACGCGGCCAGGTTGCGCCGGGCCCCCTCCAGGTGCGGGGAGAGCCGCGCGGTGAACGGCATGAAGAGGTCGGGCACCCGGGCCGGCCCCACCCGCTGGTACGGGACGTGCTGATGGGAGCGGAACCGGTGGAGGCCCAGCGACGCCATGCCGAGCTCCGGCCCCGGTGCGGCCTTGGTGTAGCGGCTGGACCGGGCGTGCCACTCGTGCCCGCCCGACTGCCAGTCCTGCAGCCCCTTCACGTACGCCAGCACGCCGCCGCAGCTGACCGGGTCGATCCGGTGCTCGGCCAGCAGCGGCCCCAGCTCGGTGGCGAAGGTGTGCTCGAACTGCTGCAACCGCGCCGTGAGCAGGTCGTTGACCGCGTCCGCCGCCTGCTGCGTGGTGCACTCCAGGAACGTCTCCAGGACCAGCACCCCGTTGCTCAGCTCGCCCTCCTCACCGGTCTCCCGCTGGTAGGAGAACAGGTCGTTGCGCAGGTGGACCCCGTCGGCGAAGGTGTCGCGCAGCACCCGCATCGGCCGCGACCCTGCGATCACGTCCGGCACCTCGGCTCCCACGGCGTGCTCGACCAGCCCGGCCGACCAGGGCGCCCCGCCGACCTTGCGGCGCATCTCGATGTACTCGACCGGGTTCGGCACCCGGCCCGCGTTGATGTTGGACAGCTCCCACAACGACTCGTCCAGGAGCGCCTTGGTGCTCTCGGCGAACCGCGCACGCCAGCCGGGCGACGTCCCCGGCACCGTGCGCGCCCACAGGTCGGCCAGCCCCGCCTCGACCGGGTTGGCCGGCTCGGGCACGGCTGCCCCCTGCTCCAGCGGCATGAACGCGGGCATCCGGTCCAGGTAGGCCTTGCCGCCCTCCCGGTCGCCCGGCCGCTTGAACACCTCCAGGAAGTGGTCGTCGAAGAAGAACACCCACACGTACCAGTCGGTCACCAGGCACAGCTCGGCGGCGTCGCAGTCGGGATGGGTGTACGCGCACAGCAGCGCGTAGTCGTGGGCGTCGAGGTCGTCGGTGGTCCAGACGCCCGAGCCCTCCAGCATCCCCATGCCCCGCGCCCACAGCCTGGCGTGGGTCCTGGCCTCCTCCAGATGCGGGTTGAGCCGCGCCGGATGCGGCAGGTAGAAGTCCGGCATGTCGAAGCTCACCCGTACACCTCCACGCCGTCGAGCACGCCGAGCGCGTCGGGGACGAGCACGGCGACCGAGTAGTAGGCGCTGACGAGGTAGGTGGTGATGCCCCGCTCGTCGATGCCCATGGCCCGGACGCTGAGCCCCGGCAGGTGCTCGTCGGGGATGCCGGTCTGGTGCAGCCCGACCACGCCCTGGTCCTCCTCGCCGGTGCGGAAGGCCAGGATCGAGCTGGTGCCCGACCGGCTGATCGGGATCTTGTCGCAGGGCAGGATGGGCACGCCGCGCCAGGCGGTCATCCGGCTGCCGTCGACCTCGACGCTGTCGGGGTAGACGCCCGTGGCGCTGCACTCGCGGCCGAACGCCGCGATGGCGAGCGGGTGCGCCAGCATGTAGCGGGTCTTGCGCCGGCGGGTCAGCAGCGCGTCCAGGTCGGACGGGCCGGGCCGCCCCGAGCGGGGGGTCAGCCGCTGCTTCGGGTCGGCGCTGTGCAGCAGCCCGAACCGGGGGTTGCCGACCAGCTCGCGCTCCTGCGCCTCGCGCACCGCCTCGACGGTGAGCCTGAGCTGCTCCTTGGTCTGGTCCATCGGGTCGCTGAACAGGTCGGCGACCCTGGTGTGGACCCGCAGGACGGCCTGGGAGACGCTCAGTTCGTACTCGCGCGGGCTGGGATCGTAGTCGGGGAACGTGCCGGGCAGCCGCGGCTCCCCCCGGTGGCCGGACGCCAGGTCGATCGCGACCTCCCCGCGCCTGTTCAGCGGGCGCGGGTCGGGCCGCTCGGGTGAGGGGGTGAGCCGGCGGTTCACCCGGTAGCTCCCCGCGGAGAGCTCCACCCACGGCAGCGCGCGCAGCAGCCACCGGGGGGAGCTCTCCTGCGTATGGGGAGCGGTCTTGGTCGTCGTGGCCAGCGTGCGAGCCCCGGGCGTGCCGAGGCTCAGCGGCCGTTCCAGCTCGGTCAACCGGGGCACCTAGTCCTCGCGGCCGATCTCTACGTCCTCAAGCACGGCCAGCGCGTCGGGAACCAGGACCGCGGCCGAGTAGTAGGCGCTGACCAGGTAGGAGATGACGGCCTTCTCGTTGATGTTCATGAACCGGACCGACAGGCTCGGCTGGTACTCGTCGGGGATGCCGGTCTGGTGCAGCCCGATCACGCCCTGGTTCTCCTGGCCGGTGCGCATGAGCATGACCGAGCTGGTCCGCTGCGCGCTGATCGGGATCTTGTTGCACGGGAAGATCGGGACGCCCCGCCAGGCGGGCACCCGGTGGCCGCTCACCTCGGCGGCCTGCGGGTAGAGGCCGCGCTTGCTGCACTCCCTGCCGAAGGCGGCGATGGCCTGCGGGTGGGCCAGGAAGAACGCCGGCTCCTTCCACACCTTGGCCAGCAGGTCGTCCAGGTCGTCGGGGGTGGGCGGGCCGGTGCGGGTGCGGATGCGCTGGGCGAAGTCCGCGTTGTGCAGCAGCCCGAAGTCGCGGTTGTTGATCAGGTCGTGTTCCTGCCGCTCGCGCAGCGCCTCGATGGTCAGCCTGAGCTGCTGCTCCAGCTGGTTCATCGGCTGGTTGTAGAGGTCGGAGACCCGGCTGTGGACGCGCAGGACGGTCTGCGCCACGCTCAGCTCGTACTCACGCGGGCTCAGCTCGTAGTCGACGAACGTGCCGGGCAGCGTCGCCTCGCCGCTGTGGCCGGAGGACATCTCGATCGCGGCCTCGCCGTGGTCGTTGCGCGCCCGGTCACCGCCCGCCTGCCACGCCTCCAGGTGGTCGCGCAGCCCCGGCGAGCGGTCCAGCAGCGCCTGGAAGTCCTCGCGGGAGAGCGTCAGCAAGGTGGTGGCGGTCCTGGCGCGGGCCGAGAACTCCCAGGTGCCGCCGGAGGTGAGCATCGAGTCGCCCAGATGGTCGCCGTCGGCCAGCACGCCGAGGTTCTGCTCGTCGCCGTAGGCGCCCTGGGCGACCCTGCCGACGCGGCCGTGGGCGATCAGCACGAGCTGGTCGACGGGCTCGCCCTCGCGGACGATCTCGTCGCCCGGCTCGACCTCGCGCTGGGCGAACCGGTACGCGAGCGCCTCCAGGACCTCGATGTCGTCGAAACCGCGCAGCATCGGCAGCTCGCACAGCTCGGCGGGAACCACCCGCACCTCGGCGCCGCTCGTGCTGAACGTGATCCGGCCGTCTCCGAGCGTGTACGTGAGCCGCCGGTTGACGCGGAAGACACCGCCGGAGGTCTGCGTCCAGGGCAGGAGCTTGAGCAGCCACCGTGAGGTGATCTCCTGCATCTGCGGCGGGGTCTTCGTGGTCGTCGAGAGGTTGCGCGCGGCCTCGGTGCTGAGGCTCAGCTGCTGGCCTGCCGCGGCGGAGTCGGTCGTCTCGGTCATTCGGGCACCACCCATCATGAGAAATTTACGGAGAGTGACGAAAAAGTACGTTGGGTAATCGTTCGTGGGCAGGGGTCAGCCCCGGCCGTGCTCTCGACATGGCCGGGGTCAGCTGTCGCGGTGGGCGAGCCGGGCCGCGAACAGGGTCAGCGCCGCCCGCGCGTCGGGCGCGACCGGGGCGGTGTCGAGCGCCTCCACGGCCTGCCGGACCCGTGCGTCGATCATCGACTCGACCTCGGCGAGCGCGCCCGTCTCCAGCAGGATCAGGCGCAGCTCCGCCGCCTGCTCCTCGCCCAGCGCGGGGTTGCCGTGCCAGGCGGCGAGGTAGGCGAGCTGCTGGGGCGTGGCCCGCGCCAGCGCGTGCGCGACCAGCACGGTGTGCTTGCCGTCGCGCAGGTCGTCGAGCGCCGACTTGCCGGTCTCGCCCGACGAGCCGAACGTGCCGAGCACGTCGTCGCGGAGCTGGAACGCCTCCCCGAGCGGCACCCCGAACCGGGTGTAGGCGCGCAGCAGGCCCGGCTCGGCCCCGGCCAGCGCGCCGCCGATCTGCAGCGGCCGCTCGACGGTGTATTTGGCCGTCTTGAACCTGATCGTGGTCAGCGCCTGCTCCACGCTCGCCCCGGCGCGGAGCTGGGCCAGCATGTCCAGATACTGGCCGCTGATCACCTCGGTGCGCATGGAGTCGAAGACGCGGTGCGCGGCCCGCAGCCGGACCGGGTCCACGTCGCACGACGACAACAGGGCATCCGACCAGGACAGGCTGAGCGTGCCCAGGAGGATCCCGCCCGCCTGCCCGAAGGCCTCCGCGCCAGGTCCTTCGTGCAGGCGGGCGAGGCTTTTGTGGATCGTCGCCTGCCCGCGGCGCAACTCGCTGCCGTCCATGATGTCGTCATGGATCAGCAGCCCCGCATGGCAGAGCTCCAGCGCCGCGGCGGCGCTGATGATCTCGTCGCAGTCTTCGCCGCCGGCGCCCCGCCAGCCCCAGTAGCACAGCTGCGGCCGGATGCGCTTGCCCCCGCCGAGGATGAAGCCGACCAGCAACTCGTAGGCCGCCGCCACGTCGGGGTCGGCGACCGGGGGCCGCCAGCCCTCGAGGAACCCGGCCAGCCGGTCGTCGATGCGGGGCGCCAGCAAGTCGGGGGTGATGCTCACGGTCATCGGCCAGACTCCTTCAGGTCCGCTCTGTGCTACGAGTAGTTACTCACCGAATACGGAGTGTGTAAAGCGGGTTGAGGGACCCGAGTTTTCGAGGGATATCCAAGCCCTCCTCATGAACGTCCCTTGACCTGCGGTCCAGAGGGTCTAGGGGCGCGTATCCCGGGTATGCGGGCCTGGTCGATCGAGGGAGGCAGACCATGAGAGCCGTCACCTGGCACGGCAAGCGGGACGTACGCGTCGAAGAGGTGTCCGATCCGGAGATCAAGGAACCGACCGACGCCGTCATCAGGGTCACCAGCAGCGGCATCTGCGGCTCCGATCTCCACCTGTACGAGGTGCTCGGGCCGTTCCTGCAGGAGGGCGACATCCTCGGTCACGAGCCGATGGGCGTCGTGGAGGAGGTCGGCGCCCAGGTGACCGGGCTCAAGAAGGGTGACCGGGTGGTGATCCCGTTCAACATCGCCTGCGGCCACTGCCACATGTGCGGGCTGGAGCTCTACGCCCAGTGCGAGACCACCCAGGTCCGCGAGCACGGCATGGGCGCCGCGCTGTTCGGCTACACCAAGCTCTACGGCCAGGTGCCCGGCGGCCAGGCGGAGTACCTGCGGGTGCCGCAGGCGCAGTTCGGCCCGATCAGGGTGCCCGAAGGTCCGCCGGACGAGCGGTTCGTCTACCTGTCGGACGTGCTGCCCACTTCCTGGCAGGCCGTCGACTGGGCGGACATCCCCGACGGCGGCACCGTGGCCGTCTTCGGCTTGGGCCCCATCGGCCAGATGTGCGCCCGCATCGCCCGCCACCTGGGCCACCGGGTGATCGGCGTCGACGGGGTGCCCGAGCGCCTGGAGATGGCCCGCCGCCACGGCATCGAGACCGTCGACGCGAGCGACGTCACCGACGTGCCCGCCGCGATCCGCGACCTGACGTCCGGACGCGGCACCGACTCCGTGATCGACGCGGTCGGCATGGAGGCGCACGGCTCGCCGGCCGGCAAGCTCGCCCAGACGCTCACCGGCTTCCTGCCGGACAGGATGGCCGCGCCGCTCATGACCCACGCGGGCGTGGACCGGCTGGCCGCGCTCAACCAGTCCATCGAGAGCGTCCGGCGCGGCGGCACGATCTCGGTGATCGGCGTCTACGGCGGCATGGCCGATCCGATGCCGATGCTGCGCATGTTCGACAAGGGCATCACGCTGCGCATGGGCCAGGCGCACGTCAAGCGCTGGATCGGCGCGCTGATGCCGCTGCTCACCGACGACGGCGATCCGCTCGGCGTCATGGATCTCACCACGCACACCATGCCGCTCGACCAGGCGCCCGAAGCGTACGAGATGTTCCAGAAAAAGCGGGACGGTGCGATAAAGATCCTGCTCAAGCCGTGACTCCAGCGGTTTCGCCGCGCGAGAGGTGGGCAGCCACAGGCCCATGAGAGTCGTGGTGGTGGGGGCGACGGGGAATGTCGGGACCAGTGTGGTGCGAGCGCTGGAGGCGGACGAGAACGTGACGTCCGTCGTCGGCGTGGCCAGACGGCCGCCCGGCTCGCGCGGCGGCCCGACCGAGTGGCACAAGGCGGACGTGGTCCGCTCCGACCTGTCGCCCATCTTCGAGGGCGCCGACGTGGTCGTCCACCTGGCCTGGCTGTTCCAGCCGACCAGGGACGCCGTCGTCACCTGGAGGGCCAACGTGCTCGGCAGCACGCGGGTCTTCAGGGCGGCCGCGGAGGCGGGGGTCTCCGCTCTGGTGTACGCGTCCTCGGTGGGCGCGTACTCGCCCCGGCCGAAGGACGTGCCGGTGGACGAGAGCTGGCCCACCCACGGCTTCCCCGGCGCCGCGTACGGACGGGAGAAGGCCTACGTCGAGCGGGTGCTCGACGTGTTCGAGAACGACAACCCGGGCATCCGGGTGGTGCGCATGCGGCCCGGGTTCATCTTCAAGCGCGAGGCGGCCTCCGAGCAGCGCAGGCTGTTCGCCGGGCCGTTCCTGCCGCGGCGGATGGTCAAGGCGGGGCGCATCCCGTTCGTGCCCGACATCCCCGGGCTCAAGCTGCAGGTGCTGCACGCCGAGGACGCGGCCGAGGCCTACCGGCTGGCCGTCACCAAGCCGGTCAGCGGGGCCTTCAACATCGCCGCCGAGCCGGTGCTCGACCCGCGCACGCTGGCCGAGCTGCTCGGCGCCCGCGTCGTGCCGGTCTCCGGGCCGCTGGCCAGGGCCGCCGTGTCGGCCGGCTGGCACCTGCGGCTGGTGCCCGCCGCGCCGGGCCTGATGGAGCTGGCGCTCGCGATCCCGCTGATGAACGTCGACAGGGCCCGCGAGGTGCTCGGCTGGACGCCCCGGCACACCTCGGAGGACGCGATCCGTACCGCGCTGGAGGGCATGCACGACGGCGCCGGCGGGGACACCGCCCCGCTCGCGCCCGACAGCATGCGCGGCCGCCTGCGTGAACTCGCCACGGGGGTCGGCGCCCGCGCCACCCCTGGAAGGTGAGAAACGCCACCGTCTCCGGCAAGGCAGTGTAAATCCCTGATGTCAGGGAAATGGGTGAACTACGCGAGGTCCGGAAGCGCGGCCTGGGTGTCATCGCGACACGGAGGAACCGCATGGATCTCGAACCCTCGATCGTGCCGGCCGGTCGGCAGCTCGGCGGCTCTCGCGCGCCCGCCCCGGGCTCACCATCGCCACCCGATCGAACGCGTACGAGCACCGCACGTATGACGCCTGCCTTCGAGTCCCGCGCGTCGGCGACACCAGGCAATCGCGAGGAGCCTGCCATGCGCACTCTTCTGGCCCAGCCCTTCACCGTCGAGGAGGTGGCCGAGCTGCGCCATGCCGTCGCGCGGCACGCGACGGGCTGCGGGCTGGTGAGCCCGCGCCTCGACGACTTCGTCCTGGCCGTGCACGAGAGCGTCATCAACGCCGTGGCGCACGCGGGCGGGAGCGGCCACGTCACGCTGCGGACGGTGGACGGGCTCCTGCGGGCGGAGACGGTCGACAGGGGATCGGGGATCCCCCGCGGCCGCCTGAACGGTCACAGCCTGCCGGGCGACTCGGCCTTCGACGGCCGGGGGCTCTACCTGATCCGCCGGTTGAGCGACGGCGTCATGTTCAGCACCGGTCCCCAGGGGACCCGGGTGGAGATCACCATGCGCCTGCCGGAGAACCGCGGGAGGCGGCTGTCACCCATGAGACGCGTCCGGGTGGCGGTCACCGGGCTGGGCCGCCATCCAGGCACCTTCGTCGCCTGAACCCCAGGACCGAGGCCCCGCCTGCCGTGACACAGCCCGCGCCTTCGGCGGGCGGGGTCCTCGCATAGGCTCGCAGGAGAGCCTGAGATCTGGGGAGCAGCGCGTGAGCGAGCGCAAACCGCCGGGGATGCCCTTCGAGAACTGGGTCGACCGGCAGATCCGTGAGGCCATGGAGCGCGGGGAGTTCGACGATTTGCCGGGCGCCGGCAAGCCCATCCCCGGCCTCGACCGGCCGTACGACGAGATGTGGTGGATCAAGCAGAAGGTGCGCGCCGAGGGTCTGTCCATGCCGCTGCCGCCGACGCTCCAGCTGCGCAAGGACGCCGAGGAGGCGCTGCGCCTGGCCGAGGGGGCGCGCACCGAGGCCGAGCTGCGGCGGATCGTCGGGGAGATCAACGACAGGATCCGCGAGGCGATCAGGACCGGTCTGTCGGGGCCTCCGCTCAACCTCGTGCCGTACGACGTCGAACGCCTCGTCGCGCGGTGGCGCGAGAGGCGTTCGAAGTGATCATGTGCCTTTGATACGTGGCTTTTTGATACAGGGCCCAGGCCGGGGCTGATCCGGCGGCCTGGGCCCTGTGCCGTGTGTCAGGACAGCGGCGGGTACGCGTTCCTGACGAGCTCTCTGAACTGGGCGGAGAACCACTGGCCGGAGATCGGCGCGTCAGCCAGGGCGCCGGTCAGGTTGTTGCCGTTGAGCTCGTTGCCCGTGTAGGTGGGGTCGCACATCCGGTCGAAGCGCTTGCCCTCGTCGTTCTGGATCTCCCTGCTGGCGCCGTCCGACTCGCCCGGAGGCTTGATCCAGACGTAGGCGTCGAAGCCCGCCGCCGGGGCGGCCTGCGGCCGCTCGCCGAGGCCCGCGCCGCTCTGGTTGCACCAGTTGCCGGCGTGGATGCGGCGGTCGATCCTGGACTCGTTCACGAACGTGTTCACGTTGGTCGAGGTGCTCGCCGCGCCCGGGCGGGCGGTGCCGCCCCAGCCGTTGCGCGAGGTGTCGACGAGCATGCCCAGCCCCTGACGGAAGCCCTTGGCGATCAGGGCGTTGCGCAGGGCGGTGGCGAAGGTCGCCTCGTCGATGTACCAGTTCCAGTCCACCCAGGTGGACTGGCGGACCGAGGTGCCGTTGACCGTGGTGTTGATCGTGTAGTGCGGCTCCCTCAGGCCGGAGTAGTTGGCGGTGTTGACGATGAAGCCGTCCACGCTGTCCACACCCGCGGCGGTGCCGGCCACGGTCTGGTAGAAGAGGTCGACCGCGGGCTGGAAGTTCGAGTCCCAGCCGAGCCAGGCGTGGTGGGCGGCGTCGACGTAGGTGTAGACGTTGGTGATCGCGTGCAGCTTGTCGAGCGCGTAGCGGACGCCGTCACGGTAGCCGCCGGGGCCGTCCGCCTCGCGGCAGTCGGCGAACTGGTCGGTGTTGGTGATCAGGTTCGGCAGCGAGTCGGGCTCGATGATCGTGACGATGCGCAGGTTGGCGTACTGCGAGTCGTCCAGGATGTCGGCGATCGGGTCGATGTACTCGCTCTTGTAGCGGTTGAAGCCGTTCTCGGAGATGCGCAGCTCGCCGTTGGAGGCCAGCGCCGAGCAGTCGCGGTTCGGCAGGTTGTAGATGACGACCTGGATGGTCAGCGGCGAGGCGCCGTTGGCGGCGTCCTGCCTGACGGCCTCGTCCATGTGCTCGCGCAGGCTCATCGCGGTGGCGGAGCCGGCGATGGCGGCGGTCCGGTCCATCCAGACGGCGGTGGAGATGTTGGCCACCGCCGCGCCGCCGGGCTCGGCCGCGGCCTTGGCCGACCAGTTGGGGTTGACGTAGCCGGTGGCTCCCGCGTACGGGTTCTCGACGTGCGTCGGGTTGGTGCCGCCGTCGTCGTCCGCCTCGGTGGCGGTGACGGTGCGGGAGGTCAGGCCGGTGGAGGCCACGGTGAAGGTGCGGGTGCCCGCCGTGGTGTCGGAGTCCTGCGCCGCGGCCAGGGTCACGGTCTGCGGGGTGTTCCAGTTGTCCGGCGTGAAGGTGAGCGAGGCACCGGCGGAGACGGTCAGGCTCGTGTCGCCGCTGCCGGCGGTCGTGGTGACGGTCACGTTCGCGGTGGGCCTGGCGGCCAGCCGGACGGTGAACGTGGCGGTGCCGCCCTCCGGCACGGTCACGGACGTGGGCGTGACGATCAGCGACTGCTCCTGCGTGGCGTCGTCGTCCACCTCGCTCGCGTTGACGCTCGCCGAGGTGACGCCGGTGCCGCCCACGGTGAAGACGGCGGTGCCGGAGACGGTGTCGGCGTCCTGCGCGGCTGCGAGCGTCACGGTCTGCGGGGTGTTCCAGTTGCTCGGGGTGAAGGTGAGCGAGGCGCCGGAGGAGACGGTCAGGTCGGTGTCACCGCTGGTCCTGGTGGTGCTCACGGTCACGTTGGAGGAGGGGGCGGACGAAAGGCGGGCGGTGAAGGTGGCGGTGCCGCCCTCGGCGACCGCGACCGAGCTGGCGGAGGTGATGACCGAGGGGGTCACGCCGCCGGGCCCGCCACAGGTGGTGCCGTTCACGGCGAACGACGTCGGGTTCGGGTTGGTGCCCGACCAGGTGCCGTTGAAGCCCACCGAGATGCTGGCGCCGGTGGCCAGGCTGCCGTTCCACGGCATGTTCCGGCCGGTCATGGTGGTGCCGGACTGGCTCCAGGAGGCGCCCCAGCCGTCGGGGGTGTAGCGCTGGGTGGTGGTCGGGAAGTCGAAGGTCAGCGTCCAGTTGCTGAGCGGGTCGCCGAGGTTCTTCAGCGTGATGCCGGCGGTGAAGCCGCCCTGACCCGGACTGGAGGTCCACGTGTTGGGGGTGTACACGACGTCGCAGGCGACCGCGGCGTGCGCCGCCGTGGTCTGCCCGGCGACCAGGCCGAAGGCCGCGACGAGGGTCGCGGTCGCGGTCACGGCCCATCTGCGCAGGCCGCGTGGGATCTTCACGAGTCATCAACTCCAGGGGGACAGAGGCTGACTGGGAGCGCTCCCAATGGTGCAACCGGTCCGCCAGGGTGTACAGCCGACGACACTCCGCGAGCCCCGTCACGCCGTCGCACGCTCGCCGAACGCCCCTTAACCGGCGTGAAACTTTCATGCCACGCCACCAGGTGAGAGGAAATACCGGCGTCACCCGGAGGGCATTTCGTTGACATCGCCTCCACGGCGCAACGCACAATCCCCATGGGAGCGCTCCCACCCCCTACTCCCATGGAGCAACCGTGATCCGTAGACCCCGTTCGATGCTCGCACGCCTGGCCAGGAGGCTCGCCGCACCCGCGGTCCTGGTCCTCGTGGCGGGCACCACCACCGTACTCGCCCAGGCGCCCGCCAGCGCGGCCGTCGCCTGCCAGGTGTCCTACACCTCCAACGACTGGAGCAGCGGCTCCAGCGGCGGCTTCACCGCGGCCATCACCATCGAGAACCGCGGCGACCCGCTCAGCAACTGGACGCTGACCTTCGACTTCCCGACCACCACCCAGCGCTACCAGCAGGGCTGGAGCGCCACCTGGAGCCAGTCCGGCACGCGGGTCACGGCGCAGAACATGCCGTGGAACGGCAACCTGGCCACCGGCGCCAGCACCTCCATCGGCTTCAACGGCACCTGGTCGGGCAGCAACCCGGCGCCCACCTCGTTCGCGATCAACGGCACCACCTGCGGCGACGAGGACGTCAACGACCCGCCCACGGTCTCGCTGACCTCGCCGAACGCCGGGCAGAGCTTCACCGCCCCGGCCACCGTGCCGATCGCCGCGACCGCCGCGGACGCCGACGGCACCGTCGCCAAGGTCGACTTCTACCAGGGCAGCACGCTGCTGGGCACCGACACCAGCGCGCCCTACACCTACAACTGGCAGAACGTGGCGGCGGGCAACTACTCGATCACCGCCAGGGCGACCGACGACGACGGTGACACCACCGTGTCGTCCCCGGTCGGGATCACCGTCACGTCGACCAACACGCCGGCGCTCCTCGTCAGCCCGCTCAGCCTGGCCGTGCCCGAGTCGGGCGACGCCTCCTTCTCCGTCCGGCTCTCGGCACAGCCCTCCGGCAACGTGTCCGTGACCACCGCGCGGGTGAGCGGCGACACCGACCTGACCGTCGGCACCGGCGCGACCCGCACGTTCAGCACGTCGAACTGGAACACCGCGCAGACCGTGACGCTCAACGCCGCCGACGACGCGGACGACGTCAGCGGCTCGGCCGTGTTCAGGGTCAGCGCCAGCGGCTACGCCCCGGTCGAGGTCAACGCCACCGAGGTGGACGACGACGGGACCGGCGGCGACAACGAGTACATCCAGCGCTTCACCGAGATGTACAACGACCTGCACGACCCCGCCAACGGCTACTTCTCGCCCGAGGGCGTGCCGTACCACTCGGTGGAGACGTTCATGGTCGAGGCGCCCGACCACGGGCACGAGACCACGTCCGAGGCCTACAGCTACTACCTGTGGCTGGAGGCGGTCTACGGGCAGGTCACCGGTGACTGGACGAAGTTCAACAACGCCTGGGCCTCCATGGAGAGGTACATCATCCCGGCCACCGCCGACCAGCCGACGAACTCGTTCTACGACCCGTCCAAGCCGGCCACGTACGCGGCCGAGCACACCAGCGTCAGCAACTACCCGTCGCAGATCGAGCAGGGCGTGAGCGTGGGCAGCGACCCGATCGCGGGCGAGTTGCAGAGCGCGTACGGCACCCGCGACATCTACGGCATGCACTGGCTGCTCGACGTCGACAACACCTACGGCTTCGGCCGCTGCGGCGACGGCACCACCAAGCCCGCCTACATCAACACCTACCAGCGCGGGCCCGAGGAGTCCGTGTTCGAGACCATCCCGCAGCCGTCGTGCGACACGTTCGAGCACGGCGGGCCCAACGGCTTCCTCGACCTGTTCATCAAGGACTCCTCCTACGCCAAGCAGTGGAAGTACACCAACGCCCCCGACGCCGACGCCCGCGCCGTGCAGGTGGCGTACTGGGCGCTGACCTGGGCCAAGGCGCAGGGCAAGGAGTCGCAGATCTCCGCCACCGTGGCCAAGGCCGCCAAGATGGGCGACTACCTGCGCTACTCGATGTACGACAAGTACTTCAAGCAGCCCGGGTGCACCAGCCCGTCGTGCCCGGCCGGCACCGGCAAGAACGCCGCCTCCTACCTGATGTCCTGGTACTACGCCTGGGGCGGCGCGACCGACGCCAACGCGGGCTGGGCCTGGCGGATCGGCTCCAGCCACAACCACTCCGGCTACCAGAACCCGTTCGCCGCCTGGGCCCTGTCGAACGTGGCCGAGCTGCGTCCGCGCAGCTCCACCGGCGCCAACGACTGGAGCACCAGCCTCACCCGGCAGCTGCAGTTCTACACCTGGCTGCAGTCGGCCGAGGGCGCGATCGCGGGCGGCGCCACCAACAGCTGGGAAGGCGACTACGGCACCCCGCCGAGCAACCTGCCCAAGTTCCACGGCATGACCTACGACTGGCAGCCCGTCTACCACGACCCGCCGTCCAACCAGTGGTTCGGCTTCCAGGCCTGGACCATGGAGCGGGTGGCCGAGCTGTACAACGTGACCGGCAACGCCGACGCCAAGCGGCTGCTCGACAAGTGGGTCACCTGGGCGCTCGACAACACCACCGTCAGCAGCGGCGGCGACTACCAGATCCCGTCCACGCTGCGCTGGACCGGCGCGCCCGCGGGCAACTTCAACGCCACCACCGGCATGCCGCCGGCCAACCCGAACCTGCACGTCGAGGTCGTCAACCACACCCAGGACGTGGGCGTCGCCGGCTCCTACACCAAGGTGCTCATGTACTACGCGGCCAGGGCGAACCACGCCGAGGCCCGTGACACGGCCAAGGCGCTGCTCGACGCCGTGTGGGAGAACCGCGACGACAAGGGCGTCTCGGTCGAGGAGACCAAGGCCGACTACCAGCGCGTCGACGACCCGGTCTACGTGCCGCCGGGCTGGACCGGCACCATGCCGAACGGCGACCCGATCAACTCGAACTCCACGTTCCTGTCGATCAGGTCCTTCTACGAGGACGACCCCGACTGGCCCGAGGTCCAGGCGTACCTGGACGGCACCGGGCCGGTGCCCACCTTCAACTACCACCGGTTCTGGGCGCAGGTCGACGTGGCCGTGGCCCTGGCCGAATACGGGCGGCTCTTCCCGTGATCAGCCGCACCCTCCGGAGGGCCGCCGCCGTCGCGGCGGCGGCCCTCGCCCTCCCGCTCCTCGCCGTACCGGGCGCCCAAGCTTCGGCGGCCCCGGCGTTCGCGTACGGCGAGGCCCTTCAGAAGTCGCTCTGGTTCTACGAGGCCCAGCAGTCGGGCGAGCTGCCCGACTGGAACCGGGTCGGATGGCGGGGCGACTCCGCGACGGACGACGGCGCCGACGTCGGACGCGACCTGACCGGCGGCTGGTACGACGCCGGCGACCACGTCAAGTTCGGCTTCCCGATGGCGTTCTCCGCCACCATGCTGGCCTGGGGCGCGGTCGAGTACCGCGACGCCTACCAGAACTCCGGACAGCTCACCCACCTGCTGAACAACCTGCGGTGGGTCAACGACTACTTCATCAAGGCCCACCCGTCGCCGAACGTCCTGTACGGCCAGGTCGGCAACGGCGGCACCGACCATGCCTGGTGGGGCCCGGCCGAGGCGATGTCCATGGCGCGTCCCTCGTACAAGATCGACGCGTCGTGCGGCGGGTCGGACCTGGCGGGCGAGACGGCGGCGGCGATGGCCGCCGCGTCGATCGTCTTCCGGCCGACCGACCCCGGCTACGCCGACACGCTGGTCACCCATGCCAGGCAGCTCTACACCTTCGCCGACACCGTGAGAAAGGAGTACAGCGACTGCATCACAGACGCCCAGAGCTACTACAACTCCTGGAGCGGATACACCGATGAGCTGGTCTGGGGCGCGATCTGGCTGTACAGGGCAACGCAGGACTCGACCTTCCTGACCAAGGCCGAGTCGCTCTACGACAGCCTGGGCACCGAGCCCCAGACCTCCATCAAGTCGTACAAGTGGACCATCGCCTGGGACGACAAGTCCTACGGCACCTACGTGCTGCTGCACAAGCTGACCGGCAAGCAGAAGTACCTCGACGACGCCAACCGCTGGCTCGACTGGTGGACGGTCGGGGTGAACGGCTCCCGGGTGGCGTACTCGCCCGGCGGCCAGGCCGTGCTGGACCGGTGGGGGTCACTGCGGTACGCGGCCAACACCGCCTTCGCGGCGCTCGTGCACAGCGACTCGATCACCGACGCCACCCGTAAGGCCCGCTACCACGACTTCGCGGTACGGCAGATCGGCTACGCGCTCGGCGACAACCCCCGCAACTCGTCCTACGTGATCGGGTTCGGGAACAACCCGCCCAAGAACCCGCACCACCGCACCGCGCACGGCTCGTGGACGGACCAGCTCTCCTCCCCGGTGGAGACCCGCCACACCCTGTACGGAGCGCTCGTCGGCGGGCCGCCCGACCCCAACGACGCCTACACCGACAAGCGTGACGACTACGTGATGAACGAGGTCGCCACCGACTACAACGCGGGCTTCACCAGCGCGCTCGCCCGGCTCTACCGGGAGTACGGCGGGCCGCCGGCGGCGGGCTTCCCCACCGAGGAGACGCCCGACGGGCCGGAGATCTTCGTGGAGGCCGGGGTCAACGCCACCGGCGCGAACTTCACCGAGATCAAGGCCATCATCCGCAACCGGTCGGCCTGGCCCGCCCGGGTCCTGGACGACGGGTCGTTCCGCTACTACTTCACCCTCGACGGCGCGACCACGGCCTCGCAGATCACCGTGTCGTCCGCGTACACCCAGTGCGCGGCCCCGACGCTGCACCCGGCCGGCGGCAGCACGTACTACGTGTCCGTCGACTGCTCCGGCCAGCGCATCGCCCCGGCGGGACAGTCGCAGCACCGCAGGGAGATCCAGTTCCGCATCGCCAGCTCCGGCACGTGGGACCCGGCCAACGACTGGTCCTACCGCGGCGTGACCACCACGCCGGGCGCGACGCCGGTACGGGTCGACAACATCACCCTCTACAGCGGCGGCACCAAGATCTGGGGCCAGCCGCCAGGACCCGAGGAGGAGGACGACACCCCGCCCGGCAGGCCGGGCACCCCGGCGGCTTCCGCGATCACCGGCTCCACCGCCAGGCTGACGTGGAGCGCCGCCACCGACAACGTGGGCGTCAGCGGTTATGACGTCTACCTGGAAGGGGAGAAGGCGGGCACCGCGACGGGCACGACCTTCGACCTGACCGGGCTCACGCCCGGCACCGGCTACACCGCGTACGTCGTCGCCAGGGACGCGGCCGGCAACACCTCTCCGCCGTCCGGCAGCGTCACGTTCACCACCACCGACGAACCGGCCCCGACCGGCGGCTGCACCGCCGCGTTCAAGGTCGTCAACTCGTGGAGCGGCGGCTACCAGGGCGAGGTCACGGTGAAGAACGCCGGCACCTCGCAGATCACCGGCTGGGCCGTCTCCTGGACCGGCTCCGGCGCCATCACCCAGATCTGGGGCGGCAGGCACACCGCGTCGGGCTCGACCGTCACCGTGCGGAACGAGACCTGGAACGGCTCCCTGGCCCCCGGAGGCACCACCACGTTCGGCTTCCTGGCCAACGGCGGCGGTGTCGTACCCGACCCCATCACCTGCACCTCTGAGGGCAGCACATGAGATCACGCCTCGCCGCCCTGGCGGCGCTCATCCTCCTCCCGGTCGCCCTGATCAGCCAACCGGCGCACGCCGCCGTCGGCATCCACGTCAGCGGCGCGAACATCGTCGAAAGCGGCGGACAGAACCTGATCTTCCGCGGCACCAGCCACGCCCACACCTGGTACACCAGCCAGACCCAGTCCTTCCGCGACATCAAGTCGCTCGGCGCCAACGCCGTGCGCGTGGTGCTCAGCGGCGGCCGGTGGACCCCCAACAACACCGCCGACGTGGCCAACGTCGTCTCCCTGTGCAAGCAGAACAAGCTGATCTGCGTCCTGGAGAACCACGACACCACCGGGTACGGCGAGCAGAGCGGCGCCTACACCCTCGACCAGGCCGCCGACTACTGGATCAGCGTCAAGTCCGCCCTGGTGGGCCAGGAGGACTACGTCGTCGTGAACATCGGCAACGAGCCCATCGGCAACAA
The DNA here is from genome assembly GCF_055585125.1 of Nonomuraea sp. NPDC054003. NCBI lineage: Bacteria > Bacillati > Actinomycetota > Actinomycetes > Streptosporangiales > Streptosporangiaceae > Nonomuraea > Nonomuraea sp. NPDC054003. The sequence goes on from NZ_JBVJKR010000010.1 coordinate 140,037, forward strand.
CGCGGTCACCCCGGGCTGGGCCGCCGCCACCTCGGCCGCGATCCAGAAGCTGCGGACCAACGGCTTCGACCACGCGCTCATGGTCGACGCCCCCAACTGGGGCCAGGACTGGCAGTTCGGCATGCGCGACAACGCCAGGACCGTCTTCGACAGCGACCCCGACCGCAACGTGATCTTCTCGATCCACATGTACGGGGTCTTCGACACGGCCGCGGAGATCACCGCCTACATGGACGCGTTCAGGACCGCCGGGCTGCCGCTGGTCGTGGGCGAGTTCGGGCACAACCACTCCGACGGCGACCCCGACGAGGACACGATCATGGCCCAGGCCGTGAGCCGCGGCCTCGGCTACTTCGGCTGGTCGTGGAGCGGCAACGGCGGCGGCGTCGAGTACCTCGACCAGGTCACCAACTTCGACGTCAACCAGCTCACCTCCTGGGGCCAGCGGCTCTTCAACGGGACCAACGGCATCAGGGCGACCTCCCGCGAGGCCGCGATCTACGGCGGCGGCGGCCCGGTCGACACCACCCCGCCGTCCACCCCCGGCACCCCGTCGGCGTCGAACGTGACCGCCACCGGCGCCCGCCTGACCTGGACCGCCTCCACCGACAACGTGGGCGTCACCGGCTACGACGTCTACCGCTCGGGAGGCACGCTCCTCGGCCAGACGGCCACCAACGCGATCACGCTCTCCGGCCTCACCCCGTCCACCGCCTACCAGGTGTACGTGCGGGCCAGGGACGCGGCGGGCAACCAGTCCGGCTCGTCCCCGAACGCCTCGTTCACCACCCAGCCCGGCAGCTCGGGCGGCGGCTGCTCGGTGGCTCCCACCGTGCAGAGCCAGTGGGGCGACGGGTACGTCGTCCAGGCCGGCGTCACCAACACCGGCACCTCGGCCGTGACGGGGTGGACGGTGACGTTCACGCTGCCCGCCGGCCACCAGATCACCGGCTCCTGGAACGCCACGGTGTCCGTCAGCGGCCAGACCGTGACCGCCAGGAACGCGAGCTACAACGGCAACCTCGGCCCCGGCGGCAGCACCAGCTTCGGTTTCCAGGCCAGTAGGCCCGGCGGCCAGACGAGCGTGCCGTCCGGCTACACCTGCGCCACCTGACCACCCCGTTCCCCGCCCGAGGAGGTGAGGCCCCACCCCGATGAAGTGAACCGCCCCTGCGAACCATCCCGCCCGGATGGCGCGAACGCGGCCGGCCCAGAAGAGAGTCCTCCCCACTCCCCGCCGGCCGCGTTCGCGTGCGGGCCACCGCCTCCCGCGGTGCCCGCCCGCTCCTTCTCGCAGTGCTCGTTCCTACTTGGCCTGCTCGAACCTCGCCCGCGCGGCTTCCAGCGCCTCGTCGTCGCCGAAGTCGGCGAACGCCTCCTCGTGCAGGCGCTCCGGGATCAGCTCCCTGACCCGCTGCGGGTAACCGGTGCCCGCCATGGGCACCTGTACCTCCGCGTGGTGGCCGAAGTGCACCGCGAGCGGCCCGGCGGCCCGTACGGACGTCTTCCAGTCCGTGCCGGGGCCGGTGATCGCGCACATGTGCCGGGCGTACACCCACTCCACCTCGGTCACGCTCCGCGCGTCCTCGGGGGACACGCCGAACGGCTCGACAGCGCAGATGATCTTCCCGGCGTCCTCTTCGAAGTGGTGCCCGTGGTGGAGGTGCTCCTCCTGCGAGGCGCTCTCCAGCAGCACCGTCACGCGGGCGGTGAGCTCCTCGGACAGGTCCTGCGGCAGGTCGCCCTGCCGCAGGACCGCGAAGAGCGACGTACCCGCGATGGCGGCCACGACCACGGCGGCGACGGCAAGGAAGCCGCGCCGCCGGGCCGGGGGTGTTCGCACGTCCTCCAGCATCAGCCTGCCTCTACGGGCTCGTGCAGGTCAGCGTCGGGACGGGGCTGGGCACGCTGCCCGTGGCGTTGAAGCCGAACGTGGTCGAGGCGTTCGGCGCCAGTTGCCCGTTGTACGACACGTTCTTGGCCACCACGTTGGGCGGTTGCCCGGTCAGCGTGGCGTTCCACGGCGCTCCGGCGAAGCCCTGGCCACCGGAGTACGTCCAGGACACCGTCCAGCCGTTGAGCGGGGTGGTGCCGGTGTTGCGGACGGTCACCTCGCCCTGGAAGTGGCCGGCCCAGCCGGTGTCGGTGGCGCGCAAGGTGGCCTGGCAGTCCGCGTCGGGGTCCGGGGTCGGCGTGTCCGACGGGCCGGGGCCCGGGCCGGGAGAGCTGCCGCCCGGGCCGACACCGGTGACCTCGCCGTTGCCGCCGTCGAAGACGACGTCCGAGCAACTGTAGAAGTTCTCGTTGCTGTCGGAGCGCTTCCAGTGGATGAACAGGATGTGGTCGCCGCTCTTGCCGGCGGGGAGCGTGGAGTTCCAGTAGTAGTAGTTGAGCCCGCCCACGCCGCCGGACTGCGGCGGGTTGCTCACGGTGCCGAACTTCTCCAGGTCGGCCCAGCGCAGCGGACCGTTCGCGTTCCACCCGTTCTTGGTGATGTACAGGTCGAACGAGCCCGGGTGGGCCGCCCAGTTGCTGTGCCGGATCTGGATGTTGGCGCCTGACGTCAGGTGGGTCTTCGGCCAGTCGTTGCGCACCGCGTTGTAGGCGCTGAAGTCGTACGGCCCGCCGGTGCCGCCGCTGCAGATCTGGCCGTCGGGGATGAACCCGCTGGTCCGGCCCGCGCCGTCGGAGCGGAGCACGGCGAACCAGTTGTAGAGCGGGGTGGTGCCGCTCTGGGCGACGGCCGCGTCACAGGCGGGGTTGTACGGGTCGATCGCGCCGTTGTCCCGCAGGCCGTCCTGCCAGCACAGGAAGGTGCGGCTGCCGGGGAACATGGTGACGCCGTGGGCCTGGGCCGACTGGGGGATGACGAAGGCGGTGACGATCATGACTAACGCCGCAGCGGCCGCCAGTGCCGCCGAACGCATGACTCTCATGAAGAAGATTCCTTTGCTCGCATGACAGAGGAACCCACCACGACCCGCCCGCCCGGCAGCTTTCGCGTGGTCGCATTACAACATGTCCGGACTTCGTTCGACAACATCGAGTGAAACTTTCAGCCCGTACCGCCGCCGCTTTCCCCTGGTGGAACACCCTGCCGCCGCCCGCGCGCACCGGGTCGGGGTTGCCCTGGCCGCCGCGGGCTCGTGATCCTGACGGCCATGAGACGCGTGCACATCCCCCTGGCCCTCGCGGTCCTGCTGGCCGCGTTCGCGTTCGCCGTCCCCGCGCACGCCGCGCCGGTCATCTGCGAGAAGTACGGCTCGGCTCAAATCCAGAACGGCCGCTACATCGTGCAGAACAACGTGTGGGGCGCGAGCACGGCCCAGTGCATCGACGTCAACCAGAACGGCGGCTTCACCGTCACCCAGGCGGCGCACAACAACGCCACCAACGGCGCGCCCGCCGCCTACCCGTCCATCTACGCCGGGTGCCACTACGCCGCCTGCACCACCGGCAGCGGCCTGCCCGTGCGGGCGGACGCGAGCGGGTTCCGCAACCTGCGCTCCAGCGTCAGCATGAGCTATCCGGGCAGCGGCACCTGGAACGCCGCCTACGACCTGTGGTTCGACCCCACCCCGCGGACCGACGGGCAGAACACCGGCGCCGAGCTGATGATCTGGCTGAACCACCGGGGCTCCATCCAGCCGATCGGCTCCCGCGTCGGCACCGCCAACCTGGCAGGCGGCACCTGGGACGTGTGGTTCGGCAACGTCGGATGGAACGTCATCTCCTACGTCCGCACCTCGCCGGCCAGCTCGATCGACTTCGCCGTCGACACGTTCTTCTCCGACGTCGTCGCCCGCGGCTACGGCCAGCGCTCCTGGTATCTGACCAGCGTGCAGGCCGGGTTCGAGCCCTGGGTGGGCGGCGCGGGGCTGGCCGTCAACTCCTTCGCCGTGACCACCTCGGGCGGCCAGGACCCGCAGCCGGGCGGCTCCTGCCAGGCCACCGCCACCACCCAGGGCCAGTGGGCCACCGGGTACGTCGTCCAGCCCGTCACGGTCGTGAACCGCGGCTCCTCGCCGATCTCCGGCTGGCGGGTCACCTTCACCCTGCCGGCCGGCCACGCCATCACCGGCTCCTGGGGCGCCCAGTTCTCCACCAGCGGCCAGACGGTGACCGCCACGAACTTCTCCTACAACGGCAGCCTCGCCCCGGGCGCGAGCACCACCTTCGGCTTCCAGGCCTCCAAGCCCAGCGGGAGCTCCGCCCTGCCGTCCGGCTACACGTGCGCCTGATCAGGGTGAGCGGCGGGCGGCGGTGATCTCGTTGAGGCTGATCTCCAGCTGGGTGCGGCAGGCGGGGGCGAGCCGGCCCTCGCGCTCCCGGTCGGCCAGCTTCCTGCGCAGGCCGGCCAGGAGCGAGTCCTCCTGCCCCGGGGACACCAGCGCCCCGCGCAGCACCTGCTTGAGATCCAGCGCCACGTCACCGCCGAGCGCGCCGCACACGTCGGAGCCCTCCAGCGTGGCGTGGAAGCCGTCGACCGCCTGCCGGACCGTCCGCCCCTCGGCCGGGGAGCGCTCCATCGACGGCATCGAAGCGGACGGCATCGACGTGGACGGCAGCGACGCCACGGGCGAGGCCGGCGGCGACGCCGTCACCCCGGGCGGCATCGCGTCCCGGGGCAGCTCCATCAGCGCCACCAGCGACAGCGCGAGCACCCCCGCTCCCGCCACGGCCAGGCCGCGCCGCAGCCGCTTGGGCAGGCTGAGCGCGGCCGTCAGCGCCGCCGCGACCTCCGCCGCCTCCGGGCGGCGGGCCGGCTCCGGGTCGAGGCACCGCTGGCAGAGCAGCGCGATCGCGTGCGGCGCGCCCGGCGGGCGCGGCGGCGGGTACGGGCGGCGCGCCGTCTCCAGCTGCTCCCACGTGGTCTCCGGGTACGGGGTACGCCCCTCGATCATGGTGAACAGCAGCACGCCCAGCGCGTACACGTCCACGGCCGGATGGGTCGGCGCCCCCGCCAGCCGCTCGGGCGCCACGTACGGCGGCGTGCCCCGCTCGTCGTCGGGGTCGCCCGCCCAGGCCGCGATGCCGAAGTCGAGCAGCTTCAGCCCGTCGCCGGTGAGCAGCACGTTCTCGGCCGTGACGTCCCGGTGCACGAGCCCGCGGGCGTGCCCGGCGGCCAGCACGCGGGCGGTCCGCATGGCGACGGCCGCCGCCTCCGCCCACGGCAGCGGACCCCTCTCCAGGCGCTCGGCCAGCGGCACCCCGTCGAGCAGCGGCATCACGACGAAGGCCGCGACCTCCCCGCTGGTGGTCACGGCCTCGCCGTAGTCGTAGATCTCGATGGCGTCCGGATGGATGAACCGGGCCGCGGCCCGTGCCTCGCTCCGCGCTCTCACCCGGTCGCCGAGGCCCGTCTGCAGGGACGAGCACTGCACCTTGACCGCCACCATGCGGTGCAGCGACTGGTCGAAGGCGCGCCAGATGACGGACATGCCGCCCCGGGCCAGCGGGTCCAGGAGCAGGTACCTGCGGGCCAGGATGTCGCCGGGTTCATGCCGAGTCACGGATGACCAGTTCTGTCGGGAGAATCGGATCGATCCCTGTCGTTCCGGACAGTAGCAACCTGGTCGCGATGGTGGCCACCTCCTCGACAGGCTGGCGTACGGTCGTGAGCGCGGGGTTGGTGTGCCGCGCGACCGGGGCGTCGTCGAACCCGATCACCGCCACGTCGGCCGGCACCCTGCGGCCGGCCCTGCGCAGCGCCTGCATCGCCCCGGCGGCCATCAGGTCGGAGGCGGCGAAGACCGCGTCCAGGCCGGGGGCGTGGCGCAGCAGCCACTGCATGGCGTGGGTGCCCGAGGCGGCGGTGAAGTCCCCGTACGCGACGGGCACCTCGGCCACGCCCGCCTCCCGCAACGTCTTGACCAGGCCGTCGAGCCGGTCCCTGGCGGCGGGCAGCGAGGGCGGGCCGCCGATGGCGGCCACCGACTTGCGGCCGGTGAGCAGGAAGTGCTCGGCGGCCTGGCGCCCGCCGTCGTAGTTGTCGACGTCGGCGAACGGCAGTTTCAGGTCGTGCGGCGGCCGGCCGATGTTGCGCACGGTGATGCCGGAGGTGCAGAGCTTGATGGCGAGGGGGTGCCGCTCCCTGGCGCCGACGAGCAGCACCGCGCCGGACAGCGTGGGCAGGACGGACGAGGTCGGGTTGACCGTGGTGATGGTCAGATGGGTGCCGTTCTCGGCGACGACGGCCCCGCTGGCGGACAACAGCCGGGCATAGTACGGTTCGGAGAATAATCGCGGCAGATGGTCGCAGATGACCGCGGTGATTCCCGTCACCGGGTTTCTGGAGACCGATCCTCTGGGCGCCCGCTGCCGCACGTATCCCATCCGGGAGACGGCTTCGTAGACCTGGCGACGGGTCGACGTGCTGACCCGGACCGAGCCGGTGAGCACGCGGGAGGCGGTGGCGGGGGAGACCCCGGCGGCCGCCGCCACCTGGGCCAGTGTGGGCTGCTCGGACATGATCGACACCTCGCGCCGAAGATCCCTGGGAGCGCTCCCACGTTATCAATGTTTCGCCGCGGTTAACAGGCCCTCTGTACTGCACTGTTAGTACCCAGTAAAGAAAAGCGCAGGTGAATGGGGTCTAAGTGAGCGCAGAGATTTCGGAGACATTTCGCGGAGGGGACACCGGGGCGTCCCCTCCGCGTGTCGTCAGTCCTGACCGGTGCCGATGGAGACGTCGTTGTCGGAGTCGATGTCCCGCAGCTCGTTCGGCTCCTCACGGTCGCGCTGGACCGGCGCGCAGCTCGACCCGCAGCCGCCGAACCTGGCCGTGTCGAGCGGGTGGAAGTCCGTCGCCTTCGTGCCCTTCAGCGCGGCCAGCATGGTGTCACGCCAGATGGGACCCGGGATGCTGGCGCCGAAGACCGAGCCGTAGTAGCGGCCGCCGATCGTGACGTTGTTCAGCTTGTACTTCTGCGAGCCGCGCGGGTCGCCGATGCTGACCGCGCCCGCCAGGTCCGGGGTGAAGCCGGCGAACCAGGCCGTCGCCTGGGCGTCGGTGGTGCCCGTCTTGCCCGCCGCCGGGCGGCCGATGCCGCCGACGCCGCGCATCGTGCCCTTGGTGAACACCCCTTCGAGGATGTTCGCCGCGGCGTCCGCGACCTCGGGGTCCATCACCTGCTTGCACTTCGGCTCGTACTTCTTGACCTTGCCGTCGCGGTCGGTGATCTCGGTGACGACCATCGGCTCGCAGTACTTGCCGCGCGCCCCGATCGCCGCGTAGGCGTTGGCGACCGTCACCGGGTCCATCTCGTTGATGCCGAGCGTGAACGTGGAGTATTCCTGCAGCGGCAGGCCGTCGGAGCGCTTGATGCCCAGCGACTTGGCGGTCTTGATCGTGTCGCAGAGCCCGACCTCCTCCTCCAGCTTCATGAAGAAGGTGTTGACCGAGCCCCAGGTGCCGGTCTGCAGCGTCTTGAAGCCGCCCGACCCCTCGTCGTTGGTGACGGTGTGGGACGGGTCGCCGATGTTCTCGCCCTTGCAGTTCTTGAACGTCGAGTAGCCGGAGGCGCGGTAGCCGGCCCCCACCGAGAACCCGTCGTTGACCTTCATGCCCTGCTTGAGGCCGGCGAGCAGGGTGAAGGTCTTGAAGGTCGAGCCGGCCTGGAAGCCGACGCCGCCGCCGTGCGCCGCGTCGGCCACGACGTTGTACGACATCTCGTTGCGCTTCTTGGAACGGCCGTAGGTGCGGCTCGCGGCCATCGCCTTGATCTCGCCGGTGCCGGGCTCCACCAGGGCCTCGGAGGCGACCGGGTTGTCGGAGGCGTGCACCCACTTCTTGATCGCCCGCTCGGCGGCCCGCTGCATCTTGGGGTCGAGCGTGGTCTTGATCGTCAGGCCGCCCCGGTTGAGCAGCTGGGTGCGCTCCTTCTTGGTCTTGCCGAAGACCGGGTTGTTGAGGATCTCGGCGCGCACGTACATGCAGTAGTACGGGTACGGGCTCGCGCCGCAGCCGCCGGGCAGCGGGGTGCCCTTGTAGCCGAGCTTCTTGGCCTTGGCCTTCTCCAGCTCCTCGTCGGTGATCTTGCCGAGCTCGTGCATCCGGTTGAGCACGACGTTGCGCCGCTCCAGCAGGCGGGTGCGCTGCTGCCTGCCGAGGTTGGGGTCGGTGCGGTTGGGGTCCTGCACGGCTCCGGCGAGGGTGGCGGCCTGGACCAGGTCGAGGTCCTTGGCCGAGACGCCGAAGAACCGCTTGGCCGCGGCCTCCACGCCGTTCGCGCTCGCGCCGAAGTAGGCGATGTTGAGGTACTTCTCCAGGATCTCGTCCTTGGTGTACTTCTCCTCGACCCCCATCGCGTAGCGCAGCTCGTTGAGCTTGCGCGCGTAGCTGGCCTCCAGCGCCTTGGCCTTCTCCTCGTCGGTGACGGCCGAGTTGAGCAGCACCTGCTTGACGTACTGCTGGGTGATGCTGGAGCCGCCCTGGGCGATGCCGCCGGAGGTCAGGTTCTTGGCCAGGGCGCGCAGCGTGCCCTCGATGTCGATGGCGCCGTGCTCGTAGAAGCGGAAGTCCTCGATGGCGATGATGGCGGTCTTCATCACCTCGGAGATCTCGTCGAGCTTGACGACCTCGCGGTACTCCTCGTAGAACTGGCCGATCTCGTCGCCCTTGGCGTCCAGGAGCGTGGTCTTCTCGGCCAGCGGCGGCTCCTTCAGGGTCATCGCCTTCAGGTTGAGCTCTTCGGCCGTGTTGACGAACATCGCGCCGGCGCCGCCGACGGCCGGGAGGGCGATGGCGGCGGTCAGCACGCCGGCGGCGGCCGCCGCCCCCACGAGCCGCACGATGCCCGATCCCCAGTCCATTAAGAGAACCTCCCCGATCTACCAGCCCTTGCCAAAACCCTATAGCCACGGTAATGGCCAGAAATCCGTCCGTTTACCAACTCACAGGCAGGCGGCCGGCTCAGGTCAGCTCGGAGAAGCGCTCGATCTGATCGCTGCGGCCGGAGACGAGGATGATGTCGCCGTACGACAGCTCGGTGTCAGAGGTCGCGTACGTGAACTCCTCGCCTTCCTTTTTGACCGCCACTATTGTGACGCCGTACTTGCGCCGAAGGTTCGATTCGCCCAGTGCGACGCCCACGTACTCCTTCGGCGGCCGGGTCTTGATCAGCGCGAAGTTCTCGTCCACCTCCATGTAGTCGAGCATCCGCCCGCTGACCAGGTGGGCCACCCGCTCGCCCATGTCGTGCTCGGGCAGCACGACGTGGTGCACGCCGACCCGGCTGAGTATGCGGCGGTGCTGCTGGCTGACGGCCTTGGCCCAGATGTCGTCGATCTCCAGCTCGACCAGGAGGGACGCGCTCAGGATGCTGGCCTCCAGGTCGCCGATGGCGACCACGGCCCGGTAGAAGTCGGCCACGCCGAGCTGCTGCAGCGCCTCCAGGTCGGTGGCGTCGGCGGTGGCCAGGTGCGTGATGTGCCCGGTGAGCCCCTGCACGATCCTGGGCCGGTTGTCGATGGCCAGCACCTCGGTCCCGCGTCTGGTGAGTTCGAGCGCCAGCGCGGAGCCGAACCGGCCGAGGCCGATCACCACCACGGGGTCATTGCGTTGGTCAGCCAACGATCATCCGCTCCTCGGGTAGTTCGTAACGCCGGGCGCGTTCCTTGAGCGCCAGGGCGGAGCCGATCGTGAGCGGGCCGATCCTGCCCACGAACATGAGCACGATGAGCAGCACGTGCCCGGCGGGCGGGATCTCATTCGTGATCCCTGTCGTCAGGCCCGCCGTGCTGAACGCCGCTATCACCTCGAACAGCACCTGGTCCAGCCCGTGCGGGGTGAGCACGAGCAGCACGTAGGTGCAGAAGGCCACCAGGGCCGCGCTCATCGCGGTCACCACCACGGCCTGGCGCTGCGCGGTGTCCGGCACCTGGCGGTGCCGGACGTTCACCCTGGGCTCGCCGCGCAGCTCGGCCCAGATGACGAAGGCGAGCAGGCCGAGCGTGGTCACCTTGATGCCGCCGGCGGTGCCGGCGCTGCCGCCGCCGATGAACATCATCACGTCGGTGAGCAGCCAGCTCGACGGGTGCAGCTCGCCGGTGTCGATGCTGTTGAACCCGGCCGTGCGCACCATGGCCGACAGGAAGAACGCGGCCAGCAGCTTGCCGGAGTCGTCCAGCGCGCCGAGGGTCCCGGGGTTGCGCCACTCGGTGGCCAGGTAGACCAGCGTGCCCAGGACCAGCAGGAAGAGGGTGGCGTAGACGGTGATCATGGTCAGCACGCTCCACCTGCCGGGGTGCCGCCAGGAGCGCAGCAGCTCGAACACCACCGGGAAGCCGAGCCCGCCCACGATGACCGCCGCCGCGATCGTCAGGCAGATCCACGGGTCGCCGACGAACCCCATGATGTTGTCGGACCAGAGCGTGAAGCCGGAGTTGTTGAAGGACGAGATGCCGTGGAAGACGCCGAGGTAGAGGGCGCTGCCGAAGCCCTCCCCGTACCCGATCATGAACCGGGCGGTGAACACGGCGGCGGCGACGGCCTCGCACACCAGGCTGAACACCACGACCTTGCGCACGACCGTGCGCATGTCGGCCATGGTCGCCGTCTTGGTCTCGGCCTGCGCGAACAGCCGGGCGCGCAGGCCCAGCCTGCCGGACACCAGCACGGTGAAGACCGTGGCCAGCGTCATGATGCCGAGCCCGCCGATCTGTACCAGGCCGATGATGACCACCTCGCCGAACATCGACCAGTGCGTGGGGGTGTCGACGATGATCAGCCCGGTCAGCGAGACGGCGGCGGTCGCGGTCCACACCGCGGTCATCCAGGTGGTGGTCTGGCCCGGGGCGGTGGCGGCGGGCAGGGACAGCAGCAGGGAGCCCGCGAATATGGCGAGGCCGAAACCCACCGCGATCATCTGGGTGGGGTGCTGGTAGCCGCCGAAGAGGGCAGAGGCGGCCCGAACACGTCTCATGTGAATGTCAGGCTTCCCCGAAGAGGCTTTCCCGGCGGACCCGCGCCAGCGTACAGCGGATGAGGATAGCTGGTCCGAAACACCAAAACATTCCGGACGACCTGACCCTCACGCAAGTCCTAACCGGCAATGTCACCAGATTGCCAGGGAACTGCCAGGAAGTGTGGGTAGTCTGCGTCGCCATGAGCTGGCAGCGTAGAATCAACAAAGCGCTGGTCAGGTTCACCGGATTCCAGGTCAATCGAGTAGGGAACCAGGGGATTTCGACGGCGCCGTCGTCGGCTCCGGCCAGGGCGGCCTCCGCGAAGGCCACCGCCAAGGCCAAGCAGACCGAGGCCGAGATCAGGCCGCCGACCGATCCGAAGGCCGACCGGTTGCTGACCGCGCCGATCTTCATCATCTCCCCGGTGCGGTCCGGTTCCACCCTGCTGCGTTCGATCATGAACGCCCATTCGGACCTGCACGCCCCGCACGAGCTCCATGTGCGGCGCCTCAGAGTGGAGTTCGGCACGTCCCTGGCTGCGAAGGCAATGGAAGCGCTCGGCCACAACCAGGCCGACCTGGAGCACCTGCTCTGGGACCGTGTGCTCCACCGCGAGCTGGTACGCAGCGGCAAGCGGTTCATCGTGGACAAGACCCCGGCGAACGCGTTCGCCTACGAGCGGATCTCGACCTGCTGGCCTGACGCGCGCTACATCTTCCTCCTGCGCCACCCGGCCTCGATCGCCACCTCCTGGTACGAGGCCAGCCCCGACAAGCGCGACCGGGAGGAGGCCGCGGTCGACGCCCTGCGCTACATGAAGGCCGTCGAGAGGGCGAAGTCCGGGCTGTCCGGCCTGACCGTCCGCTACGAGGACCTCAGCGCCGAGCCGGAGCGGGTGACCCGCGAGATCTGCGAGTTCCTCGGCCTGGCGTGGGAGCCGGGGATGCTCTCGTACGGCGAGCAGGCGGTCATCCAGAAGGGTCTCGGCGACTGGCGGGACAAGATCCGCTCGGGCACCGTGCAGCCCGGCCGCGAGCTCCCGGACCCCGACTCGGTCCTGGACTCGCTGAAGCCGATGTGCCGGACCTGGGGGTATCTGGAGTGAAGATCCGCTACCTGATGCTGCACGCCTACGGCATGGGCGGCACCATCCGCACCGTCGTGAACCAGGCCAACGCCATGGCGAAGGCCGGTCACGACGTCGAGATCGTCAGCGTGGTCCGCCGCCGGACCAAGCCCCAGTTCGCCATCCACCAGGACGTCCGGGTCAGCGCCCTGGTCGACCAGCGCCAGGGCAGGCAGGCCGACTCGCTCGCGCGCAAGGCGTGGCGCAGGTTCCGCGGCAAGATCGTGCCCCGCGGCGAGTTCGCGGCCGAATACTTCACCGAGCGCGTGGAGAAGGCGGCCATGGACTACGTCTCCTCGCTGCCGGACGGGATCCTGGTCACCACCCGCCCGGCGCTCAACCTGATCGCCGCCAGGCGTGCCCCCAAGAGCGTCGTGAGGGTGGCCCAGGAGCACATGAACCTGGCCGCCTACCCCGACACGATCCGCCACGAGATCGCCCGCCACTACGGCAGGTTCGACGCCGTGGCGGTGCTCACGAGGACGAACCAGCTCGAATACCAGGAGATCCTGCCCGACACCAAGATCGTGCAGATCCCCAACGCGGTCCACAAGGTCGACCAGGTGCGGTCCACCCAGCAGAACCCCGTCGTGGTGGCCGCCGGCCGGCTGGTGCCGCAGAAGGGGTTCGACCTGCTCGTCAAGGCGTTCGCCGAGGTGGTGGCCGACCACCCCGACTGGAGGCTGCGCATCTTCGGCAACGGCCCGCGCGAGGCCCGGCTCCGGGCGCAGATCGACGAGCTGGGCGTGGGCGACAACATCGCGTTGATGGGCCGCACCGACCGGCTCGACGACGAGCTGGCGGCGGCCTCGGTCTACGCCCTCAGCTCCCGCTTCGAGGGCCTGCCGATGGTCATGATCGAGGCGATGACGCACGCCCTGGCCATCGTCGCCTTCGACTGCCCGACCGGCCCGCGCGACGTGCTCACCGACGGGGTCGACGGGCGGCTGGTGCCGCCGCGCGACGTCGACGGGCTCGCCGCCGCGCTCAAGGAGGTCGTCGGAGACCGCAGGCGGCGCCTGGAGATGGGCGCCGCCGCGGCCGCGACCGCCCGCGGCTACGCACCCGACGTGGTGATGCCGATGTGGGAGAACCTGTTCGCCGAGCTGACGAGGGGCGACCGGGTCGGCTCCCGCTGACCGCCGGGCGGCGGGGGTCAGTCTTCGCCTTCCTCCTCGTCGCCCTCGAAGGCCTCCTCGATCAGCTCAGCGGCGATCATCCCGCCGGCCACGCCCGCGGCCACGCCGACGGCCCCGGCCGCGATCGCGCCGCCCATGCCGCCACCGCCGTGGTGGTGGTCATGGTGGCCGTGATGGCCGTGATGGTCCTGGTAGTGGCCCTCTCCGTGGCCGAAGCCCTGGTGCTGCGAGAGCCCGCCCAGCCAGTTGCCGAGCTCGGCCGCCCAGTCCATCCGCAGCGCCTCGTCGTGGCTCACCCGGAACCGGCCGATGGCGTCCGACCCGTAGTGGCCCGAGCGCCTGTCGGCCTCGATGACGATGTCCATGCCGACGGGGTCGGCGACGAACGTCAGCTCCGCCTCGGAGATCTGCCCGGGCGGGCCGTAGAACTCGATCTCCTGGTAGCACGGCAGCTCCTGCCGGACGCCGTAGATCTGCCCCATCTCCAGGTCGGCCGACTTGAACGCGAAGCCTAGCTGCAGGAACGCCTCCATGACCCGCTGCTGCGACGGCAGCGGCTCGACCGCGATCGGGTCGAGGTCGCCCTTGTCGACCGCCTTGGCGATGGCCAGCTCGGTGCGCACGCCGAGCGCCATCCCGGTCAGCGGCTGCCCCTGCACCTCGCTGAGCGGCGTCTCCCACGGCATCTCGGCCTCGAACGGGATCGTCCGGTCCTCGCCCTTGGCCAGGGTGAAGGGGCCGGAGACCCGGATCTCGTGCAGCACGGCCAGCCCCGTGTGCTCGTCGTCGCCGGCCTCGGCCTCCGCGCGGGCGACCAGGGCCAGCGTCACGTGCTCGATGCCGGCGTCGAACTCACCGCCCTTGAGGCGGACCTCACCCGCGAGGGCGCCCCCGGGGCGCACCCGGGGCGTGCTGAGGACCGTGTCGACCGACGGTGCTCCGACGCCGAACGCGCCCAGCATCCTTTTGAATACCACTGCTCACTCTCCGTTTCCGTACGGCAGGCGACCGTATCGGAAACGATCTTCGGTTTCCTCCGGTTCCCGGAAATCGGCATCACCCGACATCAGCTCGGCCACGATCTCCGCGACGCTGTCGCGTACCTCCACGCGCGCCAGCAGATCGGTCTGCCGCAGCACGCTCAGCAGGTGTTCGGTGGGCCGGATGAGGATCACCCGCCCGCTGCCCGTGGCCTCGATCCGCTGCAACGCCGTGCCCAGCACGCCGATGGCCGAGGAGTCGTAGAAGCGCAGCTCGCTCAGGTCGAACACGAGCACCGGCCCCTGCGACCAGCCCCACACCGCCTGGACGTGCGCGCTGAACCGGGCGCCTCCCGCGTGGTCGAGCACTCCGCCGGCCCGCAGGACCGTGCACCCCAGGTGGCGGGTCGTCTCGATCCTCAACCTGTCGGCCACGTCATACGGCTTCCCGCTGAGCGGGGTCTGCAACGCGACGGGCCCGGGGGTTCGCTAACTCTATCCACCGGAGTAGGCCGCCGGTCAGGTGTCGTCGTGGTCCGGGTCGTACTTGGTCGGCTCGGCGGGCAGCGTGTAACGCCGCTCGATCAGCTCGGCCACCCGGCGCAGGCTGTCGTCCGGCTCCTCCCGCTCCACCCGCCCGACCTCGCCGGCCAGCTCGGCGTCGCCCAGCTTCTCGCCGATCCAGGCCGAGTAGTCGCCCTGCCTCAGGTGGAAGGCCCAGGTCTCGTCGTCCACGCCCTCGGCCAGCTCCACGAAGGTGTGCAGGTTGCGGGCCCGCAGGTTGAGCCGGTCCTCGGGGCCGGTGAAGTAGAAGCTCTTGTCCTTGGACATGGTGCCGGCGGCGTACTTGCGGCGGTGGCGGGTGCGGTGCGCGCGGGCCGGCGTCGGATGGACGAGCTGGGCGGTGCCGGCGGAGACGTGCCAGAGCGCCGCCCCCTCGGCCGCCTCGCCCTCCAGCGCGGGGGTGTCCCGGCCGAGCGCGCCGGCGAACGCGCCCAGCGTCTCCCCGGGCTCGGGCCCGACCGCGATCACGCCGTCCACGAGGTCCAGCGCGGCGGGGCTGAGCGCCTCCGGATGCACGGTGATCATCATCAGCGAGCCGAGGTCCCGTACGTCCTTGACCGGCACCTCCTGCACCTCGGCCGGCATCAGGTGGTGCGCCTCGTCCACGACGACGCAGTGCGGGTGGCCGAGCCTGGCCCGCAGCGCGACCAGGCGGGGCATCAGCTCCGCGAAGAACGCGGGCCGGTCGCGCAGCGGCATCCCGATCATGTTCACCACCGCGCTCTGGTCCGGCGACTCCAGCAGCCGGAGCACCTCCTCCGGGCCCGGCGGCCGGTCCGGCTCGCCCAGCACGGCCGCGCCGGCGAACTCCGCGTAGTCGCCCTCCGGGTCGATGACCACGCACTGGTACCGGGCCTCGACGAGCCGCTCCAGCAGCGCCGTGGTGACCGTGGACTTGCCGCTGCCCGACGGTCCCGCCACCACCAGGCCGGTCCCGTACGGGCGCAGCCGGACCTCGCCGCCGGCCCCCTCGCCGAGCAGGACGTGGTGCCGCGGGATCTCCATCTCGTCCAGCTCGCCCGACAGCAGCAGGTCAGCCAGCTCGGCCACGCCGTCGCCGTTCTCCCGGCCCAGCGGCAGGTCGCACTGGCGCAGCAGGGCCGGGACGGCGTTCGCGACGGCGGCGCCGCACTCGGCGGCGGTCAGGAAGGCGTGGTCGTTCTCCGCGTCCCCGACGGCCACCACGTTGTGGCCCGACAGGCCCAGCCGGTCCAGCGCGGCGGCCAGGCCGCTGGCCTTGTTCACGCCGGGCGGCAGCACCATGACCGCGCCCTTGTTCCTGATCACCTGCAGCTCCAGGCCCAGCTCCCGGATCGCGTCCTGCACCTGGACGTCGTACGGCTCGCGGGTGGCCACGATCACCGATCCCACGCCGAGCGGGGTGACGCCCTCCCCGCGCAGCCGCTCGGCGAACTCCGGCGGCGGAGGGTCCGCGAGCGGTTCGCCGGAGCGCTGCCCCGGGTCGTAGAGCAGCGCCCCGTTCTCGGCCACGACCAGGTCGAACAGGTCGGCGTGCGGGAAGACGGTCAGCAGGTCGTCGAGCTCCCGCCCGGTGACCAGCAGCAGTTTCCTGCCCGAGCGGGAGACCCGTTCCAACGTCTTGATCGTGTGCTCGGCCACCTCACCGTGCCGGGCGAGGGTGTCGTCATAGTCGCAGGCGAGCACGTGATACCTCATGGGCGGCACGTACCCCTACGAAACCGACGCGAACGCGGCCCGGTCAGGCGGCCGGGGCCGGCTCCGGCTCCGCGGCCGCCCGCGCCCGGCGGCCGATGATCACCCATGCGGCCACGAGCAGGTACGGGACGCTCAGCAGGGCGAACATGAGCCCGTGCGAGACCAGGCCGGACGCGGCGCCGTAGACGCCGTAGACCGCCAGCGTGATCACGCCGGTGCCCAGGCCGGCCACCGAGGTGACGGTGGCGCGGCTCGGGCCGGTGATGCTGTCCTGCAGCCGGGCGTCGGCCACCACGCCCGCCAGCTGGAACACCCCGAACGCCGCCGCGATCGCCACGAACCCCGCGGGATGCCCGCTGAGCGCGCCACCGGCCAGGGCGACCGCCCCGGCCGCCAGCACCGCGCCGAACCCGCGCGCCCGCAACCGCCGCGCCCGCCCGGCCAGCAGCCCGCCGGCCGTGGCCCCGGCCCACACCAGCAGGTACACCGGCGGGATCGCCGTCTCCGGCAGCCCGGCCTCGATGCCGAGGAACGCCACGTACTCGTCCAGCGCACCCCACACGGCGGTGACGGTCGCGAGCAGGACCAGCCCGTGGAGCACCCGCCGGTCCCCGCGCGCCTCGGCCAGCCCGGCCCTCAGCACCTGCCCGTACGAGAGCTCTCCGTCGTCACCGGCTTCCCGGACGGGGGAGCGGTGCTCGGGGAAGGCCAGGGCGGTGGCGGCGGTGAGGAGGCAGGCCAGCACGCTGGCCACGCCCACCGCGGGGTAACCGCCGGCGGCGAAGACCGGGATGGCCAGCGCGATGGCCGCGGCGGTCGCCGCCATGCTTGCCGACGCCGCCCGGCCCATGACCTGCGCGTAGCGTGACGTCTCACCGGTGCGGGCGAGCTCCTCGTACACCAGGGCCTCGATCGAGCCCGAGCCGAGCGCGTCGCGCACGCCCCAGAGCACGAAGCCCAGCGCGAAGATCCAGTAGGACGGGAAGATCACCCACAGCGCGAACCCGGCGGCGGCGAGCAGCGGGCCGGCGAACAGGAGCAGGCGACGGGACACGGAGTCGGCCAGCGCCCCGGAGGGCACCTCCAGCACCAGCCCCGCGACCGACCAGATGACGAACAACGAGGACGTCTCGGCCACGGACAGCCCGGTGTCGGTGAACAGCAGCGCGTAGACCGGGTAGAGCAGGACGAAATCGTCAAGGAACGTGTAGACGTAGAGCGTGCGGACCAGCCGCTTGGCAGGCGGTGACATGCGTGAGGCCTTCCGAAGGGAACGAACGGGGGACGCGACTGCCTGCCTGCGCGGCGGCCCGCGAGCCCTTCGGCCTCTGGTGATGCATCAATGTCGCCAGGTCATGCGCCCGATTCTAACCCGCTACGACGGCAGCCGGAGCTCCGCGAACACCCCCCGGTGATCGGTGCCCGGCACGTCCAGCACGTCGAAGGAGCTCACCCCGGCGCGCTCGTCGACCAGGATGTGGTCGATCGTGATGAACGGCGGCAGGCCGCGCCCGTTCGGCCAGGTCGGCGTCAGGCCCGCGCCGGCCTGGTGCGCGGCGTCGGCGTAGCCGCGGCCGAGCAGGTCGCGCATGGCCCGGTGGTCCAGGCTGGCGTTGAAGTCGCCGGCCAGGATGCGGATCGCGTCGCCGCCGGGCGCGGGGAACGACTCCATCGCCCGGTTCCACCCGTCCACCATCCGGCCGAGCGGCGGGATCGGGTGCACGGCGACCACTTCGACGCGCCGGCCGCCGGGCAGGGTCATGGCCGCCGCGGGCATGTTGTGGCCGACCGGGGTGAAAAGGCCGGGCAGCTCGGTGAGCGGGTGCCTGCCGTAGAGGCCGCTGCCCGCCGCGTCGTGCTCGTCCTGCAGCACGCGGTGCGGCACCAGCTCGTCCAGCCCGGCCGCGTCCAGCGCGGCCACCTGGCGCGTGGTCAGCTCCGTCGCGGCGAACACGTCAGGGCGCAGCTCCCGTACGAGCTCGACCACGGTACGCGGGTCGGCGCGGCCGAACAGGTTGATCGCCAGCACCTTGTACGGGGTGCCGGCGGTGGCCGGTTCGCCCGCCGGGAACGCCCTGGGCGCCACGGCGGCGGCCATCACCAGGCTCGCCACCAGGGCCACGACCGCCGCCGGGCGGTTCCGCCTGACGAGGGCCGCGGCCAGCAGCAGGGCCAGCACGGCGCCGTACGGGGTGACGGTCATGAGCTGGGTCAGGAACGATCCAGACTCCAGCCCGCCGGCCCTGACCACCGCCCAGACGGTCAGGAAGGTCACGGTGAGCCAGGAGACCCACCGCCTGCGTGGTGAGTGTCCACGGGGCGGCGGGCCTCCGCCTGACGCCTGCTTCGCCTCGACGGTGATGTTCAACCCTTGCCGCCCGATTCGTGCGAGATCAACCTTTTCGTGGTGAGCCTAAACGCTGACGGTCGGCGGACCGCGCCGGGCGGGGCGGCGTCATCAGCTCGTAAGGTTCTCGGCGGCACCGCGTGCCTAGCCTGGTGGGCGTGAACAGAGCTGGCATGGCGGCCGTCATCACCGCCGCGACACTGACCCTGGCCGCCTGCGGCGCGGCCGCCCCTTCCGACCCGATGGGGACCACGTCCGCCGCGCCCTCCGATGAGATGAAGAGCACGGATCAGATGAAGAGTGCCGATCCGATGAAGAGCGCGGATCCGATGGAGAGCGGGTCCACGCCCGCGGCGCTGCGGTTCAGCGCGAAGACCCTCGACGGGAAGGAGTTCGAGGGCGGCAGCCTGGCCGGCAAGCCCGTGGTGTTCTGGTTCTGGGCGCCGTGGTGCACCAAGTGCCGGTCGGACGCGCCCGCGGTCAAGGCCGCCGCGGCCGCGCACCCTGACGTGGCGTTCGTCGGCGTGGCGGGGCTCGACACGGAGGCCGCGATGAGGGAGTTCGTCGAGAGCACCGGCACCGGCGGGCTGGTCCACCTGTCGGATGAGAAGGGCGCGGTGTGGACCAAACTGGGCGTCGCCCAGCAGTCCGTGTTCGTCTTCATGGAGCCCGGCGGCGACACCACGAAGGTCAACGGCCCGCTGGGCCGCGACGGCCTCGACGCCGAAGTGGCCAAGATCAAGGCCGCCTGAGCCATGACGGATCTGCCGATCGCGCTCGCCCTGACGGCGGGCACGGTGGCCGCGTTCAATCCGTGCGGGTTCGCGATGTTGCCCGCTTACCTGTCGATGCTGGTCGCGGGCGAGCCGCCGCGCGGCGCGGGCGGCGTCTGGCGGCGCGGCCCGGTGGTGCGCGCGGTGATGCTGTCGGCGGCGATGACCGCCGGGTTCGTGACCGTGTTCGGGCTGTTCGGGCTGGTGGTGACGCCGCTGGCGGCGGTGGCCGGGACGGTCCTGCCGTGGGTGACGATCGTGATCGGGGTCGTCCTGGTGGGGCTGGGCGGCTGGCTGCTGGCCGGCCGGTCGCTGTTCGTCCGCGTCCCCGGGCTCGCCGCCAGGCCCGCCATGTCGGCGCGCTCGCTCTACGGCTACGGGATCGCGTACGCGGTGGCCTCGCTGTCGTGCACGGTGGGGCCGTTCCTGGCGGTGACGTCGGCCTCGCTGACGAGCGGCGGGGTGGCCGGAGGGCTGGCGGTCTTCGCCGCGTACGCGCTCGGCATGGGACTGGTCGTCGCCCTGCTGTCCCTGGCCGTGGCGCTGACCAGGGAGGCCGTCCTGTTCCGGGTGCGCCGGTCGCTGCCGCACGTGTACCGGCTGAGCGGGGTGCTGCTCGTCCTGGCCGGCCTGTACGTGACCTACTACGGCTGGTACGAGCTGCGGGTCTTCGGCGGCGGCGACCCGGACGACCCGGTCGTCGGCGGGGTGACGGCGGTGCAGGGGACGATCTCGGGCTGGTTGGAGACCGTCGGCGCGGTGCCGGTCGCGGGGGCCGCCGCGGCGCTGGTCGCCATCCTCCTGATCAGGTCGAGGCGGGCCCGCCGTCCGGGGTGAGCCCCGGTCAGGTGGGTGGGGCGGCCGTCGAGTGAGCCCCGGTCAGGTCAGGTCGAGGCCGCCGTCCACGGTGAGCACCTGGCCGGTGAGCCAGGTCGAGGCGGGGTCGGCGAGCCGGACGATCCAGGTGGCGACCTCCTCGGGGGTGCCCCGCCGGCCGAGTGGGACGCGGCGGGCCTCGTCCTGCTTGATGCGCTCGACCTCCGGCTCAGGCAGCCCCGCGCGGGCGAGTGCCCGGCTCTCCGTGGGGCCCGGAGCCAGCGCGTTGACCCGCACCCCGGCCCCGGCCAGCTCCAGCGCCCAGCTCCGGGTGAGCTGCTCCAGCGCGGCCTTGGAGGCGGCGTAGTGCGAGCCGCCCGGCAGCGGCCGGTGCCCGTAGGTGCTGGAGACGTTGACGATGGAGCCGCGGGAGCGCAGCAGGTGGGGCAGCGCGGCCTTGGCCAGCAGGCTGGGCGCGATCACGTTCAGCTCGAACAGGGCACGCGCCCGGTCCGCGTCGAGCCGCTCCAGCGGCATGACGGCGGTGGCTCCGGCGTTGTTGACGAGCACGTCCAGGCTGCCCCACCGGTTGGCCGCCGCCTGGACGACCGCCTCCGGCGTGCCCGGCGTGGCGAGGTCGGCGGCGAACGGGACGATGTCCCGATGCCGCCGGGCGGTGCGGTCGAGCTCGTCCTGATCGCGGCCGACGCCGAGCACCCGCGCGCCGGCACGGGCGAACGCCACGGCCGTCGCACGCCCGATGCCGGAGCTGGCCCCGGTCACGATCACGGACTTGCCGTCCAGGTCCATGGCCCTCCCTCGTTCGATGTTCGTAGAATGTCGAACAAGCTACCATGGGGGTGTGAAGCGAGCCTCGCACCCCGCCGCCGACGAGCTGAGGCTCGTCGCCGCGATGGCCGCGCTCAGCGACCCCATCCGGATCGGCCTGGTGCGGGTGCTGTCCGACGGACGCGAGCGCGGCTGGGGCGAGCTGCGCGCGCCGGTGGCCAAGTCCACGCTGAGCCATCACCTCAAGGTCCTCCGCGACGCCGGCATCACCCGTACCCGCCAGGAGGGCACCCGCTGCTACGTCACGCTGCGCCGCACCGACCTGGACCGGCGCTTCCCCGGGCTGCTCGACGCGGTGCTGGCGGCGGCGGAGGGCGAGGACGTGGGCGACCAGGTGGGGCTCGCCGGCCACCGATAATGGGGTGGTGGAGCGACTCGACGGCCCCGGCTGCGTGACGATCTCCGGCGAGATCGCCGGCCTCTACCGGCAGTGCTTCTCCGTGCCGCCCTGGTACGAGACCGAGGAGGACTTCGCCGCCTTCCCCGGCAAGCTCGCGCGCGACGCCGAACGGCCCGGGTTCGCCGCGTGGATCGAGCGTGACGGCCACGAGCTCGTGGGGGTGTGCTTCGGGTGGCCGACGCCTGACGACCTGTCCGGCAACGCGATCTACGAGGAGCTCCAGCGCAGTTGCGGCCCGGAGGTCGTGGCCGGGTTGACCAGGGGCGCGTTCGAGGTCGTGGAGCTGTTCGTGGGCCCCGGCGCCCAGGGCCGGGGGATCGGGCGGCGGCTGCTGGACGCGGCGGTGGCCGGGTGGCCGCGGGCCTGGCTGCTCACCTCGCCGCGGGCTCCCGCGGCCCGCTTCTACCGGGCGCTGGGCTGGCGGCGGGTCGGCGCGCTGCCCGAGCGGGCCCTGGAGGTGCTCGTGCTGCGGACGGGTAGGGACGTGGCGTGAGAGTGGTCGTGCTGTCCGACACGCACGCGCCGCGCCGCTGGAAGTCGTGCCCGCCGAGGGTGGCCGAGCTGCTGGCGGGCGCCGACGTGATCCTGCACGCCGGTGACGTGTGCGTGCCCTCCGTGCTCGCCGAGCTGGCCGCGTACGCGCCCGTGCACGTGGTGAAGGGCAACAACGACGGGCCCGACCTGGACGCGCCCGAGACGCTGGAGCTCGACCTGGGCGGGCTGCGGGTCGGCATGATCCATGACAGCGGCCCGGCCCGGGGACGGACGGCCCGGATGCGGCGGCGGTTCCCGGAGGCGGACCTGGTGGTGTTCGGGCACTCGCACATCCCGCTCGACGAGTCCGGTGACGGGCTGCGCATCTTCAACCCCGGATCGCCGACCGACCGGCGCCGCCAGCCGCACGGCACCGTGGGGGTGCTGCGCGTCGAGGGCGGCGCGCTGGTCGAGGCCGAGATCGTCCCGGTCACCTGAGCACGGGTTTGTCTGCTACGCCCGAGCGGTATGTCGATTACAGAAAGTGACAGATCGACTGCAAGGCGGCTCGATATGGACAGAGCGCGACAGATCGCGCAGGCCGTGCTGTACGAGTGCCACCCGTACCATCGGCTGCTGGACGACCGGTACCTGCGCGGACTCCACCCCGAGCCGTACGCCGGCGGGCGGGCCGGTCTCTCCTGGATGATGCAGACCCAGTGCCTGGTCGAGGCCGCCCCCGCCCACACCGTGGACGTGCACGTACGGTTCCTGCAACTGGTCAGCCGCGAGGTGGCGCGGGCGCGCGGCGGCGAGCTGGAGCCGGCGGCCGAGCTGACCGTCGACGGCGCCCGCTACGTCTCGGGGCTGGAGGCGCGCGAGCGCGAGGCGGCCGTGTCGGGGCTGACGCTCGCCGACCTGGCGGCGGCGGCGTACACGATGCGCGTGGACGTGCCGGGCGACCAGGAGGCGGTCTGGCTTATCGACGCCCGCGGCCGGGCCGGGGCGGTGCTGCGCTGCTGGGAGACCCTGCACGGCCAGGCCGTGGTGCGCGCGGAGCCGCTGCGTGACCGGTTGTTCAGGCTGACGGTCAAGGTGGCCAACACCACCGACTGGCGGGGCGAGGATCGGGCGGAGGTGCTCAGGCACACGTTCGTGTCGGCGCAGAGCGTGGTGCGCACCCACGGCGGGCGGTTCGTCTCCCTCCTGAACCCGCCGGCCGAGCTGCGCCCGCTGGCCGAGGGCTGCCGCAACATCGGCACCTGGCCGGTGCTGGTGGGGGAGGTCGGCGAGCGGCACACGATGCTGTCGGCCCCGATCATCCTGCGCGACCATCCCCGGCTCAGCTACGCGACGTAGCCGGTCAACCCGGCGCGCGTTCGGCGGCGATCACCAGCACGACGCCCAGGGCGGCCAGGGCGAGGTTGGCGAACAGCTCGTAGCCGGTCAGCACGTCGATACGGGGAATGATCACCCGGTTGAAGAAGTTCAGGAAGAAGCCGAAGAACGGCTGGACGGCCACGTGGTCGACGGCCCCGCTGATGCCCTGGAGCGCCAGGACGAAGCCGACGATCTGGATGGCTTTGCGCATGGCCCGACGCTAGTGCCCGGCCGCGGCCCGGCGGATCGGCCTTAGGGATGCTCAGGACCGACCGAAGTATGTGTCACGCCTCGATCTCGTCCCGCTTGGGGTAGGTGTGCGGGTAGTGCAGGTCGAACGCGGGCCGTTCGGAGCGGATCGGCGGCATGAAGGAGAAGTTGTGCCGCGGCGGCGGGCAGCTCGTGGCCCATTCCAGCGAGCCGCCGAACCCCCAGGGGTCGTCCAGCGTCACCCAGCGCGGCTTGCGCTGGGTGATCCACACGTTGTAGAGGAACGGCAGCGTCGACAGCCCGAGGATCGCCGCGCCGACGGACGAGATCTGGTTGAGCAGGGTGAACCCGTCGCCGGGCGCGTAGTCGGCGTAGCGGCGCGGGAACCCGGCCCAGCCGAGCCAGTGCTGCACCAGGAACGTGGTGTGGAAGCCGATGAACAGCAGCCAGAAGTGGACCTGGCCGAGCCGGTCGTCCAGCATCCGCCCGGTCATCTTGGGCCACCAGAAGTAGAACCCGGCGAACATCGCGAACACCACGGTGCCGAACACCACGTAGTGGAAGTGGGCCACCACGAAGTAGGAGTCGGTGACCTGGAAGTCGAGCGGCGGCGAGGCCAGGATGACGCCGGTGAGCCCGCCGAGCAGGAAGGTGACGAGGAACCCGACGGCGAACATCATCGGCGCCTCGAAGGACAGGTGTCCCCGCCACATGGTGCCGGTCCAGTTGAAGAACTTCACCCCGGTCGGCACCGCGATGAGGAAACTCATGAACGAGAAGAACGGCAGCAGCACCTGGCCGGTGGGGAACATGTGGTGCGCCCAGACGGTCATCGACAGCCCGGCGATGGCGATGGTCGCGCCGACCAGCCCGATGTAGCCGAAGATCGGCTTGCGGCTGAAGACGGGGATGACCTCGGTGATGATGCCGAAGAACGGCAGCGCGATGATGTAGACCTCGGGGTGCCCGAAGAACCAGAACAGGTGCTGCCACAGGATCGGCCCGCCGGCCGCGGGGTCGTAGACGTGCACGCCGAACTTGCGTTCGGCCTCCAGGGCCAGCAGCGCGGCGGCCAGCACCGGGAACGCCATGAGCACGATCATGCTGGTCAGCAGCACGTTCCAGGTGAAGATCGGCATCCGGAACATGGTCATGCCCGGCGCGCGCATGCAGATGATCGTGGTGATGAAGTTGACCGAGCCGAGGATGGTGCCGAGCCCGGCCAGCACCAGCCCCATGATCCACAGGTCGCCGCCGGGGCCGGGCGAGTAGGTGGCGGACGACAGCGGGGTGTAGGCGAACCAGCCGAAGCTGGCGGCCCCGCCGGGGGTGAGGAAGCCGCTGACGGTGATCAGCCCGCCGAACAGGAACAGCCAGTAGCTGGCCATGTTGAGCCGGGGGAAGGCCACGTCCGGCGACCCGATCTGCAACGGCATGATGACGTTGGCGAACCCGGCGAACAGCGGGGTGGCGAACAGCAGCAGCATGATCGCGCCGTGCATGGTGAACAGCTGGTTGTACTGCTCCGCGTTCACCAGTTGCAGCTCGGGCCCCGCCAGCTCGGCCCGGATGAGCAGGGCCAGAACGCCCGCGAACAGGAAGAACATGAAAGACGTGATCAGGTACAGGTAGCCGATCACCTTGTGGTCCGTGGACGTGAGCCACTTGGTGATGACCGCGCCCGTGCGACGGCCGTGGACCGGGGCCGGCGGCGAAGTCGTCGGCTCCTCGTCTCTCGGCTTCTGGATCGTCACCCTGGTTCTCCCTCGGCAGGCGCTCCGTAAAGAACCAACTACCCTCCGTGTCGCCACGGTAGGCCCAAGAAAGTGATGGCTTGCGGCATAGCGGGCCCGGGTTCGCGGCGTCTCAGTGGTGACAGTCAATCCCTGGAGGTGACGTGGACGCCGAAGACGAGCGCGGCTTCCGCGAGTTCGTCTCCGCGCGGTCCCCCGCGCTGATGCGGCTCGGCTTCCTGCTCACCGGTGGCGACCAGCACGCGGCCGAGGACCTGGTGCAGGCGGCGCTGGCGAAGCTGGCGAGCAGATGGCGGCGGGTGGACGCACCGGAGGCGTACACGAAGCAGATCATGTACCGCCAGCAGATCAGCTGGTGGCGGGCGACGGGCCGGCGGGTCGAGGTAGTCCGCGGCGCGGTGCCCGACCTGCCCGGGCGCGACCGTACCCATCAGAGCGAGCTCCGCGTGGTGCTGCGCGCCGCGCTGGCCAAGCTCACCGCCAGGCAGCGCACGGTCCTGGTGCTGCGCTATTTCGAGGACCTGCCGGATCACGAGGTGGCCCGCCGGCTCGGCTGCTCGGTCGGCACGGTACGCAGCACCGCGCACCGGTCGCTGGCCCGGCTGCGTGAGGTCGCACCCGAACTCGCCGAGGAACTGGAGGCCGCGAAATGACCAGGCTGCTCCGCGAGACGATGGAGGAGTGGGCCGGGCAGGCCGAAGTGCCGCAGGACCTGGCCGATCGGGCGCTGCGAAGGCGGCGGCGCGGCCTGCTGCCCGCCGGCGCCGCGCTGCTGGCCGCGGCGGTCATCGCGGCTGTCGCCGTGTTCGTGACCGTCCAGCCGCCAGGCCCCGTGCTGCCGGCCGTGACGGTCACGCTTCCGCCCCGGCCCTCGCCGGCGCCCACGGACGTGCGGGCGGACCCGGACCACGGGCGGCCCACGAAGCTCGTGGCCGCCGGAAATCTGGCGGTCGGCGCGTACTACACCTTGCGCAGGGAGAAGGGGGAGAAGGGGCTGGACCACGTCCGGCGCACTTGGCACCTGTACGACCCGCGTACCGACAGCTACGAGGAGACCCCCTGGGCCTGGGTGGACGTCGCCCCCGGCATGCGGGTCGCCGCCGTGGTCCAGGGCGACCTGCTGGGCGACCGGATCGGCGTCATCGACCTGGACACCCGGCAGTTCCTCTCCTGGATCCAGCTCGGTCGCCGGGCCGGGCACGTCGCCTGGTCGCCCGACGGCACGAAACTGCTGGCCACCACCTATTCCTCCTACCCCGACGAGCTGCCCACCGACGGGGTCGCATGGCGGCGGAAGGACAGCCCGCGCACCGGCTACTACCTGATCGACGTGCCGACGGGCCGGGCCGAACACCACGCGCTGCCGCCGCTGCCCGGCACGGACGGTCCGCCGAGCAACTCCAACGGCAGGCAGGACCTCGGCTGGAGCCTCGACGGCTCGCTGATCTGGGGGCCCACCGCCGACATCTCCCCGGAGCGGGTCTACTACGGCCTCGACGGCCGGCCCGCGGAGCCGCCGCCCGGTGAGGCGTTCAACCGCCACGGTGAGTCGAAGATCTCGCCCGACGGCCGGCTCGAACTCGGCCCGGACGGGCTGCCCACGGCGATCATCGAACGGCGCACCGGGAAGGTCGCCGGCAGCCAGAACGTGCTCCAGCTCATCGGCTGGGCCGACGACGAGCACGTCATCGCGCTCGGCTGCGCCGGAGGGTGCGAGAACGAGTTCCGCAACGGCCTGGTGCTCGTCAGCGTCGACGGCCGCACCACGGTCCCGCTCACCGGCGTTCAGGAGAGCCAGGAGGACGGCAGTTGGAGGTGGGTGCTCACACCCCGGTGACTGATCGCCCCGATTCTGGGCACTTTACGGTCCTTTCAACTTCCGAGGAGGATCCCGTGAACACTGCGCAGAGCGCGGGGCGGTCAGCGGAGGCCGCTGCCCGGCGAGCGGCTGACCACCCGGCCCTGGACCGGCTGGCCCGGGTCGGGCTGGCCTGTCGCGGCGTGCTGTACGCGTTGATCGGTGTGCTGGCGGTCCAGATCGCCCTGGGCAGCGGCGAGGAGCAGGCCGACAAGGGCGGCGCCATCACCACGGTCGCGGAGCTGCCGTTCGGGGCGGTGATCCTGTGGGTGATGGTCGTCGGCTTCGTGGCGCTGGCCCTGTGGCAGGCGTCCGAGGCGCTGTTCAGCCACCAGGAGAAGCTCGACAGGGCCGAGTCGGCCGGCAGGACCGTGGTCTACGGACTGATCGTGTTCACCCTGCTCAGCGTGCTGCTGGCCGGGCGCGCCGCGTCGGAGGACGAGAAGTCGCAGGACGTGACCGGCATGCTGCTCGACCTCCCGGCCGGCGAGTGGATCGTGGGCGCCGTCGGCCTCGGCGTCATCGCGCTCGGCGTCTACTGGGTGCGGCAGGGCGTCACCAAGAAGTTCCGCGAGGAGCTTGACCTCGGGCGGATGTCGCACCGGGCCCGCTCGGTGATGGAGAAGCTGGGCATGGCCGGCTACGTGGCCCGCGGCGTCATCGCCGGGCTCGCCGGGTTCCTCGTCATCCAGGCGGCGATCACCCATGACCCGGACAAGGCCGGAGGCATCGACCAGGCGCTGCGCTCCTTCGCCGACACTCCCGTCGGGCCCTGGCTGCTGATCGCGGTCGCGCTCGGGCTGGTGCTGTTCGCCGGTTACTGCTTCGGCGAGTCCCGCTGGCGCCGCACCTGAAGGAGCGCAAGCGCACGGCGGTGTCGAGAAGTCGAAGGAGAGGCCGGACATGTACTTGTCGGTTCACTTGAAGCCGATAGCGGACACCACGATGGTCGTCGCCCTCGCGGGTGAGCTGGACGCGATGACCGTCCCGATCCTCTCCGAGACGCTCGAACCGCTGGTCGCGTCCCCGGCCATGTGCGTCGTCGTGGCGGCCGGTGATCTCTGGTTCTGCGACCTGAGAGGGGTGAGCCGGCTCGTGGCCGCCCGCCGGGGCCTGCGGGTCAAGGGCGGCGACCTGTTCCTCGCGGAGGCGAGCCCGGCGCTCCGCCGGCTCATCTCGCTCATGGAGAAGGGCCGGAGGTCGCCGCTGCCGGTGTTCGACACCCTGCCCCAGGCGCTGGCCGCCTGTGGCGTGTGCGCGGAGCCGGCGCCCCCGGGACCTCGTCACCTGCCGCTGCTGCGGGGGCTCCCCGCGCGGCCTGTCACGGGCCGGCGGCGCGGCACGATGCCGCCTTCGGCACCCGGCCGATCACCCTCCGCCCGGAGCCGCTGCGCGAGCGGGCCGGGCCCCTGAGAGGCCATGGAGTCGCGCGTACGGATGGCCGGGCAGGCGACCGCTTCGCACGCATAAGCCCGCGCCTGCGGGACAGGGGGAGAAGGTGTGGACAGTAGGACGAGACACGATCGTGGTGGCGGCCTCCGCCGGAGGAGTGGAGGCGCTGCGGACGCTGGTCGGATCACTGCCCGCTGATCTCCCCGCCACGGTGCTCGTGGTGCTCCACCTGCCGCCCCAGGGCGGCGGCGTGCTGGCCGGGATCCTCGACAGGGCGGGCCCGCTCAAGGCGGTCCCGGCCGAGGACATGCAGGAGTTGCGCCGGGGGCGGGTCTACGTGGCCAGGCCCGATCACCACCTGCTCGTCCACGAGGGCAAGGTCCGGCTGTCACGCGGCCCCCGGCACAACGGTCACCGCCCCGCGGCCGATCCGCTCTTCATGAGCGCGGCGCTCGACGCGGGGGAGCGGGTGGCCGCCGTCGTGCTGAGCGGCATGCTCGACGACGGCGTGCGGGGGTGCGTCGCGGTGGACCGCAGAGGAGGCGCGGTGGCGGTGCAGGATCCGGGCGAAGCGGCCTTCCCCGGCATGCCGGAGGCGGCCGTCGCCGCGGTCCCGAACGCGCCGTCGCTTCCCGTACGGGAGCTCGCCGACTGGCTGGTGCGGCAGAGCAGAACGCCTGTCATCACGGAGGCCAGGATGGACGACACGGAGATGATGCGGGAGGTCGGGCGGTTCCTGAGCGAGGAGCCCGCCCTGGCAGAGCCCGGTGGCACCCTCTCCGGACTCGGCTGCCCGGAATGCGGCGGTCCGATGTACGAACAGAGGGACGAGGGCCTCGCGCGCCTCGTCTGCCGGGTGGGACACGCCTGGTCCGACGAGAGCCTGGTCGGCGCCCAGTCGGACGCGGTGGAGAGAGCCCTGTGGATCGCCATCCAGCGGTTGGACGAGCGGGTGCGGATCCTCGGCCGGATGGCGCGGTCGGCGGAGGAGCACGGCGGGAAGCACTCCCACGGCTTCATCCGGAAGGAGGCGGCGCGGACGCGTGAGGCCGTGGAGACCATCCGCATGGTGCAGGCCCGCATCAGCGGAGGCGACGACAGCCTGCTCCTGTCCTGAAGGAGGGCCTGACGGGGAGCACCGGCGCGGCGCTTCCCGTCAGGCGCGGGTGCGATCTAGATGCGGGAGATGCGCACGGCGTCGGCGATCACGTAGCCGGTGCCGCCGGTCCACCGGCTGACGCCCACGACGTTCTGCGTGCCGGCGTTGAGCTGGAAGGTGCCGATGCTCCGCCAGGCTCCGCCGCCGGAGCGCTGGTCGACGTAGACGGTCTGGTTACCGCCTGCCGCCGCCACGATGTACGGGGCCGAGCTGTTGTATCCGGGATCACTGGGATACCAGACCTCGATCCGGTACGTGCCGGCGCTGGGGATGGCCGCCGAGTACCAGGCCGGGTCGCTGGCGGCCACCGGGTCGGCGAACCGGTAGTCGGCGCCGTGCCGCTGGCTGGAGTACGCCGAGGTGCCCCAGTTGGTGCTGGCGGTGAACTGGGAGCTGGCGTTGTCGACCGTGGTGGTCCAGGTCGGCGGGTTGGTGGTGCCTCCGTTCACGTAGTTCATGTACGTGGTCCAGTTCCAGTGCGGACCCGGGTCGGTGTGGGTCGCGCCGGGCACCTCGTTGTGGCCGATGATGCCGGTGCGGTTCTTCGGCACGCCGTACTTGTCGGCCAGGTGGCGGGTCAGCGCGGCCGAGGAGCGGTACATCGCGTCGGTGAACCAGGACGCGTCGTTGACCCAGCCCTCGTGCTCGATGCCGATGGAACGGTTGTTGTAGGTGGAGTTCCCGGCGTGCCAGCCGACGTCCTTGTCACGCACCATCTGGGTGATGGCGCCGTTGGACGACTTGACCACGTAGTGCGCCGAGACCTGGGCGGCCGGGTTCTGGAACCAGGAGATCGTGCCCGCGTAGGAGCCCTGGGTGACGTGGATGACGATGCGGTCGATGTTGTAGCTGGTCTCGCGGTTGGACACCCGGTAGTTGCTGGAGGAGGCGGCGACCCAGGCGGCCGGCGGGTAGTCGGGGCTGGCGACCGCGGCCTGCGCGTTGAGGTCGCGGGCCTTGGCCAGGTCGCCGCGGTCGGCGGTGACCTCCTGCGGCTCGACGGTCACGCCGCGGGCCTGGAGGCCGAGGCCGAGCATCTCGTAGACGGCGTCGGCGTACAGGCGGGCCGTCTCGGGCGAGGAGGCGTGACCGTACTCGGCGACCGCCTTGTACCAGCGGCCGGCGTCCTTCCTGGCGGCCTCGTCGAGGCCGAGCTTGTCGGCGTACGAGCGCAGCACGGCGGCGGCGCCGAGGATGTTGGCGGCGTCGTCCTTCTTCAGCGTGGCGGCCGGCTGCCCGGTGAGGGCGGCGGCTTCGGCGAGGGTCTTGTTGGTGGGGTTGTCGACGAGGTGCATGAGCCCGTAGCCGCCGCTGGCGCTGGGCTCGCCGGCGTGGCCGTCGAGGTGGGTCTCCGCGTAGCCGAGGGCGACGAGCAGGTCGCGGGGGACGTCGTGGGCGGCGGCGGCCTTGGCGAAGGCGTCCGACAGCGGGGTGCCGCGCTCCGCGAGGGCCGGCTGGACGGCGAGGACCAGGAGGGTGGAGAGGGCGGCGGCGACGAGGGCTACTAATCGAGTGCGTACCAGTGTCATGAGAACTCCACTCTGGGGGGTACCGCACGCACAGTAAGGGACTTTCATGACAGATGTCGATAATTGACATTACTCAGGTATTAAAGGAAACTTTCCGCCCGCGCGTCGGCGGCCCGGCAAAGTTGGGCCCCCGCGAAAGCTGTGAAAACTATTGCACCCTGATGGCGATGCGCTGAAACTTATCTTCGTGACCATGCTCCTGCGCCTCGTCCTGGTGGCACTCACCGCCGCGCTCGGCACCCTCGTCGTCCCGGCCGCCCCCGCCGCCGCCGTGACCGCCCACGCCGCCTGCGCGACCGATCCGGCCACCCCCAAGCGCCAGCTCCGGGCGATGTGGATCTCCAGCGTCGCCAACATCGACTGGCCCAGCCGGACCGGCCTGAGCGTCTCCGCCCAGCAGGCGGAGTTCCGCGCCTGGCTGGACCTGGCCGTCCAGCGGCGCATGAACGCCGTGGTCGTGCAGGTCAGGCCCACCGCCGACACGTTCTGGCCGTCCTCGCTCGAACCGTGGTCGCAGTGGCTGACCGGCGCCCAGGGCGGCAACCCGGGCTACGACCCGCTCGCGTTCATGGTCACCGAGGCGCACAGCCGCAACCTGGAGCTGCACGCCTGGTTCAACCCGTACCGGGTGGCCAACCACGCCGACCCGAACCAGCTGGTCTCCTCGCACCCGGCCCGCCGCAACCCCTCCTGGCGCTTCGCCTACGACGGCAAGCTCTACTACAACCCGGGCCTGCCGCAGGTGCGCGGCTTCATCGAAGACGTGATCATGGAAGCGGTCACCAGGTACGACATCGACGGCGTCCACCTCGACGACTACTTCTACCCGTATCCGGCCAGCGGCCAGACCATCCCGGACTCGGCCGCGTACGCCCAGTACGGCGGTGGCTTCGCCAGCGTGCACGACTGGCGGCGGGAGAACGTCAACCTGCTGGTACGCGAGCTCGACCAGCGCATCCACGCGGCCAAGCCGCACGTGGCCTTCGGCATCAGCCCGTTCGGCATCTGGCGCAACTCCGGCACCGACCCGCTCGGCTCGGCCACCTCCGGCCTGCAGTCGTACGACGCCATCTACGCCGACACCCGCCGATGGGTGAAGCAGGGCTGGGTCGACTACATCGCGCCGCAGCTCTACTGGCACATCGGCTACTCCGTCGCCGACTACCGGGTGCTGATCGCCTGGTGGGCGGACGTGGTCAGGAACACCGGCGTGCGGCTCCTGGCCGGCCAGGCCTCCTACCGGGCCGGGGTGAGCAGCCACGGCGCCGACTGGCAGGACCCGGACGAGCTCAGCGACCACCTGCACCTCAACCGGCAGCACCCCGAGGTGGCCGGCGACATCTTCTTCAGCGCCAAGGACGTCAGGGCCAACCGGATCAACTCCTTCTCCATCCTCGCCGCCGCCCACTACGCGAAACCGTCGCTGCCGCACCCCCGCGGCACGGCCGCCGCCCCCGCCGCGCCCGCCATCACCTCCGCCACCCGCGGCTCGACCGGCGTGTCCCTCGCCTGGAACGGCGGCGGCACCGCCTACGCCGTCTACCGGGTGAACGGCACCCCCTCGGCCGCCGACCCGTGCGCGTTCGCCGACGCCCGCAACCTGCTCGGCACCACCCGGTCCAGGACGTTCACCGACACCACGGCCGCCGCGGGGACCGCCTACACCTACTACGTGACCGCGCTCGCCCGCACCCACCAGGAGAGCGCGCCCAGCGCGGGCCGCGCGGTGACCGCCTCGGGCGGCGGGTTCTCCGTCACCGTGGACAACGCCGACGCCGCCTTCACCGCCGGCGCCAACTGGGGCTCCTCCGCGTTCTCCGCCGAGCGCCACAGCGCCGACTACCGCTTCGCCGACCCGGTGGCCGCCAGCGACCCGGCCTGGTTCCGGGCGACCATCCCGAGCGCGGGCACGTACCGCGTCGAGGTCTGGTACCCGGGCAACGCCGGGTACAACAGCGCGACCCCGCACATCGTCGCGGCCTCGGGCGGCAACCAGACCGTCACCGTCGACCAGCGCACCGGCGGCGGCGCCTGGCGGAGCATCGGCACCTTCTCCCTGAACGCGGGCACGTACAACGTGGTCGGCGTGAGCCGCTGGACGACGACGGCCGGTTACGTGATCGCCGACGCGGTGCGCATCACTCGAATCTGATGCCCGCCAGCCGCGCGGCGGTCTCCCGGTCCAGCACCCGGGCCGTGGCCGCCGGGGCCGGGTCGCCGGCCCGGACGCGGGCGAGCAGCGCCGCGCAGTGGCGCCGGTGACGGGCGAACGTGCGCCAGGGGACGACCCGGCCCCTGGCGCGCTGGCCCGCCATCGCCGCGCCGGCGGGCACGTCCAGGATCACCAGATGGAAGCCCGCGCCGGCGCGGCGGGCCAGCCGGGCGAAGCCGCGCAGCACCAGCGGGCCGCAGCCCCGGTTGTGCGCGACCACCGACTCGCCCCGCCCGAGCGCGGCCCGGATGCGCCGGATGTGCGTGACGAACACCACGGCCGTGCGCACCGGCTTCGGCGCCCAGGCGAGCGCGGCCGCCCAGCGCAGCCGGGACTGCATCGAGTCGACGACCGTCGCGCCACCCGCCCTGACCGGGGAACTCTCGGCTCCGGTCAGCGGGTAGAGGCGGCCCAGCAGCGTCGACTTGCCCGCCCCCGGCAGCCCGGTGATGATCACCAGGGAGCCCGCGGGGTAGCACAGCGGCTCGGCCGCCTTCCTGGCGGAGGGAACCGGGGCGGTCAAAGGCGCACATCCTCCCAATAGGACGGGAGGAGTATAGGGCTACGAACCACCCGGGCGCTGGTGACCGAACCTGACGGGTTCGAGCCCGCCCAGCCGCACGACCGGGTCGGCCAGCGCCCTCTCCTCCGTGTCGCTCTCCACGGCCGGCTCGATCACCGGCTCGGCCTCGCCCGCGGCCACCATCCTGCGCGCCAGCCGCTCCCGCAGCCCGGCCGCCTCCTTGACGTGGGAGCGCAGCCCGGCCAGGTTGACCAGCTCGTGCGGGTCGCTGGCCAGGTCGTAGAGGGCCTGCTCCCGGTAGCGGGGCGCGGCCCGGTCGTGCCAGCCGTCGGCGTCCTCGGCCACCACGTAGTACTTCCACCGTTCCGTGCGGATGCCGCGGCCCACCTCTGACTCGCTCACCTGGAAGAACACCTCCTCCGGCCAGTCGGCGCGGGCGTCGCGCAGCAGCGGCAGGAACGAGCGGCCCTGCATCTCCTCCGGCACCGGCAGCCCGGCCGCCTCCAGGAGCGTGGGCGGCAGGTCGATCGTCGACACCGGCCGTGCGATCGCGCCGCCGCCGTCGAAGCCCGGCCCGCGCAGCGCCAGCGGCACCCGCAGCGAGGCGTCGTGGCAGGACCGCTTGTACTCGTCGTTGCGGGTCTTGAAGTGGCTGCCGTGGTCGGAGGTGTAGGCCACGATCGTGTCGTCCAGCAGTTCCATGCTGCGCAGCGCGTCCAGCAGCCTGCCGAGCCCCTCGTCCAGCCGCTTGATCTGGCCGAGGTAGCCGCCCAGGTGCCGGTGCGCGGTGCCGCCCAGCGCGGCCAGGTCGGGCGGCAGCCAGCTCCCCTGGTAGCGCTCCTCGTACCCGTCGGGGGCCGGGTAGTTGTCCACCTCGTTCTGGTGGTGCGGCTCGATGAACGACAGGAACAGGAAGAACGGCTCGCGGCTGTGGTCGGCGACGTAGCGGATCGCCGCGTCGACCAGCGCGTCCGAGCGGTAGCCCGGCAGGAACACCGGCTCGCCCGCGTCGTCGTAGGTGATCGTCCGGTAGGCGTCGGAGGTGAACTCCAGGATGTTGGACGCCAGCCAGCTCCGGTAGCCGCCGCGCTCGTCCGCCGGCACCGGATCCCGGCTGCCCAGGTGCCACTTGCCGAGGTAACCGGTGGCGTAACCGGCCGCGCCGAAGTGGTGGGCCAGCGTCCGCTCCTCCGGCGGCAGCACGATGCCGTTGCGGTAGACCCCCGTCGTGGTCGGGTAGCGCCCGGTCTGCAGCGCCGACCGGGCCGGAGCGCACACCGGCTGCGGGGTCAGCGCCACCGCGGCCTGCGTCCCGTACCTGGCCATGCGGTCGAGGTTCGGGGTGAAGGCCGGGCCGACGGTGTCCCACCGCTGCTGGTCGGTGAGGACGACGATCACGTTCGGGCGCACTCGATGACTCCTAACGAAGGCCGGTCAGCGCGATACCGCGCACGAAGTATCGCTGGCTGACGATGAACAGCACGGCGGTGGGGACGAACAGGATCACCGAGCCCGCCGCCGTGAGATGCCAGAGCGTGAAGTACTCCTGGTTGAACAGCGTGAGCCCGACCGGGATCGTCCGCATCTCCGGCGTCGTGGTCGCCACCAGCGGCCACAGGAACTCGTTCCACTGGAACACGAACGTGAACAGCCCCAGCACGGCCAGCGCCGGCCGGGTCTGCGGCAGGATGATCCGCCGGTAGATCGCGAACTCCGAAGCGCCGTCGATCCGGGCCGCGCTGATCAGGTCGTCCGGGATCGGCTGGATGAACTGCCGCATCAGGAAGATCCCGAACGCGTCCATCAGGAACGGGGTGATCAATCCCTGGTACGTGTTGATCCACCCGAGATGCGCCATGAGCACGTACAAGGGGATCATCCGCACGAAGAACGGCACCATGAGCGTCGCCAGCAGCGCCACGAACAGCGTGTTGCGCAGCGGGAAGCGGAACTTCGCGAACACGTAGCCGACCAGCGGGTCGAACAGCAGGTGGGCCAGCGTGATCGCGCCCGCCACGACGAGGCTGTTGACGATGAAGTCGCCGAACGGCGCCCGCTCGAACAGCTCGGCGTAGTTGCCCCACTGCGGGCTCTCCGGCACGATCACCGCCTCGGCCGCGAGCGTCTCCGCCTCCGTCTGCAGCGACAGCGAGAGCATGTAGAGCAGCGGCAGCACCATCACCAGCGAGGCGACGGTGAGCATCAGGTAGATCAGCGCGCGCCGCATCAGTACTGCACCTCCCCACGCCGCCCGGCCCGCAGCTGGATCAGGGTGAAGGCGACGATCACCACCAGGAGCAGCACCGACTGCGCCGAGGCGTAGCCGAAGTCGCGGGCGCGGAAGGCCACGTTGAAGATGTGGAACACCGACAGGTCGGTGGCGTCGCCCGGCCCGCCGTTGGTGATGATGTACGCCTGACCGAAGGCCTGGAGCCCCGAGATCACCGCCATCACCGACACGAACAGCGTCGTCGGCGCCAGCAGCGGCAGCGTGATCCGCCAGAACCGGTGCCAGCCGTCGGCCCCGTCGATCTTCGCCGCCTCGTGGAACGTCTCCGGGATGCCCTGCAGCCCGGCCAGGAACAGCACCATCGTGTAGCCCGCGCTCTGCCAGAGCGTGATCGCGGCGATGGTGAGGAGCGGATGCGTGTTGAGCCACTGCTGCTCGGGCAGCCCGACGGCGGACAGCGACCGGTTCAGCACGCCCAGCTCCGGGTCGAGGATGTTGCGCCACAGCAGCCCGACGATCGCCACCGACGTCAGGTAGGGCACGAGCAGCATCATCCGGAACGCCACCCGGCCCCGCAGCGGCCGGTCCAGGGCCAGCGCCAGGGCCAGCCCGAGCACGATCGACCCCGCCACCACCGCCACCGCGAACGCGACCGTCACCAGGAACGAGTGGCGCACCGACGGGTCGGCCAGGGCCTGGGCGTAGTTGCCGAGGCCCGTGAACCGGTCCGCCTGCGGCCCGGTCATCAGGCTCGTGGAGACGACGTTCCCGATCGGCAGGTAGAAGAACGCGGCGAAGAACAGGATCGCCGGCAGCAGGAACAGGTAAGCGGTGCGGGCGTACCTGGCCGACAGGGTGCGCGGGCGGAGCACGCTCACTTCAGGAAGCCCTTGGCCGTCTCGGCGAGGGCCTCGATCGCCTCCTCCGCCGGCCGGTTCTGGATCACCACCGACTGGTACATCTTCTTCAGCTCCTCGTCGAACCTGCCCGACTGGCCGGTCAGCCGGATCTCCTGGCTGGAGTCCTGGGCGTAGCCGAGCGCATCGGCGAAGGGCTTGATCAGCGGGTCGTTCCCCACCTCGGGCAGCTCGGCCCAGGAGACGCGCGGCATGAGCATGCCGACCTCCTCGGTGGCCGCCCGCTCGACCTCCAGGGCGGTGATGCGCTTGATGAAGTCCCACGACAGGTCGGGCCTGGCGGCCTTGGACGGCACGAGCAGGCTGGTGCCGGCCGCGTTGGTGGCCTGCCCGTCCTTCTTGAGCGGGGCGGCCAGGCCGAGCTCGATGTCGGGGCTGGTCTCCTTGATCGGCCCGAGGTCCCAGGGTCCCGTGATGATCATCGCGGCCCGCCCGGCGGAGAACAGCTTCTGCGGTCCCGAGTAGTCGGTGCCCGACACCGGCACCGGCGCCACCTTGTGCCTGTGCACCAGGTCGGCCTGGAACCGCATGGCCTCGACCGCCTTGTCACGCGGCGTCAGCACCTCCTTGGTGCCGGGGTCGTAGTGGCGGACGCCGGCCTGCAGCAGCCAGGGGTTGGCGTAGGTGTGGTCCTGGTTGAGCGCGATGCCGTACACGTCACCCTTGGTGAGCTTCCTGGCCGCCTCCAGCAGCTCCTCCCAGGTGGTGGGCGGCCGGACGCCGGCGGCGTCGAGCATCCCCTTGTTGTAGAAGAGCAGGGTGCACGTCAGGTGGAGCTGCACCCCGTACACCTGGCCCTGGTAGGAGTTGCGCTCGACCGTGACCGGCTGCCAGTCGGCGGGGAAGCCCATGGCGGCGCCGTCGCGGTCGACGTACTCCTGGAGCGAGCGGGCGTTGCCGGAGAGCGCGAACTCCTGCACCCACCCGCCGGGCTCCTCGACCACGTCCGGCACGACCCCGGAGGCGAAGTCGGCCAGCAGCCGGGTGCGCAGGTCGGGCCACTGGTACTTCTGGAAGTTGACGGTGACCTTGTTGGCCTGCTCGAATTCGGCGATCACCTTGCGGTAGGCCTGGTAGTCGTGGCCGGCGTTCCAGTAGACGGTGAACGTGCCGGGCTCGGCGCCCGGCGCGGGCGGGGCGCCGGCGCACGCGGACAGGATGGGTACGGTCGCGGCGGCGGAGGCGAGGCGGAGCAGGTCCCGGCGGGAAAGGTGGGGAGACATCTGCGTCGGTTTCCCTTCTAGGAGGAGCCCCTCCGCACGAACGTCCACGGGCGGACGATCTCGCGGGCGGGCGGTGGCTCCTCGGCCTGGAGCCGGTCGAAGAGCAGGCGGACGACGTCGGTGTAGTCGTGCCGGATGGGGCCAACGGTGCTGAGCTGGGGGTTGGTGATGAGGCCTTCGTCGATGTTGCCGACGCCGACCACCGCGACGTCGGCGGGCACGCGCAGCCCGGCGTCCCTGACCGCCCAGATCGTGCTGATCGCGGCCCGGTCGCTGGCGGCGAAGACGGCGTCGGGAGGGTCGGGGGAGCGCAGCAGACCGGTCGCCG
Source organism: Nonomuraea sp. NPDC054003 (assembly GCF_055585125.1). Lineage (NCBI taxonomy): Bacteria > Bacillati > Actinomycetota > Actinomycetes > Streptosporangiales > Streptosporangiaceae > Nonomuraea > Nonomuraea sp. NPDC054003. Next base: position 178,805 of record NZ_JBVJKR010000010.1, read on the forward strand.
CCTGGTAGGCGCTCACCCGGTCGTCGGCGCCCGACACCACGGTCCGCTGTTCGATCCCGTGGCGGTCGAGCGCCGTGTGGTAGCCGAGGAGCCGGCCGATCGGCCGGTCGCGGTAGAGCTCGTAGCGCTGCGCGAGGAAGGCGACGCGCCGCCGCCCTTGGGCGATCAGGTGCTCCACCGCCTCGGCCGACACCTCGGTCTCGGGCGCCCGTACGACGTCGCAGCCGGGCGGCACGGGGCCGTTGCCGATCACGACGGTCGGCAGCCGGGCGGACACGACCTGGGCGAGCAGCTCCTCGGTGAGGTGGTCGCCGACGTTGTTGACGAGCACCGCGTCCGCGATGCCGCCGCGCAGCACGTCGACCGCGGCCACGGCGCGGGCCTCGGAGTAGACGGCCAGCGTGACGACGGAGTATCCGTGGCCGTCGGCCATCTCGTGCAGGTCGCGGGCCAGCCGCTCGTCGGTCGGCACCCCGCCGAACGAGCCCTGGACCAGGCACACCCGCTGCGTCCTGCGCCTGCGCAGGCTCCTGGCGGCCTGGTTGGGGGTGTAGCCGAGCCGGGCGGCGGCGTCGAGGACGCGCTGCCTGGTCTCGGCGCCGACGCGCCGGTCCCGCCCGCTGAGGACGTACGAGACGGTGGCGGTCGACACCCCGGCCAGCTCGGCTACCTGCTTGGCGGTGGGTCGCATGTTATACGTATAACGTAGTATTCCCTATATGTAAAGAGGGTTTTGATGACCGTGCGATGATGCCCGATGCCTCTGCTGTGCGAGGCGCGGTCCCGTACGATCCCGCTCATAGTTAATCGTTTAACACTCGCCGCGCTTCCTGTGAAGAGGTCGGCGGGAACTCTGCGTCAGCGCACGGTGTCCACGATCGCCTCCGCGGCGGGGTGCCAGGGCCGGCCGGGCGGGCCGGTGAGCACCAGTCTCCTGGTGACCCGCTGGTCGAGCGGCACCAGGACGAGCCGGGTGTCGATCATCGCGGCGGTGAGGCCGGGCACGACGGTCACCCCGACGCCGGAGCGCACCATGGCGAGCAGCGTGCCCATCTCGCGGATCCGGTGCGTGGGCGTGAACGGCACGCCTCCCCGCCGGAAGACCTCCCTGATGTGCGGCTCGCAGCCGCCGCACGACAGCAGGAAGGCGTCGTCCGCCAGGTCCGCCATGCTGACGGACGGTTCCCCGGCGAGAGGGTGGTCCCGGCGGAGCAGGGCGTGGAAGGCGTCCTCGCCGACGACCGCCCCGGCGCCCGCAGGCGGATCGACCAGCACGGCGAGTTCGACGGTGGAGTCCGCGAGCCAGTCGGCGACCTCGTCGTCCTCGCCCTCGAACACGGTGATCTCGACCTTGGGGAAGTCGGACCTCCAGCGGTTCAGCAGGCCGGGAAGGAGCCCCTGGCACACGCTCGGCGGGGCGGCCAGCCTGATGGCCCCGCTCGGCACGCCGTCCCGCCGGGCGACGAGGTCCTCGATGGCGACGGCGGCCGCGACGGCCGCGCGGGCGTGCGCGAGGATCCGTTCGCCGAACGCGGTGGGCCGCGGCCCGCCCTGGCGGAGCAGCACCGGAGTGCCGAGCGTCCGCTCCAGCGCGGCGACGGAGTGGGAGACGGCCGACTGGCTCACCCCGAGGCTGTCGGCCGCGGCGCCGAAGCCGCCTTCGTCCAGCACCGCCACGAACGCCTTCAGCTGCGCGATGTGCACCGTCATGAGCATCCTTCATGGCATCGGTGGTCCGACTTGTTGGACTCATGATTCCCGCGTGAGCAGGATGCCGTCCATAGCCACACCGAGGGAGGCCGGATGCGCTGGATGCCGGGGTTCGTGATGCTGTCGGTCATCTGGGGGGCGAGCTTCGCGCTGATCAAGATCGCGGTCGAGGCGGGGGTCCCGCCGCTGTGGGTCGCGTTCTGGCGATGTCTCTTCGGCGCGCTGGCTCTCCTCGCGGTGTGCGCGCTCCGGCGCGAGCGCCTTCCGCGCGACCGCACCGTGTGGGGGCACGCGCTGGTGGTGGCCGCGCTGCTCAACGCGGTGCCGTTCACCTTCCTCGCGTACGGCGAGACGCTGGTGAGCTCGGTGCTCGCCGGGGTGTGGAACGCGACGACGCCGCTGACCACGCTGGTGTTCGTCATCCTCATGGTGCCGCAGGAGAGACCGACCGCCCGGCGCCTGCTCGGGCTGCTCGTCGGCTTCGCGGGGGTCCTCGTGGTCCTCGGGATCTGGCAGGGCGTGGACGGCGCCCCGGTGGCCGGGAGCCTCGCCTGCCTGGCGGCGACGACCTGCTACGGGGCCGGTTTCGCCTACACCCGCAGGTTCTACTCCGCGCGGGAGGGCTCCGCCGCCGCCCTGTCGGCCGTGCAGATCGTCTGCGCGACCGCCCAGCTGGCCGTCTTCGCTCCCCTCGGCGGTGGCGGCCCGTCCTGGCCGGGCGTGCCGGCCGCGGCGGCGCTCGTGGTGCTCGGCGCCGTCGGGACGGGTTTGGCGTACATCCTGAACCTGCGGGTGATCCGCTCGGCGGGGTCCACGGTGGCCGCCACCGTGACGTACGTGACCCCCGTGTGGTCGACGTCGCTCGGCGTGACGCTGCTCGGCGAACCGCTGGGCTGGAACGTCGTCGCGGGCGGGGTCCTCGTGATCGCCGGGGTCTTCCTCTCGCGCACGGACCGGGCGGCGCCTGGGGTCCTCTCCGGGTCCCGGCACGCCGCGTCCCGGGATCCGGAGAGGACCCCGGGACATCCCGTCAGCCGGCGTCGAGGGCTGCGGTGATCTTGCGGGCCATCTCCGCCATGACTGGGCCGGGCTCGCCTTCCTGTGCCCGGGCGGCTGCTTCGACGGCGATGAGGACGGTGTCGCGGAAGTCGCCGGCCGCCGCCGGATCCTGCCGCTTGAGCAGGCTCATGGCCTCCGTCAGGGCCGGCAGCACATGGTCGGCGAGCGCGGCCACGGACTTGCCGTTCAGGTCGATGTCTCTGGTCTTCTCGGCGAGCGCGTGCCCGACCGGGCCGGTCGCGGAGTACAGAGCGACGGAGCCGCCGGTGGCGACCTTGTGGGGCTTGCCGGAGGCGGCGGCCAGCAGCGAGACGGCGCCGTAGGCGGCGGTGCGCAGGGTGCGCTTGTCCTGGTCGGTGAGGGTGATGGACATGGTGGTGTGCTCCTTCGCGGGGTCGGTGTCAGTCGTCGATGGCCTGGTAGAGCGTGGTCCAGAAGTCGTGGATCAACCGCGCGGGATCCGGGACGGACAGCCCGACCTGGGTGAGCAGGATGCCGACGAGCCGGTTGTGCGGGTCGGCGTAGCTCGTGGTGCCGGTGCCGCCGTCCCAGCCGAACTGGCCGACCGGAGCGTAGTCGCCGCGATAGGTGCGCACCGCCATCCCCACGCCCCAGCCGCCGTGCTGGCCCTGGCCGTGCGAGATGTGGACGTTGTCGACGGCCACGGCGGTGCGGGCGGCGGTCTGCTCGGGCGTGAGCCGGTTGGTGGTCATGAGCTCGACGGCGGGCCGCGACAGGATCCGCTTCCCTTCGTGCACCCCGCCGTTCAGCAGCATCCGGAAGTAGGCGTGGTAGTCGTCGACGGTGGACACCAGCCCGCCGCCGCCTCCCTGGAACGCCGGCGGCTCGCTCCACCGCCCTCCCTTGGCCTCGTCCCACACCAGGAACTCGCCGGTCTGCGGGTCGGGGGCGTAGAGAGCCGGCAGCCGGTCGAGCCGGTCGGCGGGCACGTGGAAACCGGTGTCGTTCATCCCGAGCGGGTCGAAGACGCGCTCGCGCAGGAAATCCTCGAACGACCGGCCGGTGACCCGGGCCACCAGCACCCCGAGCAGGTCGTTGCTGATCTGGTACTGCCAGTGCTCGCCGGGCTGGTGCATCAGCGGAAGCTCGCCCAGACGGCGCATCCACTCGTCAGGCTCGGGCATCGGCACCGGCAGGTTGGGCGTGAGCCCTCGCTCGAAGACCGCGTTCATGATCGGCGTGCCGAGCGCCATCATGTCCATGCCGAGCCCGAACGTGGAGGTCAGCAGGTCACGTACGGTGATCGGCCGCCGCGCCGGCACGGTGTCGTCCAGCGGGCCGTCGATCCGCCTCAGCACCCGCCGGTCGGCCAGTTCGGGCAGCCATGGCTCCACCGGGTCGTCCAGCCGCAGCCGGCACTCGTCCAGCAGCACCATCGCCCCCGCGACCGTGACCGGCTTGGACGTGGAGGCCATCCGGAAGATCGTGTCGCGGCTCATCGGCGCGCCGCCGTCGCGGTGCATCGTCCCGAGCGCCTCGACATGCGTCCGGCCGCCACGGCTGACCAGGGCGACGAGCCCGGGGATCTTCCCGGAGTTGACATGCTCGGCCAGCACCTCGCGCATCTTGCGTAGCCCTGCCGCGGAGAAGCCGCCGTTGCTGTGTTCCATCATCATCCCCTCGCTCACCGTCTGTTCGGAAATCTTTGAACACATGGAAAGCTACATTGCATTCAAGAATCAGTCAACACAAAAAAGCATGCATCCTTCCTGTTGAAGCAGTATCTAGATGCTTGCATTGCAATGAGACTGGAGCTGAACGCAATGAATGATCAGGCAGACATTGCAACAGACTCGGAGTGAATGCATACTGTGCAGCGAGCGCGCGCATGCCGGCGGATGGGAGACGAACACCGATGCCCGGAGGCAGACTCACTGACGAGGACCGTCGGCACATCGCCGAAGGGCTGGCCGAGGGGCTCGGATACGCGGAGATCGGCCGGCGCCTGGGGCGGCCCGCCTCGACCGTGATGCGGGAGGTCGCCCGCAACGGCGGGCCCGACGACTACCGTGCGGACCGGGCCCACGAGGCCGCGCGGCATCGTGCGCGCCGGCACAAGCCGTCCCGGCCGCCGGCGCCGCCGATCCCCGACGACGACCACGGGCGTGATCCCCGAGCGGTGCTCGACTTCACGGAGTCCTTCACCGAGCTTCTCGTCCAGCAGGGGCTGCCCCGGATGGAGGCCCGGGTGCTGGCCTGCCTGTACATCACGGACTCCGGCACTCTCACCGCCGCCGACCTGGTCCAGCGGCTCCGCGTCAGCCCGGCGTCGATCTCGCACGCCATCGCCTTCCTCGAACAGCAGGGAATGCTGAGGCGCGAGCGGGTTCCCGGCGCGCGTCGCGAACGCTATGTCGTCGACGATGAGATCTGGCTCCCGAACCTCCTCGCGGCTCTGCGGATGAACGAGGCCCTGGCGGCCGCGTCACGGCGCGGGGCCGAGATCCTCGGGGTCACGACGCCGGCGGGCGCCCGCTTCGAGACCTCCGCCGAACTCCTCCTCCTCCTGAGCGAGGCCTTCCGGCAGGTCATCGAGCGGTGGCAGCAGAACTCGGCCCTCCGGGGCGAACGCGCGGACGGGCCCGGCGTGCGCAGGTGAGAACTGCCGGACGGTTGCGCTTTATATGAAGACCGGTCTATTTTCACTCGTGTGGGACGCAAAGGGGACCAGACGCGGGCGCGACTGCTCGACGCGACGCAGGAACTGATCGAGGCCGGGGGATACTCCGCCGCCGGGCTCAACCAGGTGATCGCCGCCAGCGGGATGCCCAGGGGATCGCTCTACTTCCACTTCCCCGGCGGCAAGGACCACCTGGTCGCCGAGGCGCTGCGGCGGGCCGGCCGGGAGATCGAGCAGGCCGTGCGCGACCTCGCGGACACCGCCCCCGACACCGTCTCCCTGGTGACCGGCGTCATCCACCTGCTGGCCGACCGGCTGGAGGCGTCGGGCTGGCGCAAGGGTTGCCCGGTGGCCACGGTCGCCCTGGAGATGGCGGCCGGGAACGACGCGCTCCAGCAGGTCTGCGCCGAGGTGTACGAGTCGTGGGAGGCCATACTTCGGGAGCGGCTCACCGCCGGCGGGCACCCCGACGCTGATGACACCGCCACGACCGTCCTGGCCCTGATCGAGGGCGCGCTGCTGCTGGCCAGAGCGCGACGGAGCCGCGAACCCCTGGACCGGGCGGCCCGGAAGGTCGCCGCCCTGCTGTGAACGACGGCCGGGGCCGGCCGACCCATGCCCACGAAATATGTAGACCGATCTATTCTCAAGGAGTTGCCATGAGACCCGACTCGATCGTCTTCGGCGCCGCGGGGTTCGTCGGCCGTGCCCTGGTCGAGGAGCTCCTGCGGCGCGGCCACGGCGTCGCCGCCGCCGTCCGCGGCGGGGGAGACCGCCTGGCGTCCGCACTCGCCGGGCGCGACGTCCCCCTCGACGGCCTCCGCGTCGTGACCGCCGACATCACCCGCCCCGGCCTCGGTCTGGCGGACGACCTGGCAGACGTACGCGACGTCTACAACACCGCCGCCCGGTTCGCCTTCGGCCTGGGCGTCACGGAGGCGCGAGCCGTGAACGTCACCGGTGCGCTCAACGTCCTCGACTGGGCCGCCACCCTGACGTACCTGCGCCGGGTGGTGCACATCAGCGGATACCGGGTGAGCGGCGCCGGCGCCCCCGACTACCGCAGGCTGGGCGCCTACGAGGGGTCCAAGCGGGAGGGCGACACGGCGGTACGGGCCCGCGCCCGGGAGCGGGGCATCCCGCTGACCATCGCCAACCCGGCCACCGTGATCGGCCCCGGCCAGTTCATCGGCCTCGCCTCGCTGGTGTCCGACCTCTGGCGCGGCCGGCTGCCCGCCGTCCCGGGAGGCCCCGAGGTGTTCGTGCCCGTGGTCGACCTCGGCTATCTCGCCGCCTTCCTCGCCGACCTCCCCTCGGACGAGAGGACCGAGGGCAACGCCTACTGGGTGCTCGACGAGGCGACTCCCCACCTGCCCGACCTCGTCAAGCTGATCGCCGGACACCTCGGAGTCCCGGCGCCGGAACGGACGATCCCGGTCGGGCTGCTGCGGCGCCTCCCCCGTACGATCACCGGAGCAGAGCCGGAGACCCTGTCCTTCCTGTCCGCGGACCGTTACGACACCGCCTCCGCCCAGGCCGTCGCCAAGCGTCCCATGCCCCCGGTCGGACCGGCGCTCAAGCGGTGGGCCGACGACCTCGTCGCCACCGGCTTCGGCACGTCGGCCCCGCCGCGCGGACCGTACGGGTTCCACCGGGTGGCGGGCAGCGCGACGTGGCTGACCGGGGAGCGCGAGCACCCGTCCCACGTCCTGCTGCACGGGCTGCCGCTCGACTCCGCGTCGTGGTCGCAGGTGGTCGAACGGCTCGACGCCCCCGTCCTCGCCGCCGACCTGCCCGGTCTCGGCCGGTCGTCCCCCGCCGACGGGCCTCTGGAGGACTGGCTGGCCGAGCTCCTCCGTACGGTCGGGAGCAGGCCCACGCTGGTGGCCCACTCCCTGGCGTGCGGTCCGGCCATCCGCCACGCGGCGGCCCATCCCGACGGCCTCTCCCGCCTCGTGCTGGTCGCCCCGGCGTTCCTCCAGGCTCCCGTCCCGTGGCCGCGGCGCTCCTCGCTCGCCGTCCCCGTGCTGCGGCGCATGACCTCCGCCCGGCTGGCCCGCGCACTCGGCGTCCCCGAGAGCCCCGCCACCGTCAGCGCCGCCGCGAACCTCGCCCGCCCCGGTCACGCCCGCCGCGTCGTCGCCGCCCTGCGAGCCGCCCGCGCCGACCTCGCGAGCACGCTGTCCCGGGTGACGGTGCCCGTGGACATCGTCGTGGGCTCGGCCGACCCGCTTGTCACGCCCGTGGACCGGCCGGTGACGGTGATCGAGGGAGCCGGCCACTACCCTCAGCTGACCCATCCGGACGACCTCGTCCACGCGCTCGCCGGCGCGGGCACACCGCCCAGAATCGGCCTCTAGACTCACCGATCATGACGAACATAGACGAGCAGGGCAGGCCGGAACCTCCTGTCAACGCCGACGAGACCGGCACCCTCCTGGGCTTCCTCGACTTCCAGCGTGCCACGTTCGAGTGGAAGATCGGCGGCCTGGACGCGGCCGGCCTGAACGTGACCGTCGCCGCCTCCTCGATGACCCTCGGCGGCATGATCAAACACCTGGCCTACGTCGAGGACTACTGGTTCTCGGTGTTCCTGCACGGCCGCGACGCGCACGCCCCGTGGGACGCGGTCGACTGGAAGGCCGACAGCGACTGGGACTGGCACTCGGCCGACCAGGACACGCCGGAGCAGCTCATGGAGCTCTGGCAGGACGCCGTGAGCCGCTCCCGCGCCGCCGTCAAGGAGGCGCTGGCCGTCGGCGGCCCGGAGCAACTCGCCCGCCGCACCTGGCCCAACGGCGACACCCCCAACCTGCGCTGGATCCTGTGCCACATGATCGAGGAGTACGCCCGCCACAACGGCCACGCCGACCTCATCCGCGAGTCGATCGACGGCCTCACGGGCGAGTAGGCGACGCTCAGCCCTTCGCGGAGTCGTACTCCTCGCGGGCTGTCTGGACGGCCGGGAGGCGGCGTTCGGTCCATTCGGCGAGGGAGCGGACCTGGGTGGCGGCTTCGCGGCCGAGGGGGGTGAGGGAGTAGTCGACGTGGGGCGGGATGACCGGACGGGCGTCGCGGCGGACGAAGCCGTCGCGCTCCAGGGTCTGGAGGGTCTGGGCGAGCATCTTCTCGCTGACCCTGCCGATCTCGCGGCGCAGCTCGCTGAAGCGGTGGGTGCGCTTCTCCAACGCCAGCAGGATGAGGACGCCCCAGCGGCTGGTGACGTGCTCCAGGACGAGCCGGTACGGGCACGTCTCCTCCGTGACCCTTACTTTCATGTCAGTACCTTACTTTGAAGTGTGTACTCCTTCCAGGGTGAGTTTCCTGCCTAAGCTGGGCGGAAACGGCAGAAGGGATGTCACGCATCATGAGTTTCGTCGTCACCGGAGCCACCGGACACCTCGGCGGCCTGGTCGTGGACGGGTTGCTGAAGGCGGGCGAGCCCGTCGCCGCCGTGGTCCGCGACAAGGACAAGGCCGCCCGTCTCGCCGAGCGGGGTGTGGAGGTGCGGGTCGCCGACTACGACGAGCCCGAGGCGTTGCGTGAGGCCTTCCGCGCCGGCGACAGGGTGCTGTTCGTCTCCGGCAGCGAGCCGGGGCGGCGCGAGCCCCAGCACCGCAACGTCGTCGAGGCGGCCCGCGACGCGGGTGTGGCGCTGCTCGCCTACACCAGCGTGCTCGGCGGGCCCGAGGCCGACTTCGTCCTGGCCGCCGACCACAAGGCCACCGAGCAGGCCATCCTCGACGCCGGGGTGCCGTACACGTTCCTGCGCAACGGCTTCTACCACGAGGTCTACACCGAGACCATCCCCCAGGCCCTGGAGCGCGGAGCCGTCACCGCCTCCGCCGGCGACGGGCGGATCGCCACCGCCTCGCGGGCCGACTACGCCGCCGCGGCCGTCGCCGTCCTCACCGGCGAGGGTCACGAGGGCAGGGCGTACGAGCTGTGCGGCGACACGGCGTGGTCCTTCGCCGAGTTCGCGGCCGAGCTGTCGAAGCAGTCGGGCCGGGCGGTCGAGTACCGGCCGCTGACCACCGATGAACACCGGGGCCTCCTGCTCGGCGCCGGGCTGCCCGAGCCGGTGGCGGACCTGGTGGCCGACATCGACCGGGCGATCGAGCGCGGCCTGCTCACCCGTACCTCCGACGACCTGCGGCAGCTCATCGGCCGGCCCCCGACCCCACTCGCCGAGGCCGTCACGAGCGCGCTCAAGGACTGACCCGAGCTCTCGATGTGCCCAAGCTGAGACCTCTTGGTCAGCTCGATGGCTGAGCTTGTTCCGCTTCGGCGGCCTCGTGGTCGGCAGGGTCAGCCAGGCCGCTGTGCGGCCGGGGGAGGGGCGGTGCTGCCGCGGGGGACGAGGCGGGGGGCCTGGTCGCGGATGGCCTCGACCTCTTGCCCTTCGATCAGTGACAGCAGCGCCCGCGCCGCGTGCGCGCCGTAGGCCGGGATGTCGCGGGTGAGCGCGCTGAGGGCGGGCCGGACGATCTGGGAGAGCGGCGAGTCGTCCCAGGCCACGATCGACAGGTCGGCCGGCACCCGGAGCCGCAGCTCGTCGGCCGCCGACATGCCCGCGACCGCCATGATGTCGTTGTCGTACATGATGGCCGTCGGGCGGGTGGCGGCGCTCATCAGCCGGCGGGTGGCGTGGGCGCCCTCCTCGCCGGTGTAGTCGGTGTGCATGATCGTGTGCCACTCCAGCCCGAGCTCCCGGCAGGCGGCGGTGAACGCCTGGTCGCGCAGGACGGTGTGGACGAGGTCGGGCAGCCCGGCGACGCGGGCGACGCGGCGGTGGCCGAGGGCGTGGAGATACTCGACGGTCTCGCGGACGGCGGCGGCGTCGTCGGCCCAGACGGGGGTGAGCGCGCCGGCTTCGGACGGGTCGCCGAGGACGACGGCGGGCATGCCGAGCTCGTGCAGCGCCGTGACGCGGGGGTCGGAGAAGCGCAGGTCGACGAGGATGGCGCCGTCGACGCGGCCCTCGCCCCACCAGCGCCGGTAGACCTCGGTCTCCTGCTCGGGGGCGGTGACGACCTGGAGCATGAGGGCGTAGGAGCGGGCGGACAGCTCGGTCTCGATGCCGCTGATCAGCTCCATGAAGAACGGCTCGACGCCGAGGATGCGGGCGGGGCGGCACAGGGTGAGCCCGACGGAGCGGGCCTGAGCGCCGTTGAGCGCGCGGGCGGCGCTGTTGGGCCGCCAGCCGATCTCCTCGGCGATGGCCTTGATCGCCGCGCGTTTCGCGGGCGACACGCCGGGGCGGTCGTTGAGCGCGTAGGAGACGGCCACTTTGGAGACCCCCGCCCTGCGCGCGATGTCGGCGATCGTTGGTCGCTTCACCGAGCCCCCTGGATGTGAACCGGTTAGTCAGGTACGTGAACGCACCTTACTACCGGCGAGAGGGGCGCGCACCTGCGAAACCGTCCTTGGGAGCGCTCCCTCGGCTTAACCGGTCCTCCGAAAGGTGCATCTCAAACTCGTTACGACCCTTGACGCGATCGTCGCGCCGATTTTACCGTCGCGGTACTTATCCGGTTCAGCGACAAGCCGTCCGCGACATTTCGGGAGCGCTCCCACAAGGCAGTAGCGGACGGCCGTGCGGCGGCGTATGTCCCGGGCCGCCCAACGTTCGGGGGTTGGACAGACGGTCGACCTCCGCCGACGAGGCGGGGGAAGGAGAGCACAGATGCAGACCCGGGCGCGGATTCTCATACCGCTCCTCGCGGCGGGCCTGGCCGCAGCCGCCTGTACCGGTGGCGGCGGCACCGCCGCACCGACACCCGCGACCTCCCAGGCGGGCAGCCCGCCCGCCCAGGGCAACGCCGGCGCGCTGCCCCGCAACGAGACGCTGTACACGACCGGCACCCAGTGGGGCCCGCCGGCCAACTTCAACCCGATCCGCGAGTGGGACTCCGCCACCGGGACCAAGGGCCTGGTGTACGAGACGCTCTTCCACTACGACCCGAACGCGGGCAAACTCGTCCCCTGGATCGCCGAGAGCGGCAGCTGGACGGACGACAAGACGTACGAGGCCAAGATCCGCCAGGGCGTCACCTGGGCCGACGGCAAGCCGCTGACCGCCAAGGACGTCGCCTTCTCCTACGGCCTCGGCAAGATGGAGACGGTCCCGTTCCACAACATCTGGGACTGGCTGGAGAACGTCGAGGCGGTCGACGACCAGACGGTCCGCTTCTCCTTCTCCGAGGCCAACTACCAGGAGTGGGACTTCAACCTCTACAGCCGCGTGATCGTCCCCGAGCACGTGTGGAGCGGCCGCTCCGAGGAGGACGTGCTCAACGGCGTCAACGAGAACCCGGTGGGCAGCGGCGCCTACAAGTACCAGAGCCACGACCAGGACCGCGTGGTCTGGGTCAAGCGTGACGACTGGTGGGGCAAGACCGCGCTCGGCATGGAGCCCAAGCCCAAGTACATCGTGGACGTGGCGAACCCCAGCAACGAGGTCGCCATGGGCATGCTGCTGCAGAAGGGCCTGGACCTCAGCAACAACTTCATGCCCGGCGTGGCGAACCTGATCAACGGCAACTTCGGCATCACCTCGTACTACGACGAGCCGCCGTACATGCTGTCCGCCAACACCGCCTGGCTGGTGCCCAACACCACCAAGAAGCCGATGGACGACCCCGCCTTCCGCAAGGCGCTGGCCACCTCGGTCGACGTCAAGAAGATCGTCGAGGGCGTCTACGGCAACCTGGTCAAGGCGGCCAGCCCGACCGGCCTGCTGCCGCAGTGGGACCAGTTCGTCGACCAGGCCGTGGTGAGCTCCGACGGCTTCACGTTCAACACCGACGAGGCCAAGAAGATGCTGGCCGACGCCGGATACCGCGACCGCGACGGCGACGGGCTGGTGGAGAACAAGGACGGCTCGAAGATCAGCCTGACCATCGAGGTGCCCACCGGCTGGACCGACTGGATGGAGGCGGCCCGGGTCATCTCCAGCAGCGGCAAGGCGGCCGGCATCGAGATCACCCCCGAGTTCCCCGACTTCAACGCCCTGGTCGAGAAGCGCGGCAAGGGCAACTTCGACCTGGTCATCAACAACGAGCGCCAGCTGTCCAGCAGCCCGTGGACCTACTACGACTACATGTTCCAGCTCCCGATCCGGAAGGTGCAGAACACCACCAACTTCGGGCGCTACGAGAACAAGGAGGCCTGGGAGCTGGTCCAGCAGCTCGACAAGGTCAAGACGGACGACGTCGAGGGGATGAAGGAGGTCATCTCCAAGATCCAGAAGATCCACATGGACGACATGCCGATCATCCCGCTCTGGTACAACGGCATGTGGGCCCAGGCCAGCAACGCCACCTGGAAGAACTGGCCCTCCGCGGCGGAAGGCGCCCCCAAGCACGCGCCCACGATGTGGCGCAACTGGATGGAGCTCGGCGGCTTCGAGACGCTGACCCAGCTCCAGCCGGCGGCCGGCTGACCTGACACAACGGCGCCCCCTCCGCCCGTCCTCCGGGCGGAGGGGGTCCCTTGGGGAGATCTTCGTGCGCCAATACTTCGGCAGGAAACTGTTCATCTACGGCCTCACCTTCGTGGCCGCCGTCACGGTCAACTGGGTGATCCCGCGCTTCATGCCCGGCGACCCGGTCGCGAGCATGCTGGCCAGGGCCCGCGTCTCACAGCCCGAGGCCGTCGAGGCGATGCGGGTCTACTACACCAACCTCTTCGGCTTCGACGAGCCGATCTGGCAGCAGTACCTGAACTTCTGGGGCGCGCTCTTCCGGGGCGACTTCGGCATCAGCATCTACGTCTTCCCGGTGCCGGTGACCGACCTGATCATGGGCGCTGTTCCGTACACGCTGGGGTTGATGATCCCGGCGGTGCTGCTCAGCTACTGGGTGGGCAACCGGTTCGGCGCGTTCGCCGCGCGCAGGAAGCTGCTGGACAACACCGTGCTGCCGGTCGGCTACGTCCTCACCGCGACCCCGTACATGTGGCTGGCCGTGCTGCTGGCCTGGGGGTTCGGCGTGGTGGCCGGATGGTTCCCGATCGCCGGCGGCTACAGCTTCTCGCTCACGCCGAGCTGGTCCTGGACGTTCTTCGTGGACCTGCTGCACCACTGGGCGCTGCCGTTCCTGTCGCTGTTCCTGGTGGCGCTGGGCGGGTGGGCGATCGGCATGCGCAACATGATCATCTATGAGCTGGAGTCGGACTACTCCAACTACCTGGCGGCGCTCGGCGCGCCGGCCAAGCTGATCCGCCGCTACGCCTACCGCAACGCGATCCTGCCCCAGATCACCGGCCTGGCGCTGCAGCTCGGCGTGCTGGTCGCGGGCGCGCTGGTCACCGAGATCGTCTTCTCCTATCCGGGGATCGGCAGCCTGATTCTCAAGGCGATCCAGAACCAGGACTTCTTCCTGCTGCAGGGCTCGTTCATGTTCATCGTCATCGGGGTGCTGGTGGCCAACTTCATCATCGACATCGTGTACGTGCTCATCGACCCACGCACGCGCACCGGGATGGCGGGAGCGCAGGCATGACCGCGACGACGGCACTGCCCACCGAGGAGCGCGTGGTGCGCCGCGAGGCGCTCTACTTCGCCGTACGGAACCCGAAACTGGTCATCGGCTTCTCCATCGTGCTCGTGCTCGCGCTGACCGGCCTGTTCGGGCCGGTCATCCTGGGGGTGGACGCGCCCAACGAGTACGTGGCGATGCCGATGCTGCCGCCCTCGTCGGAGTACTGGTTCGGGACGACCACACAGGGACAGGACGTCTTCGTCCAGTTCGTGTACGGGCTGCGGACCACGATCCTGGCCGGCGCGATCGGCGGCGGCATCGCGGCCGTGATCGCCATGGTGATCGGGTTCGTCGCCGGTTACCGGGGCGGGATGGTGGACGAGGTGCTCAACATGCTCACCAACATCGTGCTGGTCATCCCGACCCTGGCCGTGCTGCTGATCATCAACGCCTACCTCGGCATCCGCAGCGTCGGCATGCAGGCGCTGCTCATCGGCCTCACCTCCTGGCCGTGGGCGGCGCGGGCGATCCGGGCCCAGACGTTCTCGCTGCGGTCCAGGGACTTCGTCGACCTGGCCAGGCTGAGCGGGGTCGGCACGCCCAGGATCATCGCGCGGGAGATCGCGCCGAACATGAGCTCCTACCTGTTCATGACGTTCATCCTGCTGTTCGGCAGCTCGGTGCTGATCGCCGCCTCGCTGGACTTCATCGGGCTCGGGCCCACGGAGGGCGTCTCGCTCGGGCTGATGCTGCAGAACGCGACCCAGTGGAGCGCGCTCCAGCTCGGCCTCTGGTGGTGGTTCGTGCCGCCGGGCGCGGCCATCACCGCCGTCGTCGGCGCCCTGTACGTGGCGAACGTCGGTCTGGACGAGGTCTTCAACCCGAAGTTGAGGGAAACATGAGTCTGCGGGTCAGCGAGCTGAGGGTGCACTACAAGACACTCAGAGGCGATGTGAAGGCGCTCGACGGGGTCTCCTTCACCATGGACGACGGGGAGATCCTCGGCCTGGCGGGCGAGTCCGGCTGCGGCAAGACCACGCTGGGCAAGAGCCTCATCCGCATGGACGGCCGGATGCGCCACGTCGGCGGCACCGTCGAGCTGGACGGCCGCGAGCTGCCGATCGGCGACGACCGGGCGATGAACGACTACCGCTTCCACGAGATCTCGCTCATCCCGCAGTACTCGATGAGCGCCATGAACCCGACCCGCCGGATCGGCAGGATGGTGACCGAGCTGCTCCGCTCGCGCGGCGTGACGCTCGACAGGAAGGAGCTGGAGAGCCGGATCGGCATGGTGGGGCTGCCGCGCGAGGTGCTCGACCGCTACCCGATCGAGCTGTCCGGCGGCCAGAAGCAGCGCATGGTCATGGTCATCTCCACGCTGCTCGACCCGGCGCTGCTGATCGCCGACGAGATCACCTCCGCGCTCGACGTGTCCACCCAGAAGGCGGTGGCCAAGGCGCTGCTCGGCTTCCGCGACGGCGGCTACGTCAAGAGCATGATCTTCATCACCCACGACCTGGCGCTGACCTCGCACATCGCCGACACGGTCATGGTGATGTACGCGGGCAAGCTGGCGGAGAAGGCGCCGTCGGAGAAACTGATCAAGGCGCCGAAGCACCCGTACACGAAGCTGCTGATCAACTCGCTGCCGGAGATCGGCGTCCGCTACGAGGAACGCAAGCTGGCCGGCATCCCCGGCAGCCCGCCGTCGCTGCTCAACCCGCCGCGGGGCTGCCGCTTCCGCGACCGCTGCCCGCTGGCCGGCGACGAGTGCGCCGAGGAGCCGCCGGTGAACGAGATCGAGCCCAACCACTTCGTCGCGTGCTGGAAGGCCTGATGCTGAAAGTCGAGAACGTCACCAAGGTCTACAAGGTCGGGACCTTCGGCGGGCGGACGCTGACGGCCGTGGACGCGGTGAGCTTCGAGGTGCGGCCCGGCGAGGTCGTCTCCCTCATCGGGGAGAGCGGCAGCGGGAAGAGCACGATCGGCAAGATGATCCTCGGCCTGATCCCGATGACCGGCGGGACGATCACCGTCGACGGCGTGCCCGTCAGGCCGGGCCGGGACTACTACCGGTCCGTCCAGGGCGTCTTCCAGGACCCGTTCAGCTGCTACAACCCGGTCTTCAAGGCCGACCGGGTGTTCCAGCTGATCAAGGACAGCTACTACCCGTCGGTCCCCGGCAAGGAGTGGACCGAACGGGTCCACTCGGCCATCGAGGACGTGCGGCTCAACCCGCGCGAGGTGCTCGGCAAGTTCCCCCACCAGCTCAGCGGCGGCCAGCTGCAGCGCCTGCTGATCGCCAGGGCGCTGCTGCTCGACCTGAAGCTGCTGATCGCCGACGAGATCACCAGCATGCTCGACGCCTCCACCCGCATCGACGTGCTCAACCTGCTCGCCGAGCTCAAGGGCCGCGGGCTGAGCGTGCTGTACGTGACGCACGACCTGTCGCTCGGCCACTACCTGGCCGAGCGCACGGTCGTGCTGCGCAGCGGCGCGGTCGTCGAGATGGGGCTGACGCACAAGGTGTTCGACGACCCCCTGCACCCCTACACCAGGCAGCTCCTGTCGTCCGTCCCCCGGCTGCACGCCCCGTGGGAGGACGCCCCGCCGGTGGAGACCTGCCTGTATCACGAGCGCGGCGCGACCGGCGGCCTGTACGAGGCCGAGCCCGGTCACTTCGTGGCCTGCGCCAAGCTCGACGACTGCTGAAGGAGAACCACGTGAGCTCGTACCGACCCCTGCACGACGGCTGGGTCCTGTCGGCCGCATCGGGGGACGTGCCCGCCACAGTGCCTGCCACAGTGTCCGCCACGGTGCCCGGTTGCGTGCACACCGATCTGCTCGCCGCCGGTCTCATCGACGACCCGTACCTGGACGACAACGAGAACCGGCTGGCCTGGATCGGCCGCACCGCGTGGACGTACACCACCGTGTTCTCCTGGTCGGGCGACGAGCACGAGCGCACGGACCTGGTGTGCGAGGGGCTGGACACGGTGGCCGAGATCGCCCTGAACGGGGTGCGCGTCGCCGCCACCGCCAACCAGCACCGCTCCTACCGGTTCCCGGTGCGCCACCTGCTGCGCGAGGGCGAGAACACGCTGACCGTCACCTTCGGCTCGGCGCTGGAGTACGCCGAGGAGCGGCGGGCCGCGCTCGGGTCCCGCCCCGGCGCCTACGAGGCGCCGTACGCGTTCATCCGCAAGATGGCCTGCAACTTCGGCTGGGACTGGGGGCCCGCCCTGGTCACCGCCGGCATCTGGCGCCCGATCGGGCTGGAGAGTTGGACCGGCGCCCGGCCGGCCGCGGTCCGCCCGCTCGCCACCGTCGCCGCCGACGGCTCGGGCCGGGTGGACGTGCACGTGAGCGTCGAGCGCGCCACCGAGGCGCCGCTCACCCTGGTCGCCGAGGTGGCCGGGGTCTCGGCGGAGGTGCGGCTCGCCGCCGGTCAGCGGACCGCCGTCGTGCCGCTGACCGTGCCCTCGCCCAGGCTGTGGTGGCCTCGCGGGTACGGGGAGCAGCACCGTTACGAGCTGGCCGTGCGGCTCGGGGAGTCGTCGTGGACCGGGAAGATCGGGTTCCGGACGGTCGAGCTGGAACGGGAGGCGTTCAGGCTCGTCGTCAACGGCACGCCGGTGTTCGCCCGCGGCGTCAACTGGATCCCCGACGACTGCTTCCCGTCCAGGATCACCCGCGACCGGCTCGCCGCCCGCTTCGGCCAGGCCGTCGGCGCGGGCGTCAACCTGCTGCGCGTATGGGGCGGGGGCCTGTACGAGAGCGAGGACTTCTACGACCTGGCCGACGAGCTCGGGCTGCTGGTGTGGCAGGACTTCCCGTTCGCCTGCGCGGCCTACCCGGAGGAGGAGCCGTTCCGGTCGGAGGTGGCCGCCGAGGCGCGCGAGCACGTGACCAGGCTCGCCCCGCATCCCAGCCTGGTGCTGTGGTGCGGCAACAACGAGAACCTGGAGGGGCACGCCGACTGGGGCTGGCAGGACGAGCTGGCGGGCCGGAGCTGGGGCGGCGGCCTCTACCACGACCTGCTGCCGTCGATCGTGGCCGAGCTGGACCCGACCCGCCCGTATATCCCCGGCAGCCCGTTCTCGGCCGACCCCGCCGCCCCGCCGCAGGACCCGTCCACCGGCACCATCCACATCTGGGACGTCTGGAACCGGGAGGACTACCGCCACTACGCGACCTACACGCCCCGGTTCGTGGCCGAGTTCGGCTTCCAGGGGCCGCCCGCGTACGCCACGCTCCGCCGCGCCGTCTCCGGGGAGCTGGCCGCCGACGCCCCGCTGGTCCTGCACCACCAGAAGGCCGACGACGGCAACGGCAAGCTGCTGCGCGGCCTCGGCGACCACCTGCCCGCGCCGGGTTCGTTCGACGACTGGCACTACCTGACCCAGCTCAACCAGGCCCGCGCCATCACCTTCGGCGTCGAGCGGTTCCGCGCGCTGGCGCCGTACTGCATGGGCACGATCGTCTGGCAGCTCAACGACTGCTGGCCGGTCACCTCCTGGTCGGCGGTCGACGGCGACGGCAGGCGCAAGCCGTTGTGGTACGCGCTGCGCCGCCTCTACGCCGACCGGCTGCTCACCGTGCAGGGTTCCTCGGTGGCGGTGGTCAACGACTCGGGCACGGCGTGGCAGGGCTCACTGCTGGTCACGCGCCTCGGGCTGGACGGGGAACCGCTGGCCAAGGACGTCCTGGAGGTCTCGGCGGAACCCCGGTCGGTGGCGCGGGCGCCGCTCCCGCCTTCGGTCGCCACCCCCGACGACCCTTCCCGCGAACTCCTCTCGGTCCGCCTCGGCGACTCGCGCACCCTGTCCTTCTTCGCCGAGGACCCGGCCGTGGCCTTCCCTCCGGCGTCCTACGACGCTTCCGCCGACCGGGTGGACGGCGGCTACCGCGTGACGGTCACCGCCCGCACGATCCTCCGCGACCTGGCCCTCTTCCCGGACCGCCTCGACCCCGCCGCGTCGGTGGACACCATGCTGGTCACCCTCCTACCGGGCGAGACCGCCACCTTCCACGTCACCTCGGACGCCGCCCTGGACCCCTCGTCGCTCACCTCGCCCCCGGTCCTCCGCTGCGTCAACGAGCCGTGACCGAGGTGCCCAGCAGGCGGTCGTGCAGCATCCGCCCGTCCCGGTCCGCGAACGACCAGAGCGCGTCGGCGGCCAGCCACAGCACCCCGTACTCGGGCCACAGCACGGCGACGGGGAAGAGCAGCGCCCGCAGCGCCGCCTTCCCCGGCCCGGCGCCCTCCACCCGGAGCCCGAGCAGCCGTTTGCCGACGGTCGTGCCACGCGGGATCCACACGTACAGGAACAGCAGCGCCAGCAGGGCCAGATCCTGACCCACCGGTAGCGTCCCCGGCTCCCAGTGGGAGAGCAGCCCCCCGAAGTCACGGCTCTCGGGGAGCAGCGGCATCACCAGGCCGAGCGCCGCGCAGAAGATCACGTAGTCGGCCAGCAGCGCCGCCGCCCTGAGCCCGGTCCCTTCGGCGGCCTGGCCGGGACGGCGCGGCATGCCGAGCGAGGCGGCCAGCACCAGCAGGGCCGCGAGCAGGTAGCAGACCTGGTCACGCCCCCAGCAGTCAGCCATGGCCACGAACCACTCCGGGCTGAGAACCGTCAGCGAGAAGTCCTGCGCGGTGACCGGCCCCGCCGCCGCCACCGCCACCAGCCCCCACGCGACCCGCCGCCCCACCGCCTCCGGATCGCTCTGCCGCAGGCAGCCAAGGAACCCGGCCAGCACCAGCACCGCCGGGAGCGCATACCAGTAGGCGACTTCCGCGACCGCGCCGAGGTCGCCGACCAGCGGCGACAGCACCGGCGTCGGCTTCGAACCGCTGTAGAGGCGGACCATGCCGTAGACGTCGCCGTGGTCCTCGAAATCCTCCAGCCCGGCCCACTCCAGCGTTTGCAGCGGTTCCGGCGCCGACCACTCCTCCCACAACCACCACGTGGGCAGGAGAGCGATGAAGACGGCGGCTGCCCAGGCGGCACGGGATAACGGGAGCACGACCGCAAACCGTACTAGCTATAGATCACCGACAGAAAACGCACCAGGATCGCCTCCCGCAGCTCGGCCGGGAGCGCGTCCAGCACGGCGTTGACCACGGCCATCCGAGGCTGCCCGGACCCCGGCCGCAGGTCCACCCCCACCGACGCGGCCAGCTCGGCGAAGGTCGCGTCGTCCAGGGCGTCCAGGTCCAGCCCGGTGATCAGCTCCACCAGCCCGTCGGGGACAACGGGAGGCCCGAGCCGCCGGGCGGCCTCCGCCGACTCGGCGATCACCTTCAGCATCGCGTCCACCCCGGCCAGCGTGACCCCCGTGACCGTGATGTGCAGGTTCGCCGGGATCCCGGCGTACGAGAGCTGCGGCTGCAGGAACCACCCGCGCGCCCGCGCCTCGTCGGCGAGCACGAACACGTCCACGTCGTCGGAGGTGAAGGCCACCAGCGTCGATCCCGAGCCCAGCACCCGCAGCCCGCCGATCCCGGCCAGGCCCGCGCGCAGCCGGTTCGCCGCCTCCAGCGTGGCCCGCCCCAGCTCGACGTACCCCTCCCGGCCGAGGGCTTGGAGGGTCGCCCAGGCCCCGCCCAGCGGCCCCGCCGACCGGGAGCTCTGCACCGTCGCGTTGATGATCGTGTAGCCGGGCCAGGCCGCCGACGCGAAGTACGCCCGCCGCCGCATCGCCGGGTCGGCGAACAGCACCACCGACGCCCCCTTCGGCGCGTACCCGAACTTGTGCAGGTCGCAGGAGATCGACGTCACCCCCGGCACCGACAGGTCGAACGGCGGCACGTCCGCGCCCGCCTCGCGCAGCCACGGCAGCAGCCAGCCGCCCACGCACGCGTCCACGTGGCAGAACACGCCCGCCTCAGCTGCGATCGCCGCGATCTCGCCGACCGGGTCGATCACCCCCTGCGGGTACGAGGGAGCGGACGCGACGACCAGCACCGTGTCCTCGTCCATCGCCGCCGAGACCGCCCGCACGTCGGCCTTGAACGTCCCCAGGTCCACCGGCACCGGCCTGACCTCCACCCCTAAGTAATGGGCCGCCTTGTGGAAGGCCGGGTGGGCGGTGACCGGCAGCACCAGGTTAGCCCGGGGCCGGGAGGCCGCGTCGCGGGCCGCCTTCACCGCCAGCATGATCGACTCGGTGCCGCCGCTGGTGAAGATGCCGTGGCCGCCGCCTAACAGGTCCGCGACGGCGCCGACGACCTGCTTCTCCATCTCGACGATGCTCGGGAACGCCGTCGGGTCCAGGCAGTTGACCTCCAGCATCGCCGCATAGGCGCGGGCCGCCGCGTCGTGCACCTCGGGCCGCCCGGTGTCGTACACATAGGAGGTCACCTGGCCGCCGCGCACGGGCAGGTCGTGTTCGGTGAGCCGGGCGAGTTCGGCCAGCAGGTCCTCGGCCGTCTTCCCGATACGGGGCAGGTTCAATGGTCCTCCTCAGCGGCCGAACCTAATTCTGTTATTCGGTTCCGTCAATCGTCCGATGGAAAGGCAGCGCGAAACCGGCTTTGCCTCCCTGTTAGCGTTATTGCAAATCTAGGGGGGTGAGCGCATGGCCGCTAAAGGGGACGAATCCGAGGCCCCGCGCAGGCCCGCCGTGCTGGGCGACGTGGCAGCACTGGCGGGGGTCTCGGCGATGACGGTCTCGCGGGTGCTCAACGCACCGCACCGGGTGCGGGCGGAAACCCGCGAGCGCGTGCTCGCCGCCGTACGCGAGCTCGACTACTGGCCCAACCTGGCCGCCCGCCAGCTCGTCACCGGCCGCTCGGGCGTGCTCGGCGTGGTCAGCATCGACACGACCCTGTACGGTCCCGCGTCCACTCTCTACTGCATCGAGCAGACCGCCAGGCTCAGCGGCTACAGCGTCAGCATCGCCAGCCTGAGCCTGCTCAGCAGGCGGTCCATCGAGGAGGCGGTGCGGCGGCTGCGCGCCCAGGCGGTCGACGGCGTCGTCATCCTCGCCCCGCACGAATCCGCCGCCGACGGCCTGCGCCACCTGCCGCGCGACCTGCCCGTGGTGGCGGTCGACGCCGGTGAGGACATCCCCGTCCCCGTCGTCACCGTCGACCAGCGCGCCGGGGCGGCCAGGGCCACCCGCCACCTGCTCGACCTGGGCCACCGGACCGTCCACCACCTGGGCGGGCCGGTCGACTGGCTGGACGCCAACTACCGGATCGACGGCTGGCGGCAGGTGCTGGAGTCCTCGGGCCGCCCGGTCCCCGAGCCGCTGCGGGGCGACTGGAGCCCGCGCTCCGGCCACGAGCTCGGCCGGCGCCTGGCCGACGACCCCTCGGTGACGGCGATCTTCGTGGGCAACGACCAGATGGCGCTCGGCCTCATGCGCGCCCTGCGCGAGGCGGGCCGCCGGGTGCCGGACGACGTGAGCGTGGTCGGGTTCGACGACATCCCTGAGGCGGCCTACTTCTGGCCGCCGCTGACGACGGTCCGCCAGGAGTTCGGCGAGGTCGGCAGGCACGCCTTCCACCTGCTGCTCGACCGCATGGCGGGCCACACCGAGCCGGCCCGCCGCCTGGTCGAACCTCAGCTGGTCGTACGGGAGAGCACCGGCCCCGCCCCCGGCTGACCCTCAGCGGCGGAACCAGTGGGGGTGCGACTTGACGAAGGTGATCAGGAACAGCGTCTGGATGCCGCCCTCAACGAGCAGGAAGAGGCCGCCGTCGACGCCCTGCAGCACGGAGCCGCCGTTCAGCCCACCCCAGACGGCGACCAGCGCCTGGATCAGCGAGCTGACGATGATCGGCAGGGTGTAGATCGCGAACGTGCCGAGGGCGACCGTCGCGGCGGGGACGAGCAGCACCGCGTAGATCCGCACCGCCCGCCGTTCGTGGGCGGACAGCTCGGCGCTCGGGTCGGCGGGGGGCCGCGCCCGCCTCACGACGGCGACCGCCCGGCGGAGCAGGTAGCGGGCATAGCCGAGCCCGTCGCCGAACAGGTTGCGGCAGCGCAGGAGGTCGGCGAGCACGAAGTAGAAGTCGGTCCGCATGTAGACGTGCGCCTGTATCGGCACGCTCAGCATGGTGACCAGCGCGAGGGCCCGCAGGAGCGCCGCGACCCCCTCCGGCGGGTTCGCGTGGGCGAGCACGAGCAGCAGGATCGCCAGGAGGAAGAGGTCGCAGTAGGTCCCGGCCAGGTAGACGCGGTAACGCGAGCGCCTCGGCACCGACCAGATCGCGGTGACGTCCGTCTGCACGACCAGGTTGTGCAGCCGGGTGCCGAACCCGATGCGCGCCGGAGTGCCGAGCGACCGCGCGGCCGCCAGGTGCATCAGCTCGTGCAGGCTGATCACCACCGAGAACATCGCGGTGTTGACCAGCGTCGTGAGCCCGATGTAGTCGCTCCAGAAGAAGTCGTGGTACACCGGCACCAGATCGGGCCGGCCGAACAGGGTGACGAGCGCCGCGCCGACCACGACCGCGCACAGCACCCCCATCGGACGGCCGAAGAGCCAGCTCACGTGCCTCTCCGTCAGCCAGGGCAGGTGGGGCGGCGGAGCCTCGTCGGCCGCGTCCGGCAGGTCCGCGCCGTTCAGCCGGGCGACGAAGCCGAGGTCGACGAGTGCCTCCACGAGCTGCACGACATCCAGCTCGACGTCGTGCTCGTCCTCGATCCGGCGCTGGACCACGCCGATCGGGAGGCCGTCGCCCAGCAGCCCGATCGCCTTGCCGTAGAGGGCGGGCAGGCTGACGAACTCGCCGAGCTCCGGCCGCCCGACGATGACGCTGTCCGGGTCGTCGTCCGCCTGGATGCTCAGCGGGCGCAGCAGGAGCGTGCCGGTCGAGTCGATGGCGACGGGCGCCGTCATCCGCCCACCGAGTCACAGGCGGGGCACTCGTCGTGGCGCACCACGTCCACGGCGTAGGTGTGGTCCCAGACCGCGAAGTTCCAGTGGAAGATCCGTCCGCGCGCCTGGGTGTGCAGGCCGCCGAGGTGGTACAGCACCTCCAGCGCGCACAGGTGACCGCTGATGTTGGCGCTGGCGGCGACCACCGCGTTCGGCGGACGGCCCTCGGCGAAGAGCTGTCGCTCCCCCGAGGCGTCCTTCCTCGCGTCCTCGTCACGGCGCGCGCAGAGCCAGCATCCCGTCTCGCCCGGGTGGAAGGAGCCGACCACCGCCATCGGCCCGGCGTAGAAGCTGACGAACCACGGCGTTCCCGTAAGCAGTGCGGCCTCGTTCGTCCAGAGCATGATGTCCGGCTGGGGCTCGTCGGCGCAGAGCACGAACACGTCGCAGCCGGCCATCAACGCGGCTATGTCGTCGGCCCCGGTCGCCTTGACGTCGCTGCCCGTCACCGTGACCAGGCTGTTCAGCGCCCGAAGCCGGGCGACCGCCCGCTCGACCTTGGACTCGCCGATGTCCTGCTCGGTGTAGAGGAGCTGCCGGGTCAGGTTGGATTCCTGGACCTCGTCGAAGTCCGCCACGTGCAGGGCGCCGACGCCGCTCGCCACCAGGCCCGCCGCGACGGCGGACCCGGTGCCGCCCACGCCCAGCAGACCCACCTTGGCTTGCTTGATCTTCGACTGGACGGTGTAGGGGGACTCCCGCGGGACGGTGTCGATCCAGGAGTAGAAGTGGCTGGCGCGCGCGTACCTCTCCAGCTCCCGTGCGGAGAGGTTGCCGGGCGGCTCCGCCTCGGCATCCTCGACGAACCCCTCGTCGATGAGCGCCTCGACGATCTCGCGGACGTTCTCCCGGTCCACCTCCGGACTGCTCGCCAGGAAGCCGGAGCAGATCTGCTCGATATCCCGGGTGCCGTCCATGAGGGTGAGAATTCGCGCGATGTTCCCTTCGGCGTCGTCCTGCAATTCGGCGGCCACGCCGTACTGACCGAGGCCGATTCTTATCCGGCCGTCCGGGAGGACCATCGGCAGATGAACGCGTTTGACACGAGGTTTCCGCATGCGCGCACTCTTTCGTTGCATGGAACGCCGGAGCCGATCGACACTCGATCGGCTCCGGCGTGTCGTCCTGGCTCAGCCGCTGCCCTCACGGAGCTTGGTCGTCTCGATCTTCTCGAGCTTGCGGACCTTGAGCTCAAGCTTCTTGGTCTCGTTCTTCTGCGTCTCCATGCCCACCTCCCGGTGTATTTCCGCGCCGTCAATTCGATCCCTGAGGATGTCCAGAATCTACGGACCGCCGCCATGGCCGCTCTACATCACCGACGGTGGCGGGTGCGTGACGGCGGCGGAGCGGCCACCGAGCAGGCCGTCTCCCCGCGAACGGGCAGGTAGATCACGACCTTCCGGACACGCCCGGAAAGCCCTTTGCGCCCGGCACGGCGACGACCTAAAATCGGCACGCCAACCCGTCGAGCCGCACCCCCAGCGAGCATGACCGAGCGGCGGATCACTGCCGGCGATCTCCTCTATGAATGTCCAGGGCGGAGCGACACTGGATGCGTTTCGAGATCCTAGGCCCACTCCAGGTGATCCAGGACGGCCGGCACCACTTTCTCGGCAACGCCCGGAAATTACGGACACTGCTCGCCGGTCTCATCTCCAGGGCCGACCAGCCGGTCTCCAGCGATTTCCTGTCCACCGTTCTGTGGAGTGACCGGCCGCCGGTCTCGGCGCGCAGCAATCTCCAGTCGTACGTGCATCAGCTCCGCGTCCAACTGGGCGCGGAGCGACTGCTGAGAAAGCCGGAAGGATATCTGCTCGTCACCCACGGCGAGGTGGACGCGGCGCAGTTCCGGAAACTCGCGGCGGAGGGGTCGGCGGCTTTCGACGGAGGAAATCACGAATCCGCCGGTCGCTGTTTCCGGCGCGCCCTGGATCTGTGGCGGGGGCCCGCGTTCGCCGAATTCCTCGACTCCGGGCCGATCGCGGAGGAGGCGCTGTCCCTCGAACAACTCCGGCTCACCGTCCACGAACGCTGGGCGGAGACCGAGCTGGCACTCGGGCGGCACGCGGAGGCGGTGGCCGAGCTGCGCGAGGTGGCGAAGGCCCACCCCTACCAGGAGAGCCTGCACGCGCTCCTCATGCTCGCCCTCTACCGGTCCGGCCGTCAGACCGAGGCCCTGGAGGCCTACGCCGCCGTCCGCGACCTGCTCGCGGACGAGCTGGGCCTCGAACCGAGCCCCGTGCTGCGCCGCGTGCACGAGGCGATACTCCGCGGCGACGAGCGGATCGACCTGCCCGCGAGGTCGGGCGCGTGGCCGTCGACCGGAGGCGCTGTGGTCCCTCGCCAGCTCCCGCCCACGGTCGCCGACTTCACCGGCCGGGACGACGAAGTGGCGACGCTCAGGGACGCGCTGTCCCCCGCCCGGCGCCAGGCGCCGACGATCTGCGCGATCTCCGGCATGGGCGGGGTCGGCAAGACCACGCTCGCCCTGCACGTGGCGCATCAGCTCGCCGGCGCGTTCCCGGACGGCCAGCTCTACGTCGGCTTCACCGGCGCCGACGACCGCACCGCCGTGGCCCGCGCGCTGGAGTCGATGCTGCGCGCCCTCGGCGTCGAAGGAGCCGCCGTCCCTGAGTCGATCGGCGACCGCACGGCCCTCTACCGGTCGCTCCTGGCCGACAAGCGGATGCTCGTGGTGATCGACAACGTGGCCGACGAATCGCAGGTCAGCCCCCTGCTGCCGGGGTCGGGCGCCTGCGGCGTGCTGATCACCGGCCGTCCCCGGCTGGTGGGCCTGGCCGGCGTCCGGCACCTGCGCCTGGACGTCTTCCGGCCCGCCCAGGCCATCGAGCTGCTGGCCCGGATCACCGGGCCGGAACAGGTGCGGTCCGCGCCCGGGGAGGCGACCGAGATCGTCCGGCTCTGTGACCACCTGCCGCTCGCCGTCCGTGCCGCGGGGGCGCGCCTGGCGTCCCGGCCCGACTGGCCCCTCGCCCGCATCGCCGATCTCCTGCGCGACGAGCGACGCCGCCTCGACGAGCTCGCGGTCGGGGACCTCACCGTACGGGCCTCGCTCGGGCTGAGCTACACGGCACTGTCGCCCCCGGCCCGGCGCCTCTACTACCTGCTCAGCGTGCTGCACACCCCCGACTTCGCGGGCTGGGTCGCCGCGGCCGTGCTCGACACGTCCCCGGAGGAGGCCGAGCGCCGCCTCGGCGAGTTGCTGAGCGCCAACCTCCTCACCGTCGCGGGCACCGACGCCGCAGGCCAGTCCCGCTACCGCTTCCACGACCTGATCCGCCTGCACGCCCGCGACCGCGCCGACGCCGAGGCCGCCCCGCACGAGATCCACGCGGCCGTGACCCGCGCGCTCGGCGGCTGGCTGGTCCTCGCCCGGCGGGCCGACACCGGGCTGCCCGGCAGAGTCTTCCCGACGCTCCCGGCCGAAGGCGCGCCGCACGAGCCGCACGTCGAGATCTCCGATGCCTGCGCCTGGTTCGAGGCCGAAAGAGGCGCGCTCCGGGCCGCGGTGGCGCAGGCCGCCGCGCTCGGCGCGCACGACCTGTGCTGGCAGCTCGCCGATGCGGCCGTCAACTTCTTCGAGCTGCACGACTACTACGACGACTGGGAGTCGACCGGCCGGATCGCGCTGGAGGTCTGCGAGCGCGCCGGGGACGCGCGCGGCCGCGCCTTCATGCTGCGCGACCTCACCGAGTGCCTGCGCATGGGGCCCAGGCACGCCGAGGACGAGGCGCTGGACCACGCCCTGTCCGCTGTCGCGCTCTTCGAGAGCTTGGGCGACGTCCACGGCGAGGTCGACGCCCGGATTCTCGCCGGCACCGCGTTCCTGGTCCGGGGAGAGCCCGGAAAGGCCGTGGCCTACCTCGACGCGGCGCTGGCGAAGGCGAGGGACGCCGGCTACGTGCTGGGTCAGGTCGAGGCCGAGTGGCAGCTCGGGTACGGCCACCGGGTCCTGGGAGACCCCGAGCGGGCCACCGTCCACCTGGAGGCCAGCCTGCGACTGGCCGAGGACGTGCCCCTCCCGTCGCAGCTGTGCCGGATCCACAGCCTGCTCGGGATCGTACGGCGGGAAGAGGGCAGCCTCGTCGAGGCCGAGGCGCACTTCACGCGCGGCGTGACGCTGGCCCGTTCGCTCCGGAGCCTGAGCGACGAGATCACCATCTTGCCGCACCTCGGCATGACCTACGTCAAGCTGCGCGACCCGCGGGCCAGGGACGTGCTCGGCCGGAGCATCCGGCTGGCCCGCCGGTGGAGGGCGCGATTCCAGGAGGCCACGTCGCTGGGCGCGCTCGGCGAGCTCGAAGCGGCCGAGGGCCACCATGCCCTCGCCGTCGCCCACACCGTCGCCGCCCTGGAGATCTGGCGCGAGCTCGCCAGCCCCTTCCATGAGGCGCAGGCCCTGAAGTTCCTCGGCGCCCTGCACGCGACCGCCGATCCGGACCAGGCCCGTACGGCCTGGAGCGCGGCCCGGCGGCTCTTCGCGCAGCTCGACAACCACACCGAGGTGAAGGAGCTCACCACGCTGCTCGAAACCGTCAGGACAGGTGGATGACGTTCCAGCTCACCGGGGGGAGGAGGACGCGCATCGGGTCCTGTTCCACGTTCTCGTTGGGGCGCGGGGCCACCTGGTCGGGGTCGTCGGCGGTGTTGCGGGCGTAGACGTCCGGGCCGGTGAGGGTGGTGGCGGAGGTGATGCGCGCGCCGCCGAGGGCGCGGGCGTCGATCTCCAGCGAGAGCGGCCCGTCCGTGGCCCGGTTGACGGCGAAGATCGTGACGCCCTCGTCCGAGAGAGCACCGCACCTATCTCAAGCTGATACGTCCTCTCTCGAAGCCCTCTCCCTGAGAGACACCCCTTCTTGGGGAAGACAGAGCAGGGACGGTCGAGGCGCTGACCGCCATTCGACACGAGCTGATGCCGTATCACTCGGGCGGGATGACTCTCCCCGAGGTCAGGAGAGGAAACAGCGCGTTCCGGAGCGCCACCGTAGTCCGTGCGATCTGTTCATGCGCGGTGATTTTGTCGCTCAAGGCATGGAGGGTACGGCCTATCGTCCCCTGCACCTCCGCAGGAGGAAGCACCACAGGCAGGGTTCCCAGAACGCGAGTGTTGATGCTGGGAAGCACGCTCCCGGCGGAATTGCGAGTCAACCAGTCAAGCACCCATGGGGAGCTCAGATAGTCGCTCAGGTACTGCGGGTCGACTGCCTCTCTTGGACGAATCCTGATCAGCCCTGTTCCACATATCCACCCTTCGTGCGCGGAGGTCACCAGGGCGTGCCGACCGAACGTTCCTGTCCGCGTGCAGACGATGTCACCCTCCGCGAGCCGATAGTTTGCCAGCTTGCCGGCAGTGTCCTCATCTACTCGGTCAAAGGTTCCTGAGATACGCCCGCCGTCGAGGTTGCGTGGCTTGACGACGCCCACAGAACCGTCGTCCGAGGCGCGGGTGAAACGGGTGAAGGGGCCCGAAGTAAGCTCGCTGATGTCGACGAGGGTCACTTCGCGCCAGCCCGGCGGCAACTCGCCGAACGGGGATTCGAGGATCTGAGCTCGCCTGATCACCTGTTCCATCGCCAAGTCGGCCCTCGCCGCCTGTTCCTGTAGACGATCCAGCTCACGGAGAAGCGTTGCGATGTCTTGACGGCAGTCGTCCGTACTGGCGGCGGGCTTCCTGATGGCGTACTTGCCGGGCGTGAGGTCGTAGTCGCTGCTGCTCAGTTCCTCAGTCGTCACGACGGCGGTGGGCAACGCCTCGCGAGCCGGAACCACACCCGCACGCCAGTTGGCGAGAACATCCCGAATCGCCTCGTGGTCCTCCTCAGAAAACTCTCGCCGAGCACGTTGTGACAACCGGCCCAGCCCTGTGGCGTCCACCAAGAGAAGCTCCTGCCGGGGGTGCGTAGAGCGGTGCAGGACCCAGATAGTGGCGCCGATCGCCGTGCCGTAGAAGAGCATCGGAGGCAGTGCAATGACTGACTCGATGCAGCCGTCCGCCACCATGGCCTGCCGGATCACGCGCTCGCGTCCTCCACGGAAGGCGGCTCCGGCCGGCATGACGACCGCGGCACGCCCACCTGGCTCTAGCCGCTCCAGCACCAACTGCAGCCAGGCGAAGTCCGCGTTGCCTCGAGGCGGCGGTCCGTAGAGCCAGGACCTGTTCAACGCCGGATCTTCCCGCGACCAGTCGCGTATGCCGAATGGAGGGTTCGCGACGATATAGGAATAGCTGGACAAGGCTTGACCGGGACGGCTCAGGACGTCGATCGACTGACTGCCTAGCTTGGCGTCGACACCGTGCAGCGCCATGTTCATCTTGGCCAGGACCAGGGCCTCGGCATTGAGGGCGTCGCCGTGGAC
This sequence comes from Nonomuraea sp. NPDC054003, assembly GCF_055585125.1. Lineage (NCBI taxonomy): Bacteria > Bacillati > Actinomycetota > Actinomycetes > Streptosporangiales > Streptosporangiaceae > Nonomuraea > Nonomuraea sp. NPDC054003. The sequence goes on from NZ_JBVJKR010000010.1 coordinate 208,970, forward strand.
GGTGAGGCCCGGGGTTTGAAGGGCCGCGGTGAGCAGGATTTCCCCCGAGCCGCAGCATGGATCGTAGATCTCCCCAGGCGCCTCGGCGGCGAGAACGTCCACCAGAACGCGGACGACGGACGGAGGCGTGTAGAACTCCCCGCCACGTTTGCGCTCCAACATGGCGAAACGATCCAGCAGAGCGCGAAAAGCTCCAGCGCCGCCCAGTTCACCAACCGCGGTGTCGGCGAACTCGACGAGCTCCGCGGAGATGTTCGTGTCCACGTTGAGGGCCGTGTCACCAGTTCTGAGCTTGCTGACGATGGGGGTCGTCCGTGCGGTTGCGTCACCTCGGCTGCCTGCGAGGACGTCTGACCACTCAACTCGATCCTGCGCTCGCGTATAGATCAGGCTGAGCACCAGATCGCGGTAACGGACGATGTCGTAGGTCCCTCTCAGCCGCTCCAGCGTCCGCCACAAGTCGGCTGTCGTGGGGAGTTCGCTCCTGAATGCAGGACGGGCCTGCGGGAGCTGTGCTGCAGGGCTCGCGAGATTCCTGCGAAACCGTTCGCCGAAGGTCGCGCCTGGCCGCTCATCCGCCAGGAGCGCGTTGCTCGGGATCCTGCGCTGGTCGAGCCACTCCAGTACGGCCTCGACCAAGAACAGTTGCTCTCCTTCGACGAGTCGCGGCCGGGGATATTCCTTGTGACGGCGCTCCCAGTTGCTCACGGCAGGGCGTTTCACCTGAGCCAGTCGCGCGATCTCGGCCCGGGAGACGAAACCCTGCGGAGAGGTCAAGGTCTCGTCCCCACGGGTCGGCGGGTCAGCACCTCCGGCACCCGGTCAAAGGCTCGCAGCCAGCCGACGAACTGCGGCTCCACGTAGCCCAGCAACTTGTAAATCTTGGCATGGTCCGCTGCCAGATGCCGGTGATGGATCGGCTCATGATGCATGATGCGATTTCGCAGGAGGACCATAGTCTGCAGACTGTCACGTAGAGACTCTCTCCTGCCCGAATAGCGCGGGAACGCCCGGTGCAAGGCCGGGACCCACAAGTGCCGATCGTATTTCCGGCTCAGGAGCGATACCCAGAAGCCGAACGACAGCTCGGTGACCACGTCATCAGCGGAGGGCAAGCTGACGCCCTTCCTGGCCAGCTTCTGCTTCGCCGTGGCGACCTTCGCCGTCTCGGACTCGTGCAAAGGAGCCACCCGCCACCATTCGTCCGTCCCGAACCGGGTCCGCAGCCGGTCGTGTTCGGCGTTGCGCAGGCAGATCTCCAGGCAGTGCAGCGGCCCGTAGAACGCTTCGGAGACCTGGACGTTCCACTGGTACAAGTCCCATGCGATCAGACGATCACCCGAGAGCGCGCCGAGATAAGGGGCGAAGCGCGGTACGGAGATCACCCGCTCAACCCATCCGGGCAGTTCGGTATGCAAGGCGGCCCCTCCGAAGTCATGGCTGACGTGCAGCGGCGCCTCGGGTATGCTGAGTTTCGTAAGCCCCGGGTCCGCCTCTGCTCTGCATGCCGCCCGGGGCACGGCTTTTCCTGACCAGTAGCCGTTATGAATCCCGCCTCGGAAGGCTTTCACTGTGCCACCAGGGTACAGCCATGCGACCATCTTAAACAAGTGTATTGACGCTACAAAAACTGTTAACCCTGGAGAGAAGCTCAATCGCATACGCCGCTGGCGGAGATCGAGGAGGCCACCCATCTCCACCAGCGTGCACACGTACGTGCGGGTTGGAAAGGTCTTCAGGACAGGTGGATGACGTTCCAGCTCACCGGGGGGAGGAGGACGCGCATCGGGTCCTGTTCCACGTTCTCGTTGGGGCGCGGGGCCACCTGGTCGGGGTCGTCGGCGGTGTTGCGGGCGTAGACGTCCGGGCCGTTGAGGGTGGTGGCGGAGGTGATGCGCGCGCCGCCGAGGGCGCGGGCGTCGATCTCCAGCGAGAGCGGCCCGTCCGTGGCCCGGTTGACGGCGAAGATCGTGACGCCCTCGTCCGCGTGGGTGGCGACCGCGTGCAGCAGCGGCACCTCCCCGTACTGGGCGGTCTCGTACAGGGGAGAGACCGGCTCGACCCGCAGCACGTCGCCGGCCGCGTGCCGGCTGGCCTGGGCGAACGGGTGGAAGGTGGTCTGCCGCCAGGCCCGCCCGCCCGGCTCGGTCATGATCGGCGCGATCACGTTGACGAGCTGGGCCAGCGAGGCGGCCGTCACCCGGTCGCTGTTGCGCAGCAGGGTGATGAGCAGCCCGCCGAAGGCCACCGCGTCCGCCAGGTGGTAGTGGTCCTCCAGCAGCGGCGGCGCCACCGGCCAGTCCCGCGGCGGCTCGGCCGCCTGGAAGCGCGACAGGTACCAGACGTTCCACTCGTCGAACGAGATGTCGATCCGCTTGCGCGACTTGAGCCGGGCCCCCACGGAGTCGGCGGTGGCGACGACCGAACGGATGAAGTACTCCATGTCGGTCGAGCAGGCCAGGAAGCTGCCGAGGTCGCCGTCCTTCTCCTCGTAGTAGGCGTGGCACGAGATGAAGTCGACGACGTCGTACGTCTCCTCCAGCACGGTCGACTCCCACGCGCCGAACGTCGGCATGGTCGAGCCGGAGCTGCCGCACGCGACCAGCTTCAGGCCGGGGTCGACCATGCGCATGGCCCTGGCGGTCTCGGCGGCCAGCCGGCCGTACTCGCGGGCGGTCTTGTGGCCGGTCTGCCAGGGGCCGTCCATCTCGTTGCCGAGGCACCACATCCGGATGTCGTGCGGCTCCTTGGCGCCATTGGCGGCGCGCAGGTCGGACAGCGCGGTGCCGGACGGGTGGTTGCAGTATTCCAGCAGGTCGAGCGCCTCGGCGATGCCGCGGGTGCCGAGGTTGACCGCCATCATCGGCTCGACCCCCGCCTTGCGGCACCAGCGCACGAACTCGTCGACCCCGACCTCGTTCGTCTCGGTGCTGTGCCAGGCCAGGTCGAGCCGGCGGGGGCGGCTCTCCTTGGGGCCGATGCCGTCCTCCCAGCGGTAGCCGGAGACGAAGTTGCCGCCGGGGTAGCGGACGGTGCTGACGCCCAGCTCGCGGGTGAGGTCGAGGACGTCGCGGCGGAAGCCGTCCTCGTCGGCGCCCGGGTGGTCCGGCTCGTAGACGCCGGTGTAGACGCACCGGCCCAGGTGTTCGACGAAGGTGCCGAAGGTCCGGCGCCGCACCGGCGCCACCCGGAACGCGGGATCGATCGTGAGGCGGGCGTCGTGCACGGGGGGCTCCTCGCGGTTGGTGGTGCTCCAGAGATTGTTAGCGTTATCAACCCGCGAGGTCAAGGGCGTGGCAAGCGCTTGCCGCACAAACCTTGACAGCGTGCTTGTTACCGCTAACACTCGGGTAACCCCGCCGAAACATGACCCATAGCCACCCCAGTGCCCCTTGGTGTTAGCGAGAACATTCCTCGGCGAAGGAAGAGGCCACTGTGCAAGACCCCCCAGCCATCACCCGCCGGCACCTGCTCGGCGGAAGCCTTGCCCTCCTCGGCGCCGCCGCCTCCGGCTGCGCCATCCCCGTGGGACTCGGTTCGTCCCAGACCCGCGTGAAGTACTGGCACTTCCTCGGCGCGAGCGACGGCATCATCATGAACCAGATGGTCGGCGCGTTCGCCCGGGACAACCCCGGCGTCTTCGTCGAGGAGAACGTGCTCGCCTGGGGCGAGCCGTACTACACGAAGATCGCCATGGCGGGCGCCGGCGGCCGGTCGCCCGACGTCGCGACCTTCCACCTGGCCAGGCTCGCCGGCATCGGCGCGGGCGAGATCCTCGACCCCATCAACGTGGACCTGCTGACCGAGGTCGGCCTCCGGGCGGCCGACTTCAGCCCGCCCATCTGGGAACGCGCCCACTACCAGGGCACGCTGTACGCGGTGCCGTTCGACGCGCACCCGATGGTGCAGTACTACAACACCGACCTCTGCGGGCGGGCCGGCCTGCTCGGCGCCGACGGCAAGCTGCGACCCACCACCGGCGCCGACCAGCTCCTGGAGCAGCTCCGCAAGGCCAAGGAGGTGCTCGGCGGCAAGCCGCCGCTGGTCTTCGACGCGCTCGGCCTCGGCACCGTCGGCCCCTGGCGGGTGTGGTACTCGCTCTACCCGCAGAGCGGCGGCACCCTGCTCTCGGAGGACGGCGGCCAGGTCACCATCGACGACCAGAAGGCGCTGGAAGCACTGCGGTTCATGCGCCGGCTCGGCGAGGAAGGGCTGTGTGACCCGACCACCGACTACGGCGCCTCGGTGGCCAAGTTCACCAACAGCGAGGCCGCGTTCCTGTGGAACGGCGACTGGGAGGTCACCGGCCTGAAGGAGCGCAAGACGCCGTTCAGCATGACGCGCTTCCCCAGCGTGTTCGGCAGCGGCGCCGCCCAGGCCGACTGCCACGTGTTCGTGCTGCCGCACCAGCGCGACCGCGACCCCGAGGTGGAACGGGCGACCTACCAGTTCATCGCCTACCTGGTGAAGAACAGCGCCGACTGGGCGGTGGCCGGCCACGTGCCCTCCTACCTGCCCGCACTCCAGGAGCCCGACTACCTGGCGCTCCAGCCGCAGTCGGAGTACCGCTCCGTCATCACCGACGTCGCCCTCGACCCCCAGGTCTGGTACACCGGCTCGGCCTCCCGGCTGTGGATCGAGTTCGGCGGCGCGTTCTCCCCGGTCATCAGCGGTGAACGCACGCCGGAAGAGGGGCTGGCCAACGCCAAGGCGGCGCTGGGCCGGCTGATGTCCGCCCCGAACCCCTTCCCCGCCGAGGAGCGATGATGACGACCACCGTCGCCGCCCCCGCCACCACAGCCCCCGCCGCCAAGGCCCAGGTCAAGCGGAGCTGGACGCAGCACGGGCTGCTGTTCGTCGCGCCCTTCCTGCTGGTCTACGTCGCCTTCCTCGTCTGGCCGACGCTGCTCGGCCTGCGCATGAGCTTCACCGACGTCAACATCGCCGGCAGCAACGACCGCTTCGTCGGCTTCTCCAACTACGCCGAGGCGTTCGGCGACCCGCGCATGTGGCGCTCGCTGTGGAACACGCTCGTCTTCACCGTGCTCAGCACGGTCCCGCTGGTGCTCCTCGGCCTGGGCCTGGCCCTGCTGGTGCACAACCTGCGGTTCGTGCAGTGGCTGTGGCGGCTGTCGTTCTTCGGCCCCTTCCTGCTGCCCTCGGCCGTGGTGTCGATCCTGTGGCTGCAGATGATCTACCCGCCCGAGTACGGCCTGCTCAACGGCACGCTCGGCACCGACGTCCTGTGGCTCGGCGACCCCGGCACGGCCATGTGGTCGGTGGTGCTCACCACCGTCTGGTGGACGGTCGGCTTCAACTTCCTGCTCTACCTGGCCGCCCTGCAGTCGATCCCGCAGCACCTGTACGAGGCCGCCGCCATCGACGGGGCGTCCGCCTGGGACAAGCTCAGGTCCATCACGCTGCCGATGCTCGGCCGTACGACGGCGCTGATCGTCGTGCTGCAGCTGCTGGCCTCGCTCAAGGTGTTCGACCAGATCTACCTCATGACCGGCGGCGGGCCCGAGGACGCCACCCGGCCGATCATCGAGTACGCCTACGACGTCGGCTTCACCGGCTACCGCATCGGCTACGCGTCAGCCGTCTCCTACATCCTCTTCGTCCTGATCGTCATCGTCTCCCTGGCGCAGCTCCGGCTGTTCCGCAAGCGCGCGGAGGTCTCCTCATGACCAAGCGGTTCAGCGTGAGCCAGCTCGTCCTGCTGGTGGTCGCCTCGGTGCTGGCCGTCATCTGGATCGCCCCGATCGCCTGGGCGGTGGCCACCTCGCTCAAGCCCGAGGACGAGACCACCAAGCTGCCGCTGGAATGGTTCGGCAGCACCGTCACGCTCGACGCCTACGAACTCGTGCTGGGCACCGGCGGCATCATCACGTGGGCCGTCAACTCCACGGTGACCGCGGTGATCGTCACGTTCCTGACCGTCCTCTTCTCGGCGATGGCCGCGTACGGGTTCGCGCGCACCCAGTTCAAGGGGCAGCGGGCGCTGCTGGGGCTGATCCTGGCCGGGATCATGGTGCCGCCGCAGGTGCTCATCGCGCCGCTGTTCGCCGAGATGGTGTCGCTCGGGCTGGTCGACACCTGGTGGGCGATCATCCTGCCGCAGGTGGCGGCGCCGCTGATCGTCTTCATCCTGTACAAGTTCTTCCAGGACGTGCCGCCGGAGCTGGAGCAGGCCGCGTTCGTGGACGGGGCCGGCCGCTGGCGGGTGTTCTTCACGATCGTGCTGCCGCTCTCGCGGCCGGTGCTGGCCGCGGTGTCGATCTTCACGTTCATCACCACGTGGAACAACTTCCTCTGGCCGTTCCTGGTGTCCACCGACCCGAACACGATGACCCTGCCGGTCGGCCTGGCCAACGTGGTGCAGGGCACCTTCGGCCTCCGGTACGCGCAGATCATGGCCTCGGTGGTGCTCGCCGGACTGCCGCTGATGGTGGTGTTCGTGCTGTTCCAGCGGCAGATCGTACGCGGCGTCGCGCACACCGGGCTGGGGGGTCAGTAGCTCCTCTTTAGGGGGTGCCCGGCGCGGCCCCATGGGCCAGGGTGGAAGCATGACGCGACTGACCCGCACGGCGTCCGCCCTGGCCGCGGCCGTGCTGCTGGCCGCCTGCGGCGCGACGGCCACGACGAGCCCGTACGAGCCCGGCACGGGCCACGCGGGGCACGGCGCGCACGACCCCGAGCCCTCGCCGCTGCGCGACGGCGAGCGGTTCATGACCCTGGGCATGCCCGAGCTGTACACCCCGGCGCCGCCGAACGGCGGCACCGACGACTACCGGTGCTTCCTCATCGACCCGGGGCTGGAGGAGCAGGTGTTCCTGACCGGCGCCCAGTTCCTGCCGCAGAACACCGAGCTGGTCCACCACGCGATCTTCTTCAGGGTCGGCCCCGAGCACGTCGCGGAGGCCGAGCGGCTCGACGAGAGCGCGCCCGGCCAGGGCTACACCTGCTTCGGCGACGGCGGGGTCGCCGCCGCGTGGGTGGCCCACTGGGCGCCCGGCACCGACGAGGTGCTGCTCGACCCGTCGCACGGCTACGCGATGCCGCCGGGCAGCCGGCTCGTCATGCAGGTCCACTACAACACGCTCGGCGTGGAAGGGCGGCCTGGCACCGACCGGTCCGGGATCCGGCTGCGGGTGACCGACCGGACGCTCCAGCCGTTCGACACCGTCCTCTTCTCCGCCCCGATCGAGCTGCCCTGCACGCCCGAGGAGTCCGGGCCGCTCTGCGACCGCGCCGCCGCGGTGCAAGACCTCGGCCGCAGGTTCGGCGAGAAGTCGCTCGACCAGGTCGACGCCCTGGCGCAGCGGTGCGGCCGGCCGGAGCCGGGTCCGACCCAGCACTGCGACCTGCCGGTGGAACGGCCGGCCAGGATCCACGCCATGGCCGGTCACATGCACCTGCTGGGCCGCGCCATCAAGGTGGAGGTCAACCCCGGCACGCCGGAGGCGCGGACCCTGCTCGACGTGCCCGCGTACGACTTCGACGACCAGGCGTTCCGGCCGCTGCCCGAGCCCGTCGCGGTCGGGCGGGGCGACGTGGTCCGGGTGACCTGCACCCACGACGCCGGGCTCCGCGCCAAGATCCCGCAGCTCCGGGAGCTCGACCCGCGCTACGTGGTGTGGGGCGACGGCACCGCCGACGAGATGTGCCTCGGGATCGCCGTCGCCTCGGCCACCTGACCCATGCGTGACGAAGATGTCACGCCCAGGCGACACCCCGGGACTCAACCTGCCGTGCTCCTGTCTTCGTACAGTCTGAAAACGGCGTCCTCGGGAAAGGCCCGTCATGACCACGCTGCGCCCAGCTCCGCACAGCCGCTCGCAGGACGCGTGGCCGCTGCCCGGCGACGCCCAGGCGGTGGCCACGGCCCGCGCCACCGCCCGGAAGGCGCTGGAAGGGCTCGGCGTGGACCCCGAGCTGGTCGACGACGCGGTGCTGATGATGAGCGAGATCGTCACCAACGCGCTGCTGTACGGCGATCCGCCGTACGAGATGGCGGTGAGCGCCGATCGCAGGGAGATCGTCTGCGGGGTGGTCGACAGCGGCCCGCCGCTGCCCGCGCCGCGCACCCCCGGCAGCGGCGACGAGCGCGGCCGAGGGCTGCACATCGTGGCCATCCTGTCGGAGGGCTTCTACGGCTGCCACCCGCAGCGCTACCTCACCTGGCCCGACCGGCTCGGCAAGGCCACCTGGTTCGCCCTGCCCCGCACTCCGGAAACCGACGGCGGCGGCTTCCGCATCTAGCGGCATACTCCACGGCCGCAGGGTCCCCGGTGGGGGTAGGTGCAGGGGCCCTGCGGCTTGGAACGTTCTACTCTCGCCTGTCGAACACTTCGCCGAGCCTGAACGCGTCATCCCTCGCACTCGGCAGAGCGTGGTCCACGACCACGCTGTCAGGCCGGGGGTCGGCCGGTTTGTCGCCGGCGCTTCCCGTGCCGTCGCACGCGGGACACCTGTCTGACTTGTCCCTGGGAGAGCCCTGGGCTTGGGTCATCCAACCTCCTCCAGCCAGGATCCATGACCTACCTGCAGTAGGCCCCCACCTATGAAGCGAGCCCTCCCCAGGCCCCGCACGTGCGCATCGTGCACGGCGATGGTGTGTTCTCGCCCCCGCTCAGGCTGGATGAAAGCCGTCGACGGTTGAGTGAATGTTACAGCAACCGTACGTAGGTGGTGATGAACTGGATCAGACGCTCGACTATGGTTCGAGTGCTGGGCATACTGAATCTTCCTCACTTCTAGCAGCGTAAACTCCGACAAAAGCCACAAAAAGTGTGTAATATATGACTGTCTTCGTCCGAATCAGAGGGCGTGGTCGGGCGGTTCATCATGTGGATTTCATGTGGATCGATAACATGCATCGTGTGGTAGCGGGTACATGACAGGTTGTAGTCAAAATCTTCCTGGAAGGCCCTTACTGGAGCAGGCTGGAGGTATGGCGAGTGGCGCAAGATCGTGAGCAGGAGCTCGCAGAGGTGAAACCCAAAGAGGCGAAAAAGGGGTTCGTGCGTCTGTCCATAAACCTGAGCACGGAGACGATGGACATCCTGAGGAGGCTGATCGAGGCCAAGGGCCTGTCCATCACCGATGGTGTCCGGCGTGCGATCAAGGTTTGGCAGTTTGTCGAGGAGCAGACCGAGAAGGGTAACGAGCTGGCGGTCATCGAGCCCAACGGAGACGTGCGGAAAGTGCTGGTGCTTTGACGGGTTTCTCACCCGGGAGCCCTGAATGCTGAGACTTACTGCGAGCTCACTATCCTCCACGGCTGCGGAGGATAGTGAGCACATGGGCTGAATTACTCTCTGCTCTGCGTCCCGAAGTAATAGCCCACGATGAGCGAGACGATGGGCGCGATCAGCTCCCTCGCCTTGTTGACCTCTTCGATCGTTTCCTTCGGCTCCGGCAGGAGCGCGGCGGCGACCGGGCTCGCGACCATCGAAAGCGTGAAGAGGACCAGAAGAATAGTCATGATCCACTTACGGTTCCGGATCGCGCTCTTCTCACGCATCGCCAGTCGCAGGGCGTCCTTCCCCTCCTCGCTCGGCAGGGTCCGGTCGACGATCACCTCTTCCGGCTCGGGAGCGTCGGCCACGTCGTCAGCTATGCCGGTGCCGTGACAGCGCGGGCAGACGTCTTCGCCCGCGCCCTGCGGGTCGTGCGACTCGGGCACTTTCGCCTCCTACTGTCTCCCGAGGCGGACTCCGTCGTCCGCCTCTCGCCCCCGGACACCCATGCACCGATGTTACATCGATGTGTCGAATCTACGCCTTTGATGTGTATCGGATCAACATCTCGACCATAGTGAATGTAGCGCGGGTATGGATGAATGCCGTACCGGGCCTTGCATTCCTGGGGAGCTGGCCCATAATGGGGCGTGGATGTGGATCCTAGGTTGATATCAGGGGGTCCCCATCAGCTTGGGGTGGTGGTGCAGGAGAGGTGGGTCCACCTCGGGAGAATGGGGAGGGAAGGGGCATGAACATCAATCACAGCTCGACGCGAGGGTTAGGAGGGGTCTGGTTACGCCCGCCCCTTTCACCGCATCCGTATGGCAGTGGCTCTCGCACGTCCACCGACGATGGGAAGAGCCTGCTTATGTCTGATCCGCGGTGTACCGACGGCCGGGCCGCAGGCGCCGGCCAGAACGCCTCTCACGCGCCTCCCTCATTCGTGCGCCTCACGGTGAACGTGGAGCGGGAGACCATGCGGACCCTGCAGCGGCTCGCTGAAGCCAACAGAGTGTCCCTGACCGACGGAATCGGTCGCGCTGTGACGATGTGGGAGTTCTTGACCGATCAGGTCGCGCAGGGAAACAGAATCGCGCTGATCCATCCCGGAGGAACGATCCAAACACTGGACATGAGGTAGTCCTCTGCCGGCGCCGGAGCAGCGGGCCGGCCGAACCTGCTCTTCCGGATCCAGGGCCGGTGACCTGCCCGCCTTGTGGCGGGCAGGTTCGCCGTGGGACGCTCACCCCGGCTTCGAGGGGAGAAACCGCTGTGAACGTGGGTCTGCCGGAACTGCTGATGCTCGTCTTCATCTTCCTGCTGATCCCGGCTGCCGTGGCCGGGCTGGTCGTCGTGCTGGTCAAGCGGGCCGGCAAGCGGCGCTAGCTGATCAGGTCAGGGCGGCCGCGGCGGGGAAGCGGTCCCAGACCCGGTGCGCCGCCAGGAGCTGGAGTGTCTCCCGCAGGACCGTCGTGCCGTCGTCGCCGAGGAGCACGCCCGGGGCCTGCGTGGGAATGCCCGCCTGGGTGAAGACCTGGGAGGCCGTGCCCCAGCCGCCGATCGGCTTGGCGTGCCGGTAGGCCTCGGTGATCAGCAGCAGCACGCGCGGGTCGACCGCCGCGTCCGAACCGCCGCCCGCCTTCGCGTCGCGGGCCCCGTACGCGTCCTTGCCGGGTGCGGGAGCGCTCGCCACCAGCAGCGCGTCGAACTCGACGGAGCGCGCGGTGACGAAGGTGCGCTGCACCGGCAGCGTCCCGCCGAGCATGCCGCCCGTCGGCGCGATGATCAGCGGCACCATGCCGCCGTCGAGCACCGCCTGGCGCAGGTCGCCGACCGCCGCCGCGTCGTCGTCGCCTGCGACGATGCCGATGATCCGGCCGTCGGCCGGCCAGGTCCGCCCGACCTGGGACAGCGCCGGGCTGGGCCGCGGGTCCGCCAGCGGCTCGGAACCAGCCGGCGCGGGCAGCCCGAGCCCCTCGGCGACCTGTTCGCACAGGACCGGGTCGATGTTCGCGAGCACCCGCAGGTACCTCTCCTTGATCGCCTGCTCGTAGCACTTGGCCAGCTCGAAGGTGTAGGCCGCGATGGTGTGCTCGCGCTCGACCGGCGTCAGGCTCAGCCAGAACAGCCGCGCCTGGCTGAAGTGGTCGGCGTACGACGCGGGCGCCTCGCGCACCTTCCGCCCGGACACCTGCGTGGGCACCTCGACGTACCCTCCCTCGGCCGCGCCCGCCGTGAAGGGGCAGCCGCCGTCGAGCGAGTTCGGCCGGTACGGGGCGACGCCCCGGTGCACGGCCGCCTGGTGGAAGCCGTCCCGCAGCATGTCGTTGACCGGGGCGTGCGGCCGGTTGATCGGGATCTGCGGGAAGTTGGGCCCGGCCAGCCGGGTGATCTGCGTGTCGAGGTACGAGAACAACCGCCCGGCCAGCAGCGGGTCGTCGGTGACGTCGATGCCGGGCACCAGGTGGCCGACGTGGAAGGCGACCTGTTCGGTCTCGGCGAAGAAGTTGGACGTGTTGCGGTTGAGGGTGAGCAGGCCGATCGGCTGGACCGGGGCCAGCTCCTCAGGGACGATCTTCGTCGAGTCGAGCAGGTCGATGCCTTCGAACATCTGCTCCGGCGTGTCGGGGAAGACCTGGATGCCCAGCTCCCACTCCGGATAGGCGCCCGCCTCGATCGCGTCGAAGAGGTCGCGCCGGTGGAAGTCCGGGTCCACGCCGTTGAGCAGCTGCGCCTCCTCCCAGACCAGGGAGTGCACGCCGAGCTTGGGCTTCCAGTGGAACTTGACCAGCGTGGTCGCACCCTCCGCGTTCACCAGGCGGAAGGTGTGCACGCCGAAGCCCTCCATCATCCGGTAGGAGCGCGGGATGCCGCGGTCCGACATGTTCCAGATCGTGTGGAAGGTGCCCTCGGTGTGCAGGCCGACGAAGTCCCAGAACGTGTCATGAGCGGTCTGCGCCTGCGGGATCTCCCGGTCCGGATGCCACTTGGCGGCGTGGATGACGTCGGGGAACTTGATCGCGTCCTGGATGAAGAAGATCGGGCAGTTGTTGCCGACCAGGTCGAACACGCCCTCGGAGGTGTAGAACTTGGTCGCGAAGCCACGCGTGTCGCGTACGGTGTCCGCCGAGCCGCGTGAGCCGATCACGGTGGAGAAGCGCACGAAGACCGGCGTCTCGACGTCCTTGGCGAGGAAGGCGGCCTTGGTGACGTTCGAGGCGGCGCCGTAGCCCCGGAAGACGCCGTGCGCCCCGGCGCCGCGCGCGTGCACGACGCGCTCGGGGATGCGCTCGTGGTCGAAGTGCATGACCTTCTCGCGCAGGTGGTGGTCCTGCAGCAGGACCGGGCCGCGCGGGCCCGCCTTGAGCGAGTGGTCGGTGTCGGGCAGCCGGAGCCCCTGGGCGGTCGTCAGGTATGCCCCGCCTTGAGCAACCTTGTCCTGCGGAACGCCGGTGGGCTGGCCGGTGGGGGAGAAGGTGTCCGGCCCGCTCTGGTCCGGCTTGGGCGCCAGCGGCTCCCGAGGCTCCGTGGGCTCCTCCAGCGACGGCGGCTCGCTGTTGGGGACGCCGGGGATCTCGGCGGGCCCGCCGCCGGTCACCGCGTCGACGACCTTCTCCACGGTCGACTTGATCGGGTGCTCCATGGTCTCTCCTTGGCGTGAGGCTGCGTCGCCGGGTGCCGGGCGTACGCAGACTTCCCCACGCCGGAGGTCGCCACGCGGAGTTTACGGTGCTTACAGGCGAATCCGGTCAGGTGTTGGGCCTCAACGTTCCAGGGTGATGCCCTCCCGTCGCAGGTCCTCGATGACGCCGTCCACCAGCCGGGTGCTGACCGTGTGCGTCAGCCTGCCGGTGTCGCGGAGCTCGCGGGCGGCGGGCACCGGGTCGGGGTCGGCGAACAGCCGCTCGTCGGTGTAGTCCACCGGCCTGCCGGTCGCGTCGAGCGCCCACCAGGAGGCCTCCAGGGCGATGCCGTTGGGGTCGCTGAAGTAGATCGAGCGCAGGAAGCCGTGGTCGATGACGTCGGTGACCTCGCAGCCGTGCTCCTTGAGCCGGTCGCGCATCCGTACCAGCGCGTCCTCGTCGGGCAGGTGCAGGGAGAGGTGGTCGAACTGGGCGGCCTTCGCGTACGGGACGCCGGCCGGTTTGGCGAAGCTGTCGAGCTCCTGGTCGGCGTACTCGAAGAAGGCGATGGTGCTGCCGACGCCGACCTCGAAGAAGTAGTGCTTGAACGCGGGCACGGCCAGGGTGGCGACCAGTCGCGCGTCCAGGACGCCGTGCCAGAACCTGACGGTGGCGTCCATGTCCGCGGTGATGAGGGCGAGGTGGTGGACGCCACGCCAGTGCACCGTTTCCGGGGTTGCAGCCATGGCCCAACAGTACGCCTTTCAACTACCTCCGGGTAGTCACGTCCCGGTGAGATCCAGCGGCGCGGACTTGGTGGCCGCCGGCTCCGCGCGCAGACGGCGGACCTCGCGGGAGCCGGACCAGCGGGTGATCGCCTCCTCGTCGGCGAAGGCCATCGCGCGCAGCATGTTGCCCCCGTCCGTGGCCTGCACCGTGCGGCGCAGCCGCGCCCGCAGCGACTCCGGCAGGTTGGTGGTGCGGGCCTCGATCGTGTCGCCGTAGAAGGGGGCGTAGCCCGCCCCCGCGAAGCCGGTACGGCGCAGCAGCACCGGGAGCGTGTCGGCCGAGTAGAACATCAGGTGGTTCTTGGTGAAGCCGCTCCACGCCGACTCGTACGCCTTGAGCAGCAGCGAGTTGGCGTTGACCGTGAGGATCATCAGCACCCCGCCCGGCGCGAGCAGCTCGCGGAACCGGCGGAAGTCGTCCACCGGCCTGGGCAGGTGCGCCAGCACCGACCAGAGGGTGATCACGTCGAAGCCGCCGGCGGCGATCTCCGGCACGTCCTCCGGCGCGCCCAGGTACGCCCGTCCCCGGGTGAGCCGCTCGTTGGCCTGCGCGACCGAGTCGGGCGACAGGTCCACGCCGACCGCGTCGAAGCCGCGCTGCTCGGCCAGCTCCAGGAAGAGCCCGGCGCCGCAGCCGAAGTCGAGCAGTCGCCGCCCGGCGCCGTCGTCGAAGACCGGGGAGAACGCGTCCATGGTGAGCTGGTAGCGGCGCTGCCGGTTGGCGGCGTACTTGCCGGTCAGGAACTTGCTGTAGCCCTTGGCGTACAGGTCGCCGAGCCGCTCGGGACGGATGTTCGGGTTGCGGTAGAGGAACCCGCAGGAGGGACAGCGCACCACGTGGTAGCGCCACTTGCCGTCCTCGCCCACCGGCTCGTACAGCGGCTGCATGCGCGGCTCGCCGCAGAGCGTGCAGTCGATGAACTCCTCGATCTCGCCCAGCGGCATGCGTGCCTGGTAGTCCTCGGGCTCCACGATCGGCGAGCGTCTCAGCAGCCTGCGCCACTGCGCCTCGCGGATCAGCCGCTCTCCGGGGCGTACGTAGACCCGCTGCCCCCAGGGCACCTTGTCGTAGCGCGAGCCGTAGACCAGCTTGCCGAGCAGCCGTCGAGCCGAGACCATCGCACACCCCTAACGCAGACCGTTTGCGCGGGTATTGCCCTGACTATTCCATCGCTACCGCCAGCAAACCATCCCCAAACGGCCAAGGCGGGCGGGCCGCTGGAGACGGCCCGCCCGGGGAGGTCACGACGGCCTGCCGTCGGCCCCGCACTTGATGATCGGCCGGATGCAGTCGCGTACCCGGCGCTCCAGCTCGGCGACCGGCCAGGCGTTGAAGAAGTCGCCGTGCATGGTGTAGCCGCCGCCCGAGGCCAGCCGGAACCCGGACGGGTCACCGCTGACCGGGTAGCGCAGCACCTGGCGGAGCTTGGGCACCGGCACCGGGTGACTGCTCGGGCAGTCGTCGCCGACCGGGTAGGCCATGTGGCTCTTGTGGTCGGGCGAGTCGAGGTCGCGCCCGTTCCAGCACTGCGGGAAGTCCAGGTACGACTCCAGCATCGTGCCGGGCGGGCAGGTGACGAAGTCCTTCGAGGCCGGCACGTGCCCGGCGTGCAGGCAGGACCAGCGGGCGATGGTGGAGTCGCCGGGCCCGGCGGCGCGCGCGTTGCCGGCCACGATCCGCAGCCCCAGGGGGAACGGCTGGATGCGCGCGGTCACGTCAGGCCGAACGCCCTCGCCGAGGTAGTAGAACGTGGTGATCGTCGGCTCGACCGGCGTGCCGTTCCGGTAGAGCGTCGGCACCCAGTAGGAGGACCTGTCCACCGACGGGTTGCAGTTGGTGGCGCCGCGCTGCAGGTCGGCCAGCGTGGTGTGGGCGTTGGTGATCCGGCTGCCGAAGAAGCTGTGCATGTGGGAGGCGCCGGGCAGGCCGGGGAAGATGATCGGGTCGTCGGGCAGCCGGTGGCTGTAGGGGCAGTCGGCGAGGAACTCCGCCACCCGTACCGGTTCGGCCTGGGCGGGCTGGACCGACAGCGGCGCACCCATCAGCACCGCGAGCACAGCGAACAGGCGTAACAGTCTCATGGCGGGGTCCTCACTGGTAGACGCGCACGTAGTCGACGAGCATGCGGGCGGGGAACGGGGTGGAGGCGTCGGGCGGGCCGGGCCAGTCGCCGCCGACGGCCAGGTTGAGGATGATGTAGAACGGGTGGTCGAACACCCACGGGCCGCGCGTGCGTTCCACCTCTTCCTTGCTGAGGGTGACGACGGTGCGGCCGTCGAGCGTGTACGTGATGCCGCGGCTGTCCCAGTGGGCGGCCCAGACGTGAAAGTCGTCGGCGAGGTCGGCGCCGCCGGGCAGCGTGTAGGAGCCGCCGATGCCGCCGCCTCCGTTGTAGGCGGGCGCGTGCACGGTGGAGTGTGACGTGCGGGTGTCCTTGCCGAGCACCTCCATGATGTCGATCTCGCCGTTGTACGGCCACGGCCGCCCGGTCAGGAAGTCGGCGCCCATCATCCAGAACGCCGGCCACAGCCCGTTGCCCCTGGGCACCTTGATCCGGGCCTCGACGCGGCCGTAGGTGAAGTGGAACTTGCCGCCGGTGTTCATCCGGTGGGAGGTGTACTGGCAGGTGGTGCTGCCGGTGAGCGGGTCACGCGGGCAGGCGGAGCCCGGGGTGGCCTGCTTGCGCGCCTCCATCACCAGCCGGCCCTGGCCGTCCAGGGCGGCGTTGCCGTTGTCGGTGTAGTGCTCCAGCTCGTTGTTGGGCCCGGTGCCGGGATCGACGGTCCACTTGGCCGGATCGGGCCTGGCGCCCGCCGGGCCGTCGAACTCGTCCTGCCAGACGAGCCGCGGCGGGTCGGCCGGGTCGGGGGCGGGGGACGGTGGGGTGATGGGCGCGCCGCCGGTGCCGTACACCTGGAACTCCCAGAGGCTGTAGCCGTACGAGGTCGCGCGCTGCGTCCCGTACACGCGGACGTAGCGGCCGGTTCCGCTCACGGTGAGCGTCTGCTTGAAGCCGGTGCCCGACGTGGTGGAGTAGATCGTGGTCCAGGCCGAGGCGTCGGGCGAGACCTGGATCTGGAACGCGCGGGCGTAGGCCGGGTCCCACTGCAGCACGACCCTGGTGATCTGGGCGGTCGCGCCGAGGTCGACGTAGATCCAGCCGGGGTCGGCCCAGGCGGCGGTGGCCCACCGGCTGGCCGGGTCGAGGTCGAAGGCGCGCGCCGGGGTGCACTCCCAGCAGGTGGAGTCGTGCTGCGAGGAGGAGGCGACGCCGGGCCTGCCGTAGGAGAGCAGCCGCTCGCCGCTCCCGGTGCCGTACACCTGGAACTCCCAGAGCGAGTAGCCCCACGGGGTGGCCCGCTGTGTCCCGTGCACGCGGACGTACCGGCCGGTGCCCGACACGTCGATGGTCTGGGTGCCGCCGGGGCCGGACGTGGTGGTGTGGACGGTGGTCCAGGCGCTGCCGTTCGCGGACACCTGGATCTGGAAGGCGGTGGCGTGGGCGGCCTCCCAGCGCAGCACCACCTGGGAGAGCGCGGCGGACGAGCCCAGGTCGACCTGGATCCACTGCGGGTCGGAGAAGGCGCTGGACCAGCGGGTGCCGGCGTCGCCGTCGACGGCGGCGGAGGCGGGGAAGGCCGCGCTCTCGGTGGAGGAGGCGGTGGCGGGCCTGCCCTGTGACAGCAGGGCGGCGGCGGCCTGGGCGGGCAGGGCCGCGAGGAGGGGGGCGACGAGGGCGAGGACGAGTGTGACGAGCGTCCCCAGGCGGGGTGGACTCACGGAGGTCTCCTCAGGGAGCGAGGGGGGAGCGCTCCCTAAAGTGAGGGTGATGGTGTCAGGAAAATCTGTCAAGTCGCCTGTCAGCAGGAAGGGAGTGTTAAGGCACAGAGTGGAGCAGGTCGGAGAGCGCTCTCCCATCCTCACGGCATACCGGCTCCATACCGACCGCTGGCAAGCTGCCGCGGGATCTCAGGTCACGGAGAGGACTTCACGCACATGGGAAAGCCCCGACAGATCACGGCGGCGGCGCTCGCCGTCGCCGGTCTCACCACGGCGGGCGCTCCGGCCCCCGCGTCCGCGGAGCTCGCGGCGGCGGCGCCGTTCCGCGTCGACTACGAGAACGGGGCGCACCCCAAGGTGGGCCTCAACGAGTGCTGCAGCCACTCGATCACGGTCGACGACCTGCCGAGGACCGGCGAGTACGCGGTACGCAGCGTGCTGAAGTACGGCGACCCGAAGGTCGCGGGCAGCACCCGCGCCGAGAGCCACACCCTCCACACCAAGGAGACCCACTTCCGCTCCGGCGACACCGTCTACTACGGGTTCAGCGTCTACCTCCTGAGCACCTGGCAGCGCGACTCCAGGGAAGACATCGTGTTCCAGTGGAAGCCCTGGAGCGACGCGTGCGAGACCGACAAGTTCCCCAGCGCCTTCCTCAGCGTGCAGCCCTCCGGAAAATGGCGGCTCCGGGTCAACTCCGACGGCAACGCCTGCTCCACCCCCGAATCCGTCCGCAAGACCAGCTTCGACCTGGCCGACGTGAAGCCAGGGCAGTGGCACGACTTCGTTTTCAAGTTCACCTGGAGCCATGGCAGCCAGGGGAAGATCGACGGCTGGTACCAGACCCACAAGAACCCCGGATGGCGCAAGGTCCTGACCGCCGGCGGTCCCAACACCTTCAACGACGACAAGACCACCAGCGGCTACCTGAAGTGGGGCATCTACAAGCCCGCGTGGGCCTCCGGGAAGACCGACGTCGACAGCCGCACGATCTTCCACGACAACATCGCGGTGGGCAGGACCTTCAGCGAGGTCAACCCGGCGTCCACCCGCTAGCCGTCAGCGGGCGGCGCGGGCCAGCACCTCCTCCGTCGTCAGCGGCGCCCTCGGGTGGTGGCTCAGGCACATCGGCGCCCGCGCCTTCACGAAGGCGCTCCCCTCCAGCGCCACGTAGAACTCGCCCGAGCTCAACCGGGCGATGTCCGGCGTCGAGCCGCCCTTGGCCCGCGCCATCTCCTTGGCCGCCTCGATGTGCACCGGCGCGTTCAGCAGGCCGAAGAACTGGGTGGCGGCGTTGCCGGGGATCTGGTTGTGCAGACCTTTGGGCGCCTGGGTGGCGAACACCAGGCCCAGACCGTACTTGCGGGCCTGCGACGCCAGCGCCAGCGTGCTGTGCGTGCAGGCCGTCACCCGCCCTCCGCCGGGGGCGAACGTCTGCGCCTCGTCCATCACGAACAGCCCGCCCAGCGGACGGTCGCCCGCCGGGTTCCTCCTGATCCAGGCGAACAGCGCCATCTGGAGCTGGCTGACGAAACTCTGCCGCTGCTCGTCGTTCGGCAGCCCGACGAAGCTGATCACCGAGACGCGCGCCCGCCTGCCCGGCGACGGCGTCAGCAGCACGCCGGGGTCCACCGGCTCGCCGCCACCGCCGAACAGCGGGTCGTTGTCCATCGCCGCCTGCAGCGACTGCGCCAGGTCGGCCGCCAGCCGGGGGGCGTCGGCCAGCTCGCTCACCCCGTCGGGCAGGTCGGCCAGCAGGGCGACGAACCCCTTGAGGCTCGACCCGCCCCCGCGGCCGTAGTGCTCCAGCGCCTTGCGCAGCACCGCCCGGCCCAGATCCGCCTTCTTCGTCCGCGCGTCCACCTTCACCCGGGGCGCGATCGACGCCACCGCCGACTCCACCGCCTCGGCGAACTCGTCGGGGTCACCGGCCACCCCGGCGAAGTCCGGCAGCGGCTGGAAGCTGAGCGGCCTGCCCGCCGCGCGCCTCGGCGTCCAGACCACCACCTCGGTCCCGGCCAGATAGTCGGCGGCCTTCCCCTCGTCCCCGTCGAGCCAGCCCTGCGGCCGCTCCGGCCACCGGTCGCCCAGCCTGGCCAGGTCGTTGTTCGGGTCGAGCACGATGGCCGACACGCCGTGCATGGCGCACTCCTCGACCAGCCGCCTGATCAGCACCGTCTTGCCCGAGCCGGAACCGGCGAAGATCGCCGCATGCTTCCGCAACGCCTCCAGCTGTACCTGGACGGGCTGCCCGCTCCCGACGGCCCTCCCCAGGGGGACGTGGGGGGTGTCCTCACGGGATGGCGAGGGCGCCAGGGGACCGTGGGATGAAGGGGACGCGTCCTCTCTCCGTACGGCGGCGTCATCGGACGGAGCAGGCCCGGGGCCCGTCGGACCTGTCGGCCTCTCCTGCTCTTCGGCACGCCCGACGGCGGGATCGCCGGTCCTCAGGCCGTCGTCCCGGGTCGCGGGCGGGACGGTCCGGACATCCGCCAGGGCCTCGGCCAGGAAGGTGACCGTGCGGGTGGGGCGGCGGGAGGACAGCCACGACGCCAGGCCCGGCGGGTTCTCCGCGCGCAGGTGCCTGAGCGCCGCCAGGACGCGCAGGTCGGTGTCGGTGAAGGACAGGGTCCTTCCGCCCGCGCGCTCGAAGGCGGCGACCACCTCCCGCGTCCGCGCCCCCTTCGACCAGTCCTGCTTACGCAGCAGGAACAGCCGCCGCTTGGGCACCTCGGCGTCCAGACCGGCCGCCACCGACGCCTTGCGTATCCGGTTGAGCGCCGAGACCGCGTGCTCGGCGGTGATCGCCCGGAAGGCCCAGTGAGCCTCGTCCTCCGTCGTCTCGTCCAGCGTGAACCGCAGCCGCGCGTGCAGGGGCGGCTTGGCGCTGGGCGGCGGGTCGACGCTGAACGCCTGGCCGTCCTCGCCCTGTTCGGTGATCCACGCGGCCAACCCGGCCGCCAGCAGCGCGGGCATCAGCACGTCCTCGGTGGCGCCGTTCACGTCAGGGGCTTCCCCGGCGTCGCGGAGCGTGGCGAAGCGGGCGTCCAGCCCGGCGAGCGCCGCCGCCTCCGTGACGGCCGCGGTACGTGCGGGCTCCTCGACCGGAGGCTGCGGTCGCGCGGTGAGGCTGGTCAGCTCCGACACCTCGCCGCTGAGCAGGCATGCCCGTACGTGCTTGTCGATCGTGATGAGCAACTGCCGCGCGGTGAACCCGGGCGCCTCGTCGAACGCCTCCGGCCGCACGGGCCAGGTCGGGTACGGCGGCTCGACCCCGGCCGCCCCGTACTGCACGTCGAACCGCTTGGCGACCAGCTCGCGCGCGGTCTCGGGGTCAGGGATGGTCATGAGCTGCACGGCCGTACGGAACCGGTCGCGGACCGTGTCGACCGCCATCCGCTCGACGAGCGTCCAGGTCTGGGGGATGCACGAGACGACCGTCATGGTGCGCCTGGTCACCTCGCGCAGCGCCATCAGGCCGCCGGCGATCCGCTCCAGGAGCAGCTTGTCGCCGTGGCCGTCATCCGTCGCGGTGTCGGTGGAGATCCTGGACTGGGCGATCAGGGGGTCGATCTGGTCCACCGCGATGATCGTCGGGCCGGTGAGCGCCAGCAGGTGGGAGACGTCCCTGACGATCTCCTGCGGCGACTTGTTGATCGGCCGGATGCCCCAGCGGGCCCGGTCGCCGGTCTCGCCCTCCGGCATCGCGTACAGGAAAGCCTCGCCGAGGTCCTGCAGGGCCGGGTCGGGGGAGGCGTAGAGCACCAGCGCCCGCGCGGTGTCCTGACACTCGCGCCCGACCTTCTCGTCCATCGCCCGCAGCGCGTGGACGAACGCGTCGAGCTCCTCCCTGGACAGGGTCTTCTTGCCGGTCACGGCCCTGCGGGCCATCCGGGACAGGTCGGCGCGCGCGGCCAGTCGTGACAGGAACGCCCTGAGCTGCGTCTCACCGCCCTCGCCCGGTCGGGAGAAGCTGTCGAGGAGCGACACCATGACGCTCTCCCAGAACTCCTTGGCGTCCAGCAGCCCGACCAGCACGAAGTAACCGCCCTGGCGCTGGGTCACCTCGCGCAGCCAGCCGAGCAGGTGGGTCTTGCCGGTGCCGCGCTGGCCCTGCAGGACCACGCCGATCGGGCTCGTCTCCCGCTGGCCGCCGGCCTCCGCCAGGCCGTCGAGCAGGATCTTCGCCGAGTGCCCGTGCAGCCCTTCGACATGGAACGCCGAGGGCCGCCAGACGTCGTCGGCGCCCTCGGTGTAGTTGAAGCTGAGCGCGGTGAGCGCCTCGGTGCCGGGCCCTGTCATGCTTCCCCGATCCACAGCAGGTGCTTCTCCTGACCCCCGATGATCACCCCGGCTTCCCGGTCCGCGGGCGTGAGGATCTTCTGGTTGGACTCGGGGACGATGTTCACGTCCGGCAGCCGTTCCAGCCGGACGAGCGCGGCGTCGACCGCGTCCCTGGGCGCGTCGCCGAGCAGGGGACGCAGCCGGGCCAGCCCCACCCAGGAGCCGGGCCGGGGAGCCAACCGCGCGTACGCGGCGCGGATCCGCGCTTCCAGGTCTCCTGGTAGCAGCCCGACCGGCTCGTCCACCGGGGCCTCCTCTCCAGACGGAGCGGTTTCCAGGGGCGTGGACACGTCGGCCAGTCGCAAGCCGGAACGGTCCATGTACTTCCGCAGCCAGCCCTGCAGGCCACGGGCGATCACCTTCGGCGAGCCGGTCATCGCGGGAAGCGCTCCGGCGCGCAGGTCCTCCTCAAGGCGAGCCCAGCCGCTGTCAGTGAGCACGTGCACGTATGACCGGCCCTGCCGCCAACTGTCGACCAGCTTCAGCTCGTTGAGCTTGAGGCGTCTCTTGCCGTCGATGGTCAGGCCGTGCCGCTCCTGGAGGTCGGGGTTGGAGATCTCGCCGTTCTCCTCGGCCAGCGCCATCAGGGCGGCGAATTCAGGGAGCGACAGCTTTCGCTCTGACATGTTTCATCCTTCTTGAGAGACTCGACGGTTCCGCAGGAAAAGCTCGATGTGACGGACCACGGCCTGGGGATCGGTCAGCACCTGGACATCGGTGAACCGGAGCACGGCGTAACCGGCGATCTGCAGGCGCACGTCGCGGGCGCGGTCGGTGGTGAACTTGTCCAGCTCACGGTGATCCGGTCCGTCCAGCTCGACGACGCACCACTCGTCCTGCCACAGCAGGTCGGCCCGTACCGGAGAGGCCAGGGCGCCGGGGTGGATCGTCTGGTTCCAGGCCCGGCCGGCGGCCCACGCGCACCCGCTCAGCGCGGCCTCCAGTGCGTGCTCCGCGGCGCTCGCCGGGTGCGGGCGGCCGGCGACGGGCGGGTGGCCGGTCCTGCCCGGGGTGATCTGCTGTTCGGGACGGGAGGCGGCCTGGGCCGGTGCTTCCGCGACGAGGACGGTCTCCACCCGGTCCACGGCGGGGAGCGGTCCCGAGAGCCAGATGCCCAGCCCGGCGCGGTGCGCCAGCCACTCGCCCGCTGCCACCAGGGCTTCCTGACCGGCGGGCGACAGCCCTTCCGGCACGTCAACCAGGAGCGCCGCGCCGGGCCGGGAAAAGGCGGCGGCCAGCGCCCTGGCCAGCCCCGCGGCCCGCACCGCCGGCGGGAACCCGCTGGGCCGGATCTCGGGGGAGAGGCTCGCCCGCAGGTCCGGGAGCCGGCCGGGGCGGGCGCGCAGGGCGCGTTCCGCCAGCTCGGCGAGGAACGGTCCGAAGTGGGCGCTGGTGGCGGCGGTGCGGAGGGCGAGGGTGCGTACGGCGGCCAGGCCCGCCCCGCCGGGCCCGTCGATGCCCTCGGCGTCCGGCAGCCAGGCGGGGAAAAGGCCGAGCACCGTGGCGTCCAGCTCGTCCAATATCGCGGAGGCCAGCGCCTTCGGGGAGCGCGCCTCCCGGGCGGTGCAGGTGAGGATCGCGGGGGCCTCGCGGGGCAGCGAGTCGACGGCGAGCGGCAGCGGGCCGGCGCCCTCCAGGCGCACGACCTTGCCGGTCGGTAACGCAGCCCAGGACCGCACCGCTCGCCCTCCGTCGTCAGCCGGACTCGGACAGTGGTGGCGACGTTATACGCCACCCCGCGCGGCTGTCACCCGCTATCGGCCGTCCGGGTCCGCGGCGAGCACGATCGCGCCCACATAGCCGTCGCCGTCGGGGGTGACCTTCATGAGCATCTCGTCCCGGAAGATGCCGTCGCCGTCGTTGCGGGTGTCCCGCTCGCCCCGGGCCGCGTACGGCCGCCCCGCCAGGATCCGGTCGTTGAGCGCCTCGTCGAACATCATCTGCGTGGTCAGCACCCGGGCGTCGCTGACGTGCACCATCGCGTGGATGTGCACGCAGCGTCCCGGGTACCAGCCGGGCCAGACGGTGGTGAACTCGACGACGCCGTCGGCGTTCGTGACCTGGGCGCCGCGCAGGTAGCGCTGGTCGTCCTGCGGGTCGAGGTCGGGCGACGAGGCGGAGAGCGCGCCGCCGCCACGGGACATCGCCTCGGCGCCCGAGTAGAGGCCGCCCGCGTCGCAGTGCCAGATCTCCACCACCGCGTCCTTGATCGGCCGGCAGCTCCCGCTGTCCTGCACCTTGACGGCCACCCGGAGCCGGACGCCCTCCCGGTCCTCGCGGATGTCGGCGCGGACCTTGTCGGCGTCGAAGTAGTACGGCCCCGCGGTGGTGGCGGGGGTCAGCGTGCAGGTGTTCGCGCCGTCGAAGAGCGAGGTGAGGTCCTGGGCGGTGGTCGCCTGAGGGGTGACGGACTCGCCGGTGGAGGTGGTGACCGGCTGCCCCGTGCACGCGGCGATCAGCCCGCCGAGCCCGAGAGAGCCGATGCCCGCGATCATCCGCCGCCTGCTGACGCGCTGCCCTTCGTGATCGTGTCCCATATCGCTCCCTTCGATGGGGTTTCGACGTTAGGTGAGTCACATGAAGGTCTGCTGAGAGAGATCCGCCGGTCTTTGTCGGTGAGGTTCGCTACATTCCGGTTCCGTTGATCATTGCCGAGCCCGGCTGGAGGTCGTTGACCGTGCCCGCTGACCCGACCGTGTGGGAGCAGAGCAGCGTGACGTGCGTGGTGCCGCCCGTCCAGCCGCGCAAGCTGGCCAAGGTGCCGTTCGTCGAGCTGGCCGACGGCAGGCTGCAGGGGGTGGTGTCGAGCGGTTCCGACATCGCTCGCGTGTACGTCTCCTCGATCGCCGCCGGATCCCACGACTTCAACTGCAGCACCAACAACAACCGCCCGTGCGGCGGTCTCTACGGCTCGCTCTGCAAGCACCTGCGGTCGCTGGTGGACGAGGCGATCGTGCAGTACGGAGCGGAGCGGGTCGCCCGATACCTCCGGGTCGAGGGGGCCGAGACGGTGGCGTCCGGGGCCGACCTGGCGGCCAGGCTGGACGGGCAGCAGGAGTCGCAGCCGGCGGCCGTGGTGTTCAGCCGGTTCCTGCGCCACCTGGGCTACCTGGAGCTGCCGGTCACCACGGCGCCGCTCGCGGAGATGCACTGGTTCCCCGGGACGGTGCGCTGATGCTCGGGATGCAGCTGAACGACCTGGTCGGCGGGCTGCCCGACGGCCTCGCCGAGGCGCTGGAGCTGGTCGACGGCTTCGACGACGCGCTGTCCCACGGCTTCGGCCGGGTGGGCGAGCAGCGGGCCGCGGCGATCGCCGCGCTGGCCGGAGCGGTGGCGGCGACGCCGCTGGGCGACCGGGTGGCGGAGGCGGCCGCGAAGGTGTCGGCCGGATCGGTGAGCGGCGAGCACCTGACGGCCCTGGCCGCCGCGCGGTCCGCCCTCCTGGGCGCCGCCCACGACGCCCTCCTGACCCGGCTGGACGAGTCGCTGGGCAGGACGAGGTCTCCCTCCGGCCCGCCCGCCGCCGGTGACTCGTCCGTACCGGGCAATCTGCTCGTCGGGTGCCGGTCATGGCTGTACGAGCTGGCCATCACCGGGTGGCGGGGAGTGGGGCACGATCTGGCCGCCGCCGGTGACCAGGCCATCGAGGCCGTGCTCGCGGAGCCGGGGGCGCGCCGGCTGGCGGTGCTGCTCGACGGGCTGGCCGCCGAGCTCCGTGACTCGTCGCCGGTGTCCACGATGGAACGGCTGCCCTTACGGCGCTGGGCCGACCTGTGGACGCGGGCCACGCTGCTGGCCGAGCCCGGCTGGCCGGGGGCGGGGGAGGGCGCCGAGACGGTGTCCGGGCGGTTGCTGCCGCTCGGGGCGGACATGCACGAGCACGGCACCGCCGTCCAGGTGCAGGTGCACGCGGTGCTGGAGCCCGCCGGCGGCGGGACGTCCCGGCTGGTACGGGTGAGCGTCGCCGCGGGCAAGGTCGACACCATCACCGGGCCGGCCGTGTGGGGGTTGTTCCAGGCGTATCCGGTGCTGCTGGCGACGCTGGCCAAGCATCTGGCCGCGGAGATCGACGGCATGCCGTTGCTTCCCGGCGGCGACCTGGTCTGGCAGGAGGAGAAGGCCACCGCGGCCGAGCTCACCGACCCGTTCGCCACCGCCCGGGTGCTGCTCGCGGGCGCGGTGGCCGGGGAGACCCCGCCGCTGGACCGTCACCCGGCGCGCGTCGCGGAGCCGGTCCTGGTGGAGGGATACAAGGCGGCCAAGGCCGGCGGCGGGGTCACGCTCACGCTCGACGGCGCCACCATGCCGTTCGCCACCGGGCGGCTGCCGGGGTGCGGGCCGCTCACCCCCGAGTTGCTCGCCGCCTCCACCGCGTGCGTCGGGCTGCTGCGCTGGGACGCCGGGGGGTGGCTGCTGCAGCCGCTCGCCGTCCAGGCCACGGTCAAGAAGAAGCCGGTCGCCGCGCACAACGGCGACTGGGCGCTGGGCACCACCGACCCCAAGGCGGCCAAGGCGCTGGCCAAGACGGGCGACCCGGTCGGCGTGCTCCGCGAACGAGCGGGACGGCTGCTGCGCAAATGACCACCGACCACAACCCCACCGGCGACGCGACCGCCCACGCCGACGCGACCGCCCACGACGACGCGACCGCCCACGGCGACGCGACCGCCCACGGCGCCGCCGAGGCGAATCGGCGGCAGGTGCTGCTCTGGCGGCTGCTGGCCCGCGTGTTCGGCGCCGACGAGCAGCCCGCGCTGGAGTCCGCCAGCGTCGCCATCGTCGAGGACCTCGGGCTGCCGGCCCAGCTGCTCGACCCGTCCGTGTCCGTGGACAACCTGGTGCAGCGCTTCCCCGAGCTGGGCCCCGAGTTCCGCGGCCTCATGACGGGCGACGACGACCGTGACCGCGCCCGTACCGCGGCGCTCGCCGCCAAGCTGCTGCTCAACCTGTTCGCGACCGGCACGGGCGACGTCACCGCCACCCGGCTGGCCGCCTGGCAGCAGGACGCGGGCTGGTTCGAGCAGGCGCTCGGCTGCGAGGCCGGCGAGCTGCGCGCCCAGCCGGGGCAGAGCGAGCTGGGCGGGATGCTCGCCGGGCTGGAAGGCGACCTGGTGCGCCGGATGCGGCTGCGCGAGGTGCTCGCCGACCCCGCGCTGGCCAGGCAGCTCACGCCCAGCATGTCGCTGATCGAGCAGCTGCTGCGCGACAAGTCCAATCTGTCGGGGGTGGCGCTGGCCAACGCCAAGGCGCTGATCCGCCGGTTCGTGGACGAGGTCGCCCAGGTGCTCCGCACCCAGGTGCAGCAGACGAGCGTGGGCGCCGTCGACCGTTCGGTGCCGCCCAAGAGGGTCTTCCGCAACCTCGACCTGGACCGGACGATCTGGAAGAACCTCACCAACTGGAACGCCGAGGACGAGCGACTGTATGTCGACAAGCTCTTCTACCGGCACACCGCCCGCCGCACCACCCCCGCCCGCCTGATCGTGGTCGTCGACCAGTCGGGCTCGATGGTGGACTCCATGGTCAACTGCACCATCCTGGCCTCGATCTTCGCCGGGCTGCCCAAGGTCGACGTCCACCTGATCGCCTACGACACCAGGGCGCTCGACCTGACGCCGTGGGTGAGTGACCCGTTCGAGGTGCTGCTCCGTACCAAACTCGGCGGCGGCACGAACGGGACGGTCGCGATGACCTTGGCCCGCCCCAAGATCGTCGACCCGCGCAACACCGCGATGGTGTGGATCTCGGACTTCTACGACGTCCGCGACCTGCAGCGGGAGTTCGAGGCCGTGCACCGCTCCGGGACCAGGTTCATCCCCGTCGGGTCGGTGACCAGCTCGGGCCATCAGAGCGTGGACCCGTGGTTCCGCCAGAAACTGAAGGACCTGGGCACGCCCGTCATCTCGGGAAACATCAACAAACTCGTGTTCGAGCTCAAGAGCTTCCTCACCTAGGAGATACGCCATGACCGATGAGATGCTGCGTGCCCCCGCCGAGGCCAAGTACGCCGAGGAGCTCGACTGGCTGGAGTCGGTCGACGACGGGCCCAAGCCGTTCTCCTGGCGGCTCAGCCCGCGCATGGTCCGGCTGTTCGTGCTCGGCTCCGAGCGCTCCGACGGCCTCGACCGGGAGATCAAGCAGAAGTGGTTCGGCGACCGGAGCTTCGTCGAGCGCGCCATCGTCACGCTCGCGTCCGACCGCGGCCTGCTGCTGATCGGCGACCCCGGCACCGGCAAGAGCTGGCTGGCCGAGCTGCTGTCGGCGGCGATCTGCCGCAACTCGACGCTGGTCGTGCAGGGCACCGCCGGCACCACCGAGGACCACATCAAGTACTCGTGGAACGTCTCCATGGTGATCGCCAAGGGCCAGTCGCGCCAGTCGATGATCCCGTCCCCGATCATGACCGCGATGGAGCAGGGCGTGATCGGCCGGTTCGAGGAGCTGACCCGCTCCACCAGCGACGTGCAGGACGCGCTGATCTCGATCCTGTCGGAGAAGTACGTGTCCATCCCCGAACTGGACGACGACAACATCGTCTTCGCCAAGCCCGGCTTCTCCGTCATCGCCACCGCCAACAGCCGCGACCGGGGCGTCAACGACCTGTCGTCGGCCCTCAAACGGCGCTTCAACTTCGTCCGCATCCCGGTCGTGACCAACAAGCGGAGCGAGGCGGAGATCGTCCGCTTCCGCACCACCGAGCTGCTGCGCAGGCACCGCATCGAGCTGGAGGTGCCGCCGTCGCTGCTGGACATCCTGCTGCAGAGCTTCGCCGACCTGCGCGCCGCAGCCCAGTCGGCGACCAGCGACGACGAGAAGCTGGAGTCGGCGCTGTCCACCGCCGAGCAGATCGGCGTGCTGGAGGACGCGATCCTGCACAGCAACTTCTTCGGCGACAGCACGCTGCGGGCTTCGACGCTGGCCGGGTCACTGGTCGGCTCGCTGGCCCGGCGCAGCCCCGAGGACCTGGCCATACTCAACAAGTTCTGGCACGGCGTGGTCGAGCCGCGCAGCAAGAAGGACGGCGGCGAGTGGCAGGGCTTCCTCGAAGGCGGCCGCCAGGCGATCGCCACGCTCTCATGAGCCCGTTCGCCGCGCTGCGCGAGCAGCTGCACGCCGCCGCCGAGACCTTCGCCGACGGGCCCGGCGCGCTCTCCGGCATCCTGTCGGGCCTGGTCGACGACGTCGACCGGGCGCTGGCCGAGCCGCTGGAGATCTTCCCGGTCTGCCACCACTCCCCGGCCTCGGCGCTGGCCATGGCCAGGAGGCTGCGCGAGAAGCAGCCCGAGGTCGTCTACCTGGAGCTCTGCGAGGACCTGCGGCCGGTGCTCGACGAGCTGCGCAACTGCCGGCTGCCGGTCGCGCTGCAGGCGTTCGCCACCGAGCTGGACGGCTTCCCCGAGGGCTGGGGCCCGCTCAACGTGGTCGCGCCCATCACCGAGGCGTCCGCCGAATACCAGGCCATCGCGTACGCGCTCGACACGCCCGGCGTGGAGCTGGTGCTGGTGGACCGCTCGGCCGACCACGTCTACCAGTGGCTGCCGCAGGAACGTCCTGACGAGTCCGTCGGCATCGAGATCGGCGACCTGCGGCCCCGCTTCGCCGAGCTGGAGCGGCACCTGCTGCACCACGCCAAGGTCCGCCACTGGTCCGAGTGGTGGGACCAGTACGTGGAGCAGCCGCTCTCCGGAGCCGACTACGCCACCTACCGGCAGGTCATGGTGCTGATCGGCAGCCTGTTCCGGCGGCTGACCCCGGAGGACTCGCCCCGGCTGGCCGGCGACGAGGAGCGCGAGCGTCACATGTGGACGCGCATGCGCGAGCACCTGGCCGCCTCCGGCGCCGACCCCGGGCGCTGCCTGTACGTGTGCGGCGCCTTCCACGCCGCCAGCCGGGTCGAGGAGTTCGGCCTGCGCGCGGCGGAGCCCGCCTACGAGGTCACCCCGCGCACCGGCACGACCTGGCAGTACGGGATCGTCCCGGCCAGCCACTCGGCCGTCGAGGCCCAGTTCGGGCTGGCACCCGGCTCGGTGTCGATCGCCGCCGCCACCTACGCCAAGGCGGTCACCCGAGGCGGCGTCAAGACCTACCAGCTCAAGGGCCGGCAGGCGACGACCAGGCCGCGCAAGGCGGCTCCGGTCGCGGAGGGGCCGGTGACCGACCGGCTGACCGGATTCCTGTCGAGCCCGCCGGCGCTGGACGCGCTGGACGAGGCCGAGCTGCTCGGCTGGTGCGTCGACATCGTCCGGCTGGCCCGCCGCAACGGCTACCTGGCCAGCACCGCCGACGCCATCGCGGTGTTCGAGACGTCGATCCTGCTGGCCGGGATGCGCAACCGCGCCAGACCCACCCCGTACGACTTCCAGGACGCGGCCGTCACCTGCATCGAGAAGGACGCCGTGCCCGGCCGCAGGGACGTCGCGCAGCTCTGCGAGATCCTGCTCGGCGGCGACCGGATCGGCGAGGTCGGCTACGCCGCGCTGCCGCCGCTCGCCCAGGACGTCTACGACCGGCTGGAGCCGCTCGGCGTCGACGTGCGGAAGCGGGCCGTGCACCGGGTGCTGCTCGACTTCGGCACCGACCCCGAGCTGGAGCCCTGCTCCCACCTGCTGTGGATGCTGCGCCGCCTGATGCCGGACGGCGCGGTACGGCCGATCATGGGCAACCGCGCGCTGGGCGAGCGGTCCAGGCAGGAGAGCTGGGACGTGGCCATCGGCCACCACCAGCGCGCACTCATCGAGCTCGGCTACGAGGGCGTCACCGTCGAGCAGGTGCTGGAGCAGCGGCTGCGCAAGATGGTGACGGATCCCGAGGCCACCGCCGCCGTCGCGCTGGAGGCGGTGGAGGAGTCCATCGTGCTCCTGGGGAGCCGCCGGTTCACCGAGGAGCTCGGGGCGCGGGCGGTGGAGCTGCTGGCGGCCGAGCGCACCGTCGACGACGCGCCCGACGTGCTGCGCCGCATCCGCCGGCTGCTCACGCACTACCGGTCCGCCGAGCCGGCGCTGCCCGCCTGGGTCGAACGGTTCGTCACCACCGGATACGCGCACTACTGCACGCTGCTGCCGAGCGCCTTCGTGGCCGACGACACCGGGGTGCGGCAGGTGGCGGCCATGCTGGGGTTCCTGTCCGGGATGGAGAGCCTGGCGATCTCGCTCGGCTGCGACCGCGCCCAGCTGGAGCTGGCGGTCAAGCAGTCGCACCCGGAGACGCCGGGCAAGGTCGCGCTGCTGTGGGCGGCCAGGTTCCAGCTCGGCCTGCTGTCGTCGGCGGAGCTGCGGGCGCGCTGTGCCGAGCTGCTGGCCAACCCGCTGGTGGTGCCGTCGTTCCCGCAGTACCTGAGCGGTTTCGTGCAGGCGCTCGAATCCGCGCCCGCGCTGACGCCGTTCGTGGTCGAGCTGATCTCCGACGCCTTCGCGACCCTGCCCGACAGCGTGCTGCTGCCGTGGCTGCCCAAGCTCATCACCACCCTGAAGGACGAGGCCGCCGAGCTGGTGCCGGTTCTCGTACGCGAAGCCGGACGGACGTTCCCCGGCACGCTCGCGGCGGTGGACGCGTGGACCCCGCCATGGACCGCCGCGCCCGCCCCGACTCCCGTCCCCACTCCGGCGGGCGGCCCGGTCACGAACCTGCTCGCCGCCCACCCGGCCACCACCGACGCGCTCGCGGCCCTGCTGGGCTGCGACGGCACCTGGCAGGCCACCGGGGCGACCGGCCCCGGCCCGGCAGGTGACCTCCTGGCCCGCCACCCGGCGGCGCCCGACGCACTGGCGGCCCTGCTGGCACCGGGCTGACGGCAGCGTCGGCCTCGCTCGCTGTGAGGACAAGCCTCGGGCGCGGCTGAAGCGCTGACCGCCACGGGGGTAGGGATAGCCCTACCCCCGTTCCGCCTGCTCGCGGGACTGATTCGGCCGCCGCCGATCCGTAGCGTTGCCGGTATGACGACCCTCCAGCAGCGCATCGCCGCCGACTCCCGCTACCTGCTCCTGTCCTTCCCCACCGCCCTCGTCACGTTCCCGCTGGTCGTCGCCGGTGTCTCCGCCGGGCTGGGCGCCGCCGTCGCGTTCGTCGGACTGCCCGTGCTGGCCGCCACCGCCGGGCTCGCCAGGAACGTCGCCGACGTCGAGCGGGCCTCCCTGCCCGGCGTGCTGGGCCACCCCGTCGCCCGTCCCCGCTACCGCGAGGCGCCCGTCTGGGCCGGTTGGTTCCGCCGGATGATGAACCCGCTGGCCAGCGGTCAGGCGATCATGGACCTGCTGCACGTGATCATCGCCTTCCCGATCGCCGTCGCCGGGTTCGTGGTGGCCGCCGTCTGGTGGGTGGGCACGCTGGCCGGGCTGACCTTCCCGCTGTACGGGTGGATCATCGCGGGCATCCCCGGGGCCGTCGAGACAGGGCTGCCCGACCTGCTCGGGTTCGGCGCCAGCCCGGCGCTGTTCGTGGTCTGGAACACCGTGATCGGCCTGCTGTTCGCCATCACCCTGGCCCCCGTGCTGCGCGGAACCGCTCTGGTGAAGGCGAGCCTGGCCGAGCTGATGCTCACCCGGCCCGCTCTCGCGCGCCCCGCCGCCGCGCCGCATATCGTGGACCAGAGGATCCCCGCCTGATCTTGAAGGGTAAACCCGTGCGCAGCCCAATCTTCGGCAACCTCGACACCCAGCAGCTCCCGCCCGGCTTCGCCCTGCAGAACGGCAAGATGCTCCGGGTCGAGCTCCCCGAGGTGCTCGCCAAGCAGGGGTCGATGGTCGCCTTCCAGGGCAACTGGGACTTCGACTACGAAGGCTCCGGCGGGCTGGGCAAACTGTTCAAGAAGGCCATGACCGGCGAGGGCGCCTCGCTCATGCGGGTGCGCGGGCAGGGCGCGCTCTACCTCGCCGACAACGCCGACGACATCCACCTGTTCTACCTCGAGAACGAGGGCCTGACCGTCAACGGCCGCAACCTGCTCGCCTTCCAGCCGCAGATCAGCTGGGACATCCAGCGGGTGCAGGGGGCCGGGGTCGCGGCGGGCGGGCTGTTCAACACCACGCTCACCGGCACCGGATGGGTCGCCGTCACCACCCACGGCACCCCGGTCATGCTCGACGCGAGCCGCATGCCGACCTTCGCCGACGGGCAGTCGGCCGTGTGCTGGAGCGCCGCCCTGCACGTCGGCGTCAACCGCACCTTCAAGGCCGGCGCGCTGATCGGCCGGGGCAGCGGCGAGGCCATGCAACTGGCCTTCCAGGGCCAGGGTTTCGTCCTGGTCCAGGCCAGCGAGGGCCCGCTGGTGCCGAAGCCCGCCTGACGACACCGGCGCGGTCGAGGCAGCCGGTGCCAAGTCACCCGCAAGCCGCGGTCGCCATTCTGTCCCGCATGGGAAACTTCCCGCGGATCGTCCTGATCCTGCTCTGGCTGGCGGTCTGCCTGGCGCCGATCCCGGTGGCGGTGCCCGACTACCTGCTCACGCTCGGCCACACCGGCACGCCCGGGACGCTCACGGTGGTGTCCTGCGAGTCGCTGAGCCGGGGCCGGTACGACTGCCGCGGCCGGTTCGTCCCCGACGACGGCGGCCGGCCCGTGATGGTGGCGACCTCCCCCGACTCGGACGCGGGCGACGTGACGCACGCCCGCCTCACCCCCGACGGCACCCGCGCGCTCCCCGACGGGGCCAAGGGCGTGCTCGCCGTCTCCGCCGTCCCGGCCGCCGGGCTCGCCGGTCTCGGTTTCCTCCCGTACGTGCTCGCGTACTGGTGGGGTGGGCCGCGGGCGCGCAGGCGAGCGGTCACGGTGGGGATCGTGACCACCTCGGTGGGCCTTCTGACCATGGTCGTCGGATTGGTGGCCGCGCACTCCTAAGCATCCCCTCATCCACTTCTGAAGTCATCTCCAACGAGCTGTCGGAGATAAGCCCTTCTGTCTATCGGGCAGACGCCGCACTCCTCTTCACCGAAGGAAAGGTCAAACTGGCGGTCATCACCGAGGTGCAACGTCAGCGCGACGACACCAAACACTGGACGTGGCTGGCCTACATCGCCAACATGCGTGCCCGCGACCGCTGTCAGGCGTTGCTGGTCGTCATCTGCCCCAACCGCGCCGTTGCCGCATGGGCGTCCCAGCACATCCAGACCGGCCATCCGGGCCTGGTCCTGCGTCCCTTCGTGATCGGCCCCGATAACACGCCCGTCATCACCGACGTAGCCGAGGCCGTCGGCAACATCGGCCTGGCGGCTATCGCTGCGATCACCCATAGTGAGAACCCGCAGATCAAAGCCATTCTCGCCACCCTGACAGAAGCTCTGGACCACATCGACCCGGAGAAGGCAGGACGCTACGCTGAGTATGTCACCGTGGCACTGGCGGGGGACGCGCAGAAAGAAATGGAGCGGCTCATGGCCACACAGACCTACCTCTACCAGGGCGAATATGCACAAAGCCTCATGGCGAAGGGCGAGGCCCGGGGTGAGGCCCGGGGTGAGGCCAAAGGGCTGCTCGTCGTGCTGGAGGCGCGCGGGTTCCGGGTGACCGAGGACGACCGGGATCGGATCATGTCCTGCACCGACATCAAGACGTTGGAAAGATGGCTGCAGCGGGCCGCGCTGGTCGACTCCGTGGACAAGCTCTTCGAGTGAGACACTCGGCCAGGGTTCTCCCACCGCCCAGGAGACGCTCCGCGTACTTCGGGTCACGCTGGCTCTCAGCAGCGGGCGACCGCATGGTCGGAGCCGGTGACCTGGGGAATCTCAGGTGGTGAAGCCGTCCTGCCGGACGCCTTCGGAGAGGACGGCCGCCAGCGCGGGGTTTCCGATGACGCGCACCGGCACCGTCAGCCACGTCCAGCGGGCGGCGGCGAGATCCGCCGGGATCGGCGCTTCAGCGTGGGAGACCAGTCGCCGCAGCGCGGCCTCGATGTGGGTGTCGGCCGCGCGGCCCTCAGCGTGGGAGTGATCCGGGCAGGTGGCGGGGACGAGGGGCCCCAGGCCGGCTATGGCGAGACAGGCGAGGGGCGGGAGGCGACGGGCGGCCTCCAGGGCGAGGACCGCCCCCGGACCCCACCCGGCCAGCGCCACGGTGCCCCCGACGGCCGTCAGGACCGCCAGGAGGTCCTCCACTTCCCGCGCCACCGCGTAAGGGGCGGTCGTCCCGCTGCCGCCGGTGCCCCGCCGGTCGTAGCGGTATACGGTGAAACGCTCCGCCAGCAGGGCCGCCGCCCGATCGGGGAACCCGGCCAGGACCACCGCAGGTCCCTCCCCGTCCGTGCGGTACGCGATGGACGTCCCGTCGCAGGACGTGACCCGGGGCACGACGTCACCGGGGCGCGATGTTGAGGTTGAGCCGGAACAGGTTGTCCGGGTCGTACGTACGCTTCACCTCGGCCAGCCGGGCGTGATCGGCTTCCGTGTACGCGTCCGCGACCCGCCCGGCGTCGGCCAGGAAGTTGAGGAACGTGCCGCCGGTCCCGTGCGGCGACAGCGCGTCGGCCATGCCGGCGAGCCGCTCGCTCACGATGACCGAGAACGCCGCGCCCCGGTGCCCGACCGGCCCCGCGTCCGGGCCTGGACGGGACATCGCGCCGCCCCAGTGCCTGATCTCCACGGTGGCGTGCCGCCCGGCCTCCACCAGCGTGCCGATCACCGCGTCCGGCAGGTCGTGGAAGAAGTCGAGGTAGCGGGCCGGGGTGCCGCCCATGGCCGCGTCCGCGTACCGGACCGGCCGCACCTCGTCCCTGATCGCCGGCCCGGCCACCTCCCACAGCGGCCGGAGCACCCGCTCGCCCCGCTCGGGCGCTCCCGCGTACATGGCCTTGATCCCGAGCACCCGCTCGGTCCCGCCCGGCAGCGTGGTGAGCATGACCGCCGTGCTCACCTCGTCGGGGGCCTGCGCCGCCCAGGCGCGGTAGTGGGCCAGGGTCTCGGCCGCTCGCTCGTACGGGAAGAAGGCGATCCCGGCATGGACCAGGTCGACCGGGTAGAGCCGGAACTCCAGCGAGGTGACGATCCCGAAGTTGCCGCCCCCGCCGCGCAGCGCCCAGAACAGGCCGGCGTGCCGGTCGGCGTCCGCCGTGACGGTCCGGCCGTCGGCGGTGACCACCTCGGCGCTCACGACGCTGTCGGCCGCGAGCCCGTACCTGCGCGCCAGCCACCCGACCCCGCCGCCGAGCGTGTAGCCCGTCACCCCGACGTCGGGCGACGACCCCGACAGCGGCGCCAGCCCGTACGCCGCGGCCTCCCGCAGCACCCGCCCCCACCGCACACCGGGCCCGACCCGGGCCACCCGCCTCGCCGGGTCGATCTCCACCCGGTCCAGCGCCCCCGTGCGCAGCAGGATCCCGCCGTCGGCCGGCACGTGCGTCCCGTGCCCGGTGGCCTGCACGGCCAGCGGCAGCCCGCACGTCCTGGCGGACACCAAGGCGGCCCGCACGTCCTCCGTCCGCGCCGCCTCCGCGACCATGACGGGCCGCGCGTCGACCGCCGGGTTCAGCGACTGCCGGCCCAGCTCGTAGCCCTCGTCACCCGGCAGGTGCACGGCACCGGTGAAGCCGTCGATCCGGTCGGCGATGTTCGTCAGCATGATGCGTCCCTTCGGTGGTTGACCTGAACTCAGGCTCCTGCGGCACGCCCGCGGGGGGCATCCGTATAGACCACGGATCCACCACGGATTCACCGCCCACCCGCACCCGTTCTGGCGCGGTGGGCGATGATGGGGCCGTGACGGGCGGAGGGATGTCGGAGCGCGAGGCCGAGGTGCTCGCCGCGCTCGGGCACCGCCTCACCAACGCGCAGATCGCCGCCCGCCTGCACATCTCCGTCCGCACCGTCGAGAGCCACGTCTCGTCGCTGCTGCGCAAGCACGGGGCCGCCGACCGCAAGGAGCTGGCCGCGCTCGCCCGGCAGAGCCGGACGGGGGAACTTGCGGGGCTGCCGGCGGCGCGCACGAGCTTCGTGGGGAGGTCGGCGGAGCGCGCGGAGATCATCGCGGCCTTCGAGTCCTCCCGCCTGGTGACGCTGGCAGGGCCCGGCGGGGTGGGCAAGACCCGGCTGGCGGTGGCGGTCGCCGGGGCGGCGGCGCCGTCGTTCCCGCACGGCGGCGCGTTCGTGGACCTGGTGCCGGTGCGCGACGGGTTCGTGGCGGAGGCGGTGGCCGCGGCGCTCGGCGTGGCGGAGCGGCCGGGGCAGCCGCTGGAGGACGCGATCGCCGACCGGCTCGGGCGCGGGCGCGCGCTGCTGGTGCTGGACAACTGCGAGCACCTGCTCGATCCGGTGGCCGCGCTCGTGGACCGGTTGCTGGCGGTCTGTCCTGCCACCCGGGCGCTGGTGACCAGTCGCGAGCGGCTCGGCGTCCCCGGGGAGCGGGTCGTCTCCGTCGAGCCGCTGCCGCCGGGGTCCGACGCGGTCGAGCTGTTCCTCGACCGGGCGGGGGCCGCCGGGTTCGCCGCCGGACGGGACGTCGCCTCGCGCATCTGCGCCCGGCTCGACGGGCTCCCGCTGGCGATCGAGCTGGCCGCCGCCCGGGGGGCCGCGCTGGGAGCCGATGGTCTGCTGGCGGCGCTCGACGACAACCTGCGGTTGCTGGCGGGCGGGCGTGGCGGCGACCGGCGGCACCGGTCGCTCCGGGCCGTGCTGGGCTGGAGCCACGACCTGCTGGAGGCGGACGAGCGCGCCCTGTTCCGGCGGCTGGCGGTGTTCGCCGGAGGGTTCGGCCTGGATGCCGTGGTGGCCGTGACGGGCGGCAGCCGGAGTGCCGCCGCCGACGTGCTGGGCAGGCTGGTCGACAAGAGCCTGGTCGTCCACTGTCGCGACGCCGGCGGCTGGCGCCTGCTGGAAACGGTCCGCGCCTTCGCAGCCGAACGCCTGGAGGAGAGCGGCGAGCTCCCGGACGCCCGGCGGCGTCACCTCGCCTGGGCGGTCGAAACGGCCGACGCGCTCACCACCGCCCGCGCGGACGACCTCGACACCGCCTGGTGGGGCCGCTTCGACGCGGTGGCCGACGACCTGCGAGCCGCCCTCGCCACCGCGACGACCGCTGACGCCGCCGCCCTCCCGTCCCCCGAGGGGACGTTCGCGGCGGGGACTGCGGATGGGGCAACCGGCACGGACGCTGACGGGACGGGTGCGGGGGAGAGTGCGGGCGCTCGCGTGGGCGTGGATAGGGCAACCGGCACGGACGCTGACGGGATGGGTGCGGGGGAGAGTGCGGGCGCTCGCGTGGGCGTGGATAGGGCAACCGGCACGGACGCTGACGGGTCGGGTGCGAGGGAGAGTGCCGGTGCTCGCGTGGGCGTGGATGGGGGAACCGGCACGGACGGTGACGGGTCGGGTGTGGTGGGCGTTGGTGGGGAGGCGCATCGGCTGGCTAGGCGGTTGGCGGGGCTGACGTATGGGCGGAGGTTTTTGCGGGAGGCTGTCGCGCGTTATGAGCAGGCGGCGGTGCTTGCTCCTGGGGATGGGGAGGCGGCGCGGGATCTGGCCGACGCCGCCGAGTGCGCGCTGGCGTTCGCGCGTGCGGGGCAGGCGTATCGGCTGCAGCTCGGCGCCGCGGAGAGGGCGCGGGCGGCCGGGGACGGGAACGCCGAGGCGGTGGCGCTGGCGCGGGCGGCGGTGATCGCCGAGAGGCATCCGGGGTTCGGGTTCGACGACGAGCCGGAGGAGGAGCGGGTGCGGGCGCTGCCGGCGGAGGCGGCCGCGGCGGGAGACCTGGACGATCCGTACGTGGCCGCGCACGTGGCGGCGGCGCGCGCCTGGAGCACCGGGCGGCCGGACGTGGCCGGGCGAGCGCTGGAAGCCGCACGGGCCACCGGGGACCCGGTGCTGACCAGCTCCGCGCTGGACGCCGTCATCTGCGCCGCCGACCGCGGGGGACGGGCCAGGGAGGCGTACCGGCTGGCGGGGGAGCGGCTCAAGCTGCTGCCCGCCATGGACGGCGACGACCCGCGGACCGGTATCGAGATCGTCGACGCGCTGCACACCGCGTCCTTCTTCGCCGTCGCCGTCGGCGACCTGCATGGGGCCCTGGAGGCGGCCCGGATGGCGGCGGACGACGACGTCACGGGCAGCCATCCCGCGCTGGCCGGCAGCAGGCTGGTGCCCCCGCTGGTGCTCGCGGGCGACTTCGACCAGGCGCTGGCGCGGGCGGCCGAGATGGTGGACGGCCAGGCGCGCGTGGACGCCCCGCCCGGACGGTGGATGGCTCCCGCCCTCGGCATGGTGGCACTGGCCCACGGCCTGCGCGGGGACGACACGGCATGCCAGGCGTGGCGGGCCCGCGCGATCGCCGTCGGCCACATCGGCCCGGTCTCCCGCTACGCCCCTCTGATCACCTTCATCGACGCCCGCCTCGCCATCCACCAAGCCGACCTCGCCCTCGCGCACACCTCGCCGCCGGCGGACGGCCAAGGGCGAGAGGGTGGCGGTGGGATGTTCGGAAGGTACGCGATCGCGGCGGTGGCGGAGCTGGCCGTGGTCCGCGGGGAGGCGGATGCCGCTGAGCGGGTGGCCGCGGCGAAGGCGGCGGGTGAGGAGAACGCGTGGGCCGCCGCCTGCCTGAAGCGGGCCCAAGGGCGGTTGCGGGGGGACCGGGAGGCGTTGAGCGAGTCGGCGGAGATGTGGGGGCGGATCGGGGCGGCCCATGAGCGGGAGGCCACACTCCGGTTGCTCAACTTGACCGATCGTTCTGGATAGAGCTAGGTTCTCCGGTATGGCGAGGAGCAAGGAGTTCGACCCCGACGCGGCGCTGCAGCGTGCGCTGGAGCTGTTCTGGGAGCGCGGTTACGAGGCGACCTCCATGGCCGACCTCGTGGCCCACCTGGGCATAGCGCGGGCGAGCATCTACGCCACGTTCGGCGGCAAGCGCGAGCTCTACCTCAAGGCCCTGGAGCGCTACCTGCACAACATGGACCCGGCCGTCCTGGACGCGCTGTCCCAGCCCGGCCCGGTGCTGCCGGCCGTGCGCGCGCTGATCAGGACGTACGCGGAAGAGTCCGGCGGCGACGACCGGCGGGGTTGCATGGTCGTGAACGCCGCGGTCGAGCTGGCGCCGCGCGACCCGGCCGCGGCCGCGTTCGTGGAGGCCAGCTGGAGCCACCTGGAGACGGTGCTGACCTCGGCGCTGACCAGGGCGCGCGCCCAGGGCGAGCTGGCTCGGGGCAAGGACCCGCGGGCCGTCGCCCGCATGCTGCTGGTGCTCATGCAGGGGATGCGGGTGCTCGGCCGGACTCCCGGCGGCGCCGCCCGGCTGGACGACGCCGCCGACCAGGCGCTGGCCGTGCTGGGCTGACGCGGCCTTTTTCATGCTCAAATTCTAGACCGATCGTTCTCGATAAAGGGGTTTGTCATGCAGGGCAAGGTCGTTCTCATCACCGGCGGTTCCTCCGGCATCGGCTACGCGACCGCCCGGGCGTTCGCGGCCGAGGGCGCCACGGTCGTGATCACCGGGCGGGACGAGGGGCGGCTCGCCGACGCGGCCAAGCGGCTCGCCGCCGACTGGATCGCCGCCGACGTCTCCAGCGCCGCCGACTGCGCCCGCATGGTCGCCACCGCCGCCGACCGGCACGGCGGCCTGCACGTCGCCGTCAACAACGCGGGCGTGCTGGGCCGCCCCGGCCCGCTCGCCGACCTGGACCCCGACGACTGGGCGGCCCTGCTCGGCGCCAACCTGACGGGCGTGTTCCACTCCATGAAGTACGAGATCGCGTACATGAAGGAGCACGGCGGCGGATCGATCGTGAACGTGGCCTCCAACATCGGCGCGCACCGCCGCATCCCGGGCATGGCCGCGTACGCCGCCTCGAAGGCCGGCGTCAGCGTGCTCTCCAAGGCCGCCGCGCTCGAGTACGCCGCCGACGGCATCCGGATCAACTCCGTCAGCCCCGGCGCCACCGACACGACCATGAGCTTCCTGCCCGGCGAGAGCCCCGCCGAGCGGGACGCCAGGCTCGCGCCGTCGATGCCGCTCGGCCGCGTCGCCGACCCCGACGAGGTGGCCGCCGCCGTGCTCTGGCTGGCCGAGGCCCGGTCGAGCTTCGTCGCCGGCCACGACCTGGTGGTGGACGGCGCGGCCAGCGCCTGATCTCACCCTCCGGCGAAGAACAGAAAGGCCGCGGCGTCGCGGGCCAGCAGGAAGCCGGCGATGCCCAGCGTCCAGCCCACCGCCGACGCCGCGTGCCTGGCCAGCCAGGCGCGGAGCCGTACCAGCTTCGGCTCCACCCAGGCCGCGGCCGTCGCGCGCAGCCCGAGCAGCGCCAGCACCGGCACGAACATGAGGGCCACGTACGCGGCGAGCAGCGGCAGCCACTGACCGGCGGGGAGCGCCGCGGTCGTCATGATCCCGATGGCCGCGAGGTAGGGCACCATGGTGGCCACCTCCAGCGTTCCCGCCGTCAGCCCGAGCAGCACCATCGCCCGCGGCCCGCCCATCCGCGGCTCCAGCCGCGGGCCCTTGCCACGCTTGCCGTCGAAGCGGAAGCTCAGCGCGAACAGGCCCACGCCCAGCACGAGCTGCACCCAGTACGCGGCCTCGCTGTGGAGTGCGTCGCCGAAGTTCTCCATGGCTGTGGACAACCCGAGCATGAGGCCCACACCGACGAGGTAGTAGAACACCGCCACCGTCGCCAGGTAGAGGAGCAGCCGCGGCGCCTGCCCGCGCTCCGACGCCACCATCAGGTAGACGGGGATGCCCAGGGTGCCGAAGCTGGTGCTGTCGACGATCGCGAGGGCGGCCAGGGTGAGCAGCAGGCCGGTGGTCATGTCACCGATCCTGGCCGAGCGGCCTCGGTCGTCGCATCCTGCTCATGGCCGAAGAGGCGCGTACATCTTTCTGCCTACGGGGCCCGCGTTCCCGTACTCGCGGGCGCGTACGGGGGAGACAACCGCGGGGCGACGCCGCGCGCCGAGCCGTGCTCCTACCGTCGGACGATGAGGAAGACGAACTCTCTCGGAATGTCACCGGTCGCCGTCGCGGGGCTGGCCGCGCTCGGCGTGCCGCGGGTGATCGCGCACGATCTGGGGCTGGTCGGCCCGGTCGTCAACGCCGTGCTGGTGTTCCTGCCGGTCGCGATCTGGCTGGGCGTCGTGCTGTGGAGGCGGGTGCCGAACCCGTTCCTGACGCTGCTGGCGATCGGCGGCGCCTACGGGGTGCTGCTGGCGATCACCCACCAGCTGCTCTGGTCGTCGGCGTTCGGTGAGGACGCGCCGCGGCTGGGCGGCAACCTGGCGGGCGGGCTGTCGCCCGGCGCGGAGGAGGCGCTGATGCGGACGTTCGCGTTCGGCAGCAGCGTGTTCACCGGGGTCATGGTCGGGCTGGTCGTGGGCGCGGTCGGCTGGGTGCTGTCGCGCGCGGTGCCGGCGTTCCGGCCCCGGGGCCGCGAGACCGGGTCCTGAGGCCGGAACGGCGGGTGGTCAGCGGACGGCGTGCGGGCGGCGTCGCGCCAGGAGCAGCCCCAGGGCGATCATGCCCACGCCCAGGACCAGGTGGAGCCAGTTGTCCGCGTTGTTGACCGGCACGAAGTTCGCCGCGCTGTCGTGGTCGACCAGCATGCCGTAGATCCACAGCAGCAGGTAGACGACGCCGCCGCCGACGAGGAAGTTGCGGGCGCCCGACACCGTGCGGGCGAGCAGGATGCCGGCGACCCCGAACAGCAGGTGCACGATGTTGTGCAGGATCGACACCTGGAACACGCCCAGGAGCATCGCTTCCGAGTCGTGCGAGGCGAACTGGAGCTGGTCGTAGTCCGTGGTGATGCCGGGAACGAACCCCAGCACACCGACCAGCAGGAACACGGCTCCCGTGACGAGTGCCGCTAATTGCACGGGGGTCCGGGTGCCGGCTGTACGGGGGTGTTCATAGGAGCTCCCTCGGGACGGGTCTCTTGTGGATCCGCCGTCTGCCCTCCGCGGGCAGGCGCTAACGCGACCGCCCGAACGGACTCTCCGGAATCGAGTCATTACTCTGCGCATAAGGTTTCGATCGGTTGCTCACGGTCACCGTTGGTAGATACACGACATGGTCAACGAGCGAACGGCCGAGGAGCCCAAGGAGGGAGCCACCGGGGCCCTCCTGCGGATCGGAGACTTCTTCAGCCGGGGCGTCTATTCG
Source organism: Nonomuraea sp. NPDC054003 (assembly GCF_055585125.1). Taxonomy (NCBI): domain Bacteria; kingdom Bacillati; phylum Actinomycetota; class Actinomycetes; order Streptosporangiales; family Streptosporangiaceae; genus Nonomuraea; species Nonomuraea sp. NPDC054003. Next base: position 251,814 of record NZ_JBVJKR010000010.1, read on the forward strand.
GGCGACCTGAGGGACGTGTCCTATCGGGGCGGACGGGCGGGTGAGGTCTTCTACCGCGACCGCTGGTCGCACGACAAGATCGTGCGGTCGACCCACGGGGTGAACTGCACGGGCTCCTGCTCCTGGAAGGTGTACGTCAAGGACGGCATCATCACCTGGGAGACCCAGGAGATCGACTATCCGACGGCCGGCCCCGACCGCCCCGAGTACGAACCCCGGGGCTGCCCGCGCGGAGCGGCGTTCTCCTGGTACACCTACCACCCGACCCGGGTGCGCTACCCGTACGCGCGCGGCGTCCTCGTGGAGATGTACCGCGAGGCCCGCAGGCGGCTCGGCGACCCGGTCCTGGCCTGGGCGGACGTCGTGGGCGACCCGGAGCGGCGGCGCCGCTACCAGCAGGCGCGCGGCAAGGGCGGGCTGGTGCGCACCACCTGGGACGAGGCGCTGGAGATGATCGCCGCCGCCCACGTGCACACCATCAAGGAGCACGGCCCCGACCGGATCGCCGGGTTCACCCCCATCCCCGGACAGTCGATGCTGTCCCACGCGATCGGCACCCGGTTCCTGTCGCTGATCGGCGGCCAGGCGCTGTCGTTCTACGACTGGTACGCCGACCTGCCGGTGGCCTCCCCGCAGGTGTTCGGCGACCAGACCGACGTGCCGGTGTCCGGCGACTGGTGGGACGCGGCCTACCTGATCATGTGGGGCTCCAACGTCCCCGTCACCCGCACGCCCGACGCGCACTGGATGGTCGAGGCACGCTACAACGGCCAGAAGGTGGTCGTGGTCTCCCCCGACTACGCCGACAACAGCAAGTTCGCCGACGACTGGCTGCACCCCCATCCCGGCACCGACGGCGCGCTGGCCCACGCGATGGGCCAGGTGATCCTGCGCGAGTGCTTCGTCGAGCGGCAGGTGCCGTACTTCCTCGACTACGTGCGCTGCTTCACCGACATGCCGTTCCTGGTCCGGCTGGAGGAGAAGGACGGCGCGTACGTCCCGGGGCGGTTCCTGCGCGCCGCCGACCTCGGCGGGGAGCACGCCGCGGCCGAGAACGCCGAATGGCGCACCGTGCTGCTGGACGAGGCCACCGGCGACGTGGTCGTTCCCTCCGGCTCCGTCGCCGACCGATGGTCGCACGAGGACGGACGCTGGAACCTCGACCTCGGCGACGTCCTGCCCCGGCTCACCCTGCACGGCCTGCCCGACGGCGTGGGCGCCGAGGTGCTGCTTCCCCGGTTCGACACCGCCGACGGCTCGGGGGCGGTGCTCAAGCGCGGCGTCCCGGCCAGACGGCTGACGCCCGGCGGGCCGCTGGTCACGACCGTGTACGACCTGATGCTGGCGCGCTACGGCGTCGGCCGGGACGGCATGCCAGGCGACTGGCCGACCGGCTACGACGACGCGGCCTCGCCCGGAACCCCGGCCTGGCAGGAGACGATCACCTCGGTGCCGGCCGCCGCGGCCATCCGGATCGCCCGCGAGTTCGCCATGACCGCCGAGAGCACCGACGGCCGCTGCATGATCCTCATGGGCGCCGGCACCAACCACTGGTTCCATTCGGAGACCACGTACCGCAACTTCATCACGCTGTTGCTGATCACCGGCTGCATCGGACGCAACGGCGGCGGCTGGGCCCACTACGTCGGCCAGGAGAAGTGCCGCCCGCTCACCGGCTGGACCACGCTGGCCACCGCGAACGACTGGAAACGGCCGAGCCGGCAGATGATCGGCACCGGCTTCTTCTTCCTCAACACCGACCAGTGGCGCTACGACCACTTCCGCGCCGACGCCCTGGCCTCGCCGCTCGGCGAGGGACGCTTCGAAGGGATGACGGCGGTCGACATCCTGGCCCAGTCGGCCCGGCTCGGCTGGATGCCCTCCTATCCCACCTTCGACCGCAACCCGCTGGACCTGGCCGACGAGGCCCGCGCCTCCGGCCGGGACCCTGGCGAGCACGTCGCAGGTGAGCTGGCGGCGGGCAGGCTCAAGTTCTGCGCCGAGGACCCGGACCATCCGGGCAACTGGCCGCGCATCCTCATCGCGTGGCGGGCCAACCTGCTCGGCTCGTCCGCCAAAGGCGCCGAGTACTTCCAGCGCCACCTGCTGGGCACGCTCAGCAACCTGCGGGCCACCGAGGCGCCGGAGGACGTCCGGCCGCGCGACGTGCGCTGGCGCGACCCCGCGCCCGAGGGCAAACTCGACCTGCTGCTCTCGCTGGACTTCCGGATGACGTCCACGACCCTGCTGTCCGACATCGTGCTGCCGGCCGCGACCTGGTACGAGAAGCACGATCTGAACTCGACCGACATGCACCCGTACGTGCACTCGTTCAACCCGGCGGTGGAGCCGCCCTGGCAGGCCCGCACCGACTTCGAGATCTTCAACGACATCGCCGACGGCGTGTCCGAGCTGGCCGGCGAGCATCTGGGCACCCGGTACGACCTGGTGGCCACGCCCTTCCAGCACGACACACCAGGCGAACTGGGCAACCCTGCGGGCGCGGCGCGGGACTGGCGGGCCGACGGATCGACCCCTGTCCCGGGCCGGACCATGCCGAGCGTGACCGTCGTCGAGCGGGACTACACGGCGATCTCCGCCCAGCTGCGCGCCCTCGGCCCGCTCGCCGCGTCCGAGGGCGTGCCCTGCAAGGGCGTCACCTACCAGGTGGATCACGAGATCATGCTGCTGGGTCAGGTGAACGGCGTCGCGCGCGGCGGTCCCGCCGACGGCCTGCCGCTGATCGACACCGGCAAGAAGGCGTGCGAGGCGATCCTGACGTTGTCCGGCTCCACCAACGGACGCCTCGCCGACCAGGGCTTCCGCACCCTGGCCCGGAAGGTGGGCGCCGGCGAAGGGCTGGCAGGCCTGGCCCGCGCCGACGCCGACCGCCGCATCACCTACGCCGCCACCCAGGCGCACCCGCAGACCACCATCACCAGCCCCGAATGGGCGGGCATCGAGACCACCGAACGCCAGTACAGCGCCTTCACCATCAACACCGAGCACGGCAAGCCCTGGCACACCCTGACCGGGCGCATGCACTTCTTCCTGGACCACGACTGGATCGCCGAGCTCGGCGAGAACCTGCCGACGTACCGGCCGCCGCTGAACATGCACCGGCTGTTCGGCGAGCCCGTCCTCGGCCCGGACGGCGCGCGCGAGGTGACCGTGCGCTACCTCACCCCGCACAACAAGTGGTCCATCCACTCGGAGTACCAGGACAACCTGATCATGCTGTCGCTGTCGCGGGGCGGTCAGGTCATCTGGATCAGCCCGCAGGACGCCGAGGCCATCGGCGTCGCCGACAACGACTGGATCGAGGCGGTCAACCGCAACGGCGTGGTGGTCGCCCGGGCCATCGTGTCCTACCGGATGCCGGCCGGGACGGTCTACATGCACCACGCCCAGGACCGCGTCATCGCCGTCCCCAAGAGCGAGACCACCGGACGGCGGGGCGGCATCCACAACTCGCTGACCCGCGTGCTCGTCAAACCCACCCATTTCATCGGGGGGTACGCCCAGCTCTCCTTCTTCCCCAACTACATGGGCCCGGTCGGCACCCAGCGTGACGAGATCACGGTGATCCGGCGGCGGGCGCAGAAGGTGGAGTACTGATGCGCGTCATGGCCCAGATCTGCATGGTGATGAACCTGGACAAGTGCATCGGGTGCCACACCTGCTCGGTCACCTGCAAACAGACGTGGACGAGCCGGCCCGGCGTCGAGTACGTGTGGTTCAACAACGTGGAGACGCGCCCGGGGCAGGGCTATCCGCGCCGCTACGAGGACCAGGAACGCTGGCGGGGCGGCTGGAAGCTGACCGCGCGGGGCCGGCTGGTGCCCAAGGCGGGCGGCCGGATGCGCCGGCTGGCGAGCATCTTCGCCAACCCGCTGCTGCCCAACATCCGCGACTACTACGAGCCGTGGACCTACGACTACAACGCCCTGTTCGACACCCCCGCAGGTGACGACTTCCCGGTGGCGGCGCCCCGCTCGCTCATCAGCGGCCGGCGGATGGACAACATCACCTGGTCGGCCAACTGGGACGACAACCTGGGCGGCATGCCGCAGCACGAGGGCGACGACGTCGTCCTGCAGCGGATCCAGGACAAGGTGCGCATGGAGCTCGAACAGACCTTCATGTTCTACCTGCCGCGCATCTGCGAGCACTGCATCAACCCGTCGTGCGTGGCGTCCTGCCCGTCGGGCGCGCTCTACAAGCGCGTGGAGGACGGGATCGTGCTGGTCGACCAGGACCGCTGCCGCGGCTGGCGGATGTGCGTCACGGGCTGCCCGTACAAGAAGATGTACTTCAACCACCGCACCGGCAAGGCCGAGAAGTGCACCTTCTGCTTCCCGCGCATCGAGGTCGGCCAGCCCACCGTCTGCTCCGAGACCTGCGTCGGCCGGTTGCGCTACATCGGCGTGCTGCTGTACGACGCCGACCGGGCCCCGGCGGCCGCCGCCACCCCGCGCGAGCAGGACCTCTACCCCGCGCAGCTCGACCTGTTCCTGAACCCGCACGACCCGGACGTCCGGCGGGCCGCCGAGGCGGCGGGCATCCCGCACGACTGGATCCAGGCGGCCCGCCGCTCGCCCGTCTACGACCTGATCGCCACCTACGGCGTGGCGCTGCCGCTGCATCCGGAGTACCGCACGCTGCCGATGGTCTGGTACGTGCCTCCGCTGTCGCCCGTGGTGGAGGCGATCACCGCCTCGGGCCACGACGGCGAGGACTACCGGAACCTGTTCGGCGCCATCGACACGCTCCGCATCCCGGTCTCCTACCTGGCCGAGCTCTTCACGGCAGGTGACCCGGCCCCCGTCGAGCTGGCGCTGCGGCGGCTGGCCGCGATGCGCTCCCACCGGCGGCGGATCAACCTCGGCGAGCCGGTCGACCCGGAGATCGCCGCCTCGGTCGGCTTCGACGTCGAGAAACTGGACGCCATGTTCCGGCTGCTCTCCCTGGCGAAGTACGAGGAACGCTACGTCATCCCGACGGCCGCCGCCGGAGACGTACGGAGCCTGGAGGAGACCGCGCTGAGCGGATGCAGCCTCGACTACGAGGGCGGCCCGGGGATGGGCGGCACCGAGTCGTCGGGGCCGTTCGGCGAGGCGTCCGGCCGGCCGGCGCCGCAGGCCGTGGAGACCTTCCACGTCCTGCGGCAGCGCCAGACCTCGGAGTCGGCCGCCGACACCTCCGGCCACGAGGGCCGGATCAACCTGCTCAACTGGGACGGCCGCGGCCTCCCCGAAGGGCTGTTCCCGTACCGGGCAAAAGGCGGCGCCCGGGGCGGTCAGGTGGACAGGGGCGAGGATCTGGGCGCCGAACCCGGCGAGATCAGCGAACGAGGCGAGCGCGGAGAGTCGTGATGAAGTCACCCTGGACCTCGCGGCGGCCCCGGCTGTCCGCCGACGGCGTGGCCGTGGTGCGGCGGGCGGCCGGGATGTGCCTGCGCTACCCCGACCGGGCCCTGTTCGACCGGCTGCCGCTGATCAGGGCCGCGCTCGCCGAGACCGGCGCGCATCCGCCGGTGTCCGCCGTCGCCGAGTTCGCCGAGCACCTGGCGGGCCTGGAGCCGCTGCGGGCCGAGGAGCACTACGTGGCGGTCTTCGACGTCCGCAACCGCCGCTCGCTGCACCTGACCTGGTGGACCGACGGCGACACCCGCCGCCGGGGGTTCTCCCTCGCCGCGATCAAGGCGCGCTACCGGGCGCACGGCCTGACGCCTCCGGGCAGGGACGAACTGCCCGACTACCTGCCCGTCGTCCTGGAGTACGCGACCCTGGAGCGCGAGGACGGCACGGAGCTGCTCCAGGAACACCGGGCCGGGCTCGAACTGCTGAGGTTCGCCCTGGTCAAAGCCGCCACGCCGTACGCGCGACTGCTGGAGGCGGTGTGCGGCACGCTGCCCGGGGCCTCTCCCGGCACCCCCGAGGAGGCCGCCCGGATGGCCCGCCGCCCGATCGGCGGCGGACCCGAACTGGTCGGGCTGGACACCATCGGACTCCCCTCGTCGCTTCCCTTCGCCATCACCGGGGGTCTCAAGTGATCTCACCCGTCGACGTCTTCCTGTGGGGCGCGTTCCCCTACATCGCCGTGGCGATCCTCGTCACCGGCCTCGTCTGGCGATACCGCTACGACAAGTTCGGCTGGACGACCCGCTCGTCCGAGCTGTACGAGTCGCGGCTGCTGCGGTGGGGGAGCCCGATGTTCCACATCGGGCTGCTCGTCGTGCTGATGGGCCACCTGCTCGGCCTGTTCATCCCGGACAGCTGGACGGCCGCGATCGGGGTCAGCGAGACCGTCTACAGCTTCCTGGCGATCTCGCTCGGCGTCGCCGCCGGCGTGCTCACCTACGCCGGCATCGCCCTGCTCGTCTGGCGGCGGCGCACCACCGGGCCGGTCTTCCTGGCCACGACCGTCAACGACAAGTTCATGTACGTCTTCCTGGTCGCGGCGCTGACGCTCGGGCTGGCCACCACGCTGATCAACGCCTCGACGCTGCACTACAACTACCGCGTCGACGTCTCGCCCTGGGTGCGCAGCCTCTTCGTGTTCCAGCCCGAGGTGGCGCTCATGGCGCGCACGCCGATCGAGTACCGCATCCACGCGATCTCCGGGCTGGTGCTGTTCGCGATCGTGCCCTTCACCCGGCTGGTCCACGCGTTCACCGCGCCCGTGCACTACCTGTTCAGGCCGTACATCGTCTACCGGGCCCGCGACCCGCGCAACATCGGCACCGCGGCGCTCCGGCCGGGGTGGAAGCGGAGCGACGTATGACCCGCGAGGCGAAGCCCTACTATCTGGAGTCGCTGGAGGACCGGTATCCCAGGTGGGCGGTGCGTTCGGTCTACACGGGCGTCAACAGCTTCATCTCGATCTTCCTCATGGCGATCATCGCCTACAACACCCACGCCCCGTTCGTCTTCCCGTCACTCGGGCCCACGGCCTTCCTGCTGTTCTACACGCCGCTGGCCGCCGCGTCCGCCCCGCACAACACCCTGGTCGGGCACCTGATAGGCCTGCTGGCCGGGTGGTTCTCGCTGGCGGTGACCGGGCTGCTCGCCGTGCCGCCCGACCTGGAGAAGATCGACTGGCAGCGGATCCTGGCCTGCGCCATCGCGCTCGGCCTGACCTGCGGGCTGATGCCGATTTTCCAGGCGGCGCATCCGCCGGCCGGCGCCACCACCCTGATCGTCTCGCTGGGCCTGATTCGGACCCCGGAACACCTGCTGATCATGATGGTCGCGGTGTTCGTCATCGTCCTGCAGGGCTTCGTCATCAACCGGGCGGCCGGCCTGCCCTATCCGATGTGGCGCAAGCGCGCGGAGAACGCGCCGCCGGACGACTGACAGGCCGGCCGGGACAGCCCAGTCAGTGCTTCTTGTCCCTGGCCTTCCTGATGACGTCCCTGGCACGGTCCATCATCGCCATCGGGGTGCCCACGAGCACGTTCTTGGTCGCCGACTCGGTGCCGGGATGCGGGTGGGTCGGGGCCATGGCCTCGGCGGCCTTGACGCCGGCGCCCAGCGCGCGCCGCTCGGCCTGGGAGGTGTGCTGGACGACCTTCGCGAACTCGTACCGCTCCTCGGCGCGGGCGTGCGCCTCGACGGCGGCGCGCAGCGCCAGGAGGTTGCGCATGAAGTTCGGCGCGTCCGGGCCGGCCTGGTCCATCTCCTGGAGGAGCTTCTTGGCCTCGTGCTCCTCTTCGAGGCGGTCCTGGACGACGCCCGCGCCGCCGTCGAGCTTGGTGCGGGCGTAGGGGTGGAGGATCTCCTCCTCCGCCGTCTCGTGCACGGCCAGCAGCCGCACGAGGCGGGTGAAGGACTCGCCGCGCCGCTCTGGCGGCGCCTGCTCGACTTCGTCGAACAGATTCCTGATCATGCCGTGCTGGGCGATCAGAAGTTCGATGACGTCCGTCTCTTCCATCTTCTCGGGAACTGTCTTCGTCACGGTCCATCTCCTCTCGGATTACGGCGGGTGCCTACCCGTGGTCCGGCTGGTCACGCATGCGCTTGCCGTTTCTGGAGGGACCGGCGGTGACCTGAGGAGATTGCTCCCGAAAGCCTCGGGTAGGCCCGATTCGGACGTCGCCCACCCCCCGGCGCACGCGAGTCGAGCAGCCGAAGGAGCGCGAAACACATGACCTTCAATCCCTTGCGGGAGCGGGGCATCCCGCTGGACAAGCAGATACGTAACTGGCGTGAACTGAACGTCATGCCCATCGACCCCGATCACGCGGACCCGTACACGCGCTGCCGCGTCATCGCGATGAACGGCATCGAGACCGAGGCGATCTTCTTCAGCCACCACCTGGCACGTCACTGCCCGGACACCGAGCTCAAGCAGCAGCTCGCCCGGGTCCGTTACATCGAGGCGCAGCAGCAGAAGGTGGTCAACTGGCTGCTGCCGGGCGTCGCCTCGGTGCTGGAGACCACCATCGCCTACGAGCAGGTCGCCGTCGACCTGACCGCCTGGGTCGCCCGGATGGAGCCCGACCCGTACCTCAAGCAGGCCTACCAGTTCGGTGTCCTGGAGGACTTCGACCACCTCTACAGGTACTCCAACCTGTACGAGATGATCGAGCACCGCAAGGCCGAGAAGATCGTCGACAACCTGACCGAGATCATGCCGGGCAGGCCGACCCCCCTGCACCACCGCGACCCGATGGACAACGTCCGCGACCCGTACGACAGGTCGACCGCGGCGCCCATCTCCAAGCTGCACGCGCTCACCATCATGGCCGCCGAGCAGCAGACGATGAACTTCTACATGAACGTCGGCCCGACCTACATGGAGCCGATCGCCCGCCAGCTCTACCAGGAGATCGGGCTGATCGAGGAGGAGCACGTCACCCACTACGAGTCGCTGGTCGACCCGGGCGAGAGCTGGTGGGAGATGCTGCTCAACCACGAGTACAACGAGTGCTACCTCTACCACTCGTTCATGGAGACCGAGTCCGACCCGAAGGTGAAGAGCATCTGGGAGCTCCACCTCAACATGGAGCTGGAGCACCTGCGCCTGGCCGCCGAGCTGTTCAAGACGCACGACGGCCGCGACCCGGAGCAGGTGCTGGCGCCGGAGCTGCCGGCCCCGGTCACGTTCGAGCCGAACAAGGACTACATCCGCGAGCTGCTCGCCACCCAGATCGACTACACCACGCTGGGCACCGGCTACGTCCAGGAGGCCCACGAGCGGTTCGAGAGGATGCAGGAGCAGATCATGGGCGGCGAGCCCGCGCCGTCGCAGGTGGCGATGCAGGAGAACGTGCACAAGTCCGGCGAGGAGTACCGGCTGGAGACCGAAGGTCCCCACCCGGTGCCGAGTCTCAGGCGCCGATGAGGAGACTAGCCACGCTCGGGGCCCGGCTGCGTCGCGGCCGGGTCCTGCACCCGAGGGGCCGCCTGCTGGCCGGCACGCTGGAGGTGACCGGCGCGGGCGAGCTCGGCGTGCCGGTCCTGGACGAGCGCGGACAGTACGAGGTGATCGCCCGCCTGTCGAAGGGCGGCTCGCTGCCCGGCCGCCTGCCCGACGTGCTCGGCCTGGCGGTGCGCCTGCCCGGCCCGGTCGACCTGTTGTTGTCCACCTGCGGGGCGGCGCCGTGGCTGCTGCGGCCCAGGGCCGGGTTCACCGCGGGCCCGTACTCCAGCGTGGTGCCGTACGGCAGCGACGCCGGGCCGGTCTGGCTGGTCGCCGTGCCCGAAGGAGAGGACGTGCCGGCCGATCCCGCCCTGCTGCCCGCGGCGCTCAGGCGCGGCCCGCTGCTGTTCCACCTGCTGGCCGCGCGCCGGGACACGCCCGCCCGGCCGCTGGCGACCCTCAGGGTACGGGCGACGCTGTCGGAGCGCGCGGACCTGTCCTTCGACCCGGTGCGGCACGGGCACCCGTCGCTGCGGATCGAGGGGTCGCTCGCCCGTCTGCGGCGCGGCGCCTACCAGGGCTCCCGGGAGGGACGCCACGCCGAGCTCTGAGCCCGTCAGCCCGGCTTGCGGCCGACTCCGGCGGCGATCCAGGTCTTGACGGCCTCGGCGTCGGACACCGGGGTGTGCGGCCGCCACTGCCTGACGTAGACGAAGCCGGGCTCGATCAGCTCCAGGCCGTCGAAGAAGCGCTTCGCCTCCGCCATGGTGCGGGGGCCGCCCGAGGGGCGCTTGAGCGCGTCGCGGTAGATGTCGGCGACCGCCTCGGCGATGTCGGGCCGCGTGTCGAACACCGCGTGGGTGATCGCGACGTAGCTGCCGGGCGGGAGCCGGTCGCACAGGGCGGCCACGCTCTCGTAAGCGCCGAAGTCGTCGGGGATGTACTGCAGCATGCCGAAGAGCAGCACCATCACCGGCTGGGAGAGGTCGATGAGCCGCCGCGTCACCGGATGGTCGAGGATCGCGTCAGGCTCCAGGATGACGCCCTCCGCCACCCCGGTGCGCTCGTTGGTGGCCAGCAGGGCGCGGGCGTGGTTGAGCGCGACCGGGTCGTCGGCGACGTAGACGGCCCTGGACTCGGGCGCCAGCTCCTGGGCGATCTGGTGGACGTTGCGCTCGACCGGCAGCCAGGCGCCGATCTGCAGGAACTGCCGCACGCCCGCCTCGACCAGATGGGCGACCACCCGCTGGCGGAACTCCTGGACGTGCTCGCCCATGGCCTTGGCCTCGGGGGCCAGCGCGAGCACCTTCTCCGCCAGCTCGCGGTCGATGGCGAAGTTGTCCTTGCCGCCGGCGAAGTAGTTGTTGATCCGAGCGACACTGGGCGTGCTGGCCGACACGCCGGGGCTCGGCGGCTGAGTGGCATCGCTCATGAGTGATCTCCTGTTCGCGGAGCGCTACGGACAACGGTAGCGGCTTCTCAACGGACGGAAAGGACGATCCGCCCCGAAGGAGCGCCCGCCGCCTGACGTTGCCACGCTTTTTCCGCGTAGTCGAGCGGCATGATCTCATGAACGACCGACAACGCGCCGCGCGCCGCGTGTCCGGCGATCTCGGTGATGGCGGCGGCGCGCTGGGCCGGAGTCAGCTCGTTGTTGGTGTAGCCCAGCAGCCGCAGCGACTTGCCGCGCAGCGTCGAGGAGTCGATCGGGCTGGTCTCGGAGGCGGAGCCGCCGAGGTTGACCAGGCGCCCGCCGGGGCGCAGCACCCGGGTCGCCGCCGCGGCCGACACTCCGAAGAGCGGGTCGAGCACCAGGTCGGCGGGGCCGTCGAGGGCCGCGGCCAGCCGGGCGGCCAGCTCGCCGGCGTCGTCGCCGTCGAGCGGGACCACCGCGTCGGCCCCGGCCCGCTCGGCGCGCTCCCGCGCGGCGGCGGAACGCGCGGCGGCGACCACCCGCCGGGCGCCGGCCAGCCGGGCGAGCTGCACGGCCGCCTGCCCGACGGTCCCGCCCGCGCCCAGCACGATCACCTGCTCGCCCGGCCTGAGCTCGCCGCGCCAGCCGAGCGCCATGTAGGCGGCCACGGCCGACAGGCCCAGCGCCGCCACGGCCACCGGGTCGGCGCCGGGCGGCAGCTCCACCAGGTCGCTCTCGGGCACCGCGGCCAGCTCGGCCATGCTGCCGTCGCCCGGCGCCATCCCCGCCGTGGTGGGGAACCAGACGATCCGGCCGCCGACGGCGCCCACCCCCTGGACGCCCGGCACGTACGGGGTCGGCGGCGTGCCGAAGTAGGACGTGCCGGTCGCGCAGAGCAGGTCGAGCGGTGTCACCGGGGCGGCGGACACCTCGACGAGCACCTCGCCGGGGCCGGGCGCGGGCGCGGGGCGCTCGGCCACCGCCGGCGGCTCTCCGCAGGTGTGGATCTGGGCGGCGCGCATGGTCAGGTCGCGATGTCCGGGTAGGGCAGGCTCATGTGGGCCAGCTTACGGGCGTACTCCTTCTGGAACCCGAGAGGCTCGTAGTCGCGCTCGAACATGGCGATGAAGAGCGTGAGCGTGAGGAACGGGTGCGCGCCCATCTCGAACAGCCGCACGTAGTCGTGCGCGGCCAGCGCCTCCCGCTCGGCGTCGTCGAAGCGCAGCCAGGTCGACGCCTCGCCGCCGTGGCAGTTGAGCACGAGGTTGGCCCGCGTCGACTCCCACCACTCGACCGTGCCGCGCGGGTCCTCGCGGTAGCGCTCGACCAGCTCGGGGTCGCGGTCGACGGTGAACAGGAACTTGTTCAGCAGATACTTGCTCACGACCGGCCTCCGCGCGGGTACCAGGTGAAGTACGCCTCCATGGTGTGGAACAGATCGTAGGTGTCGACGTAGTCGGCCTTCTGGCCCTCGCCCGCGACGCCCATCATCAGCATGAAGTCCATGAACCCGTGGGTGGCGTTGCCCGGCGCGTGCAGGCTGTCGAGCGTGACCTCCGCCAGGCAGCCCTCGATGTCGCCGCCCGCGATCCACTCGACGGCCTTGGCGTCGAACTCCGGGTCCGGCCCGTGCGGCCCGAACTGGCGCGGCCCGCCCAGCTCCAGCGACAGGTGCCCGGTGCCGATGACGGCGACCCGCTGGTCCGACGGCCACGACTCGACCAGCTGCCGGATCGTGCGGCCCAGCTCCACGAACCGTTTCGGCCGAGGCAGCGGCGGCGCGAAGATGTTGGTGTAGACGGGCACGATCGGCAGGTCGTTCTGCGGGCGCAGGGTGATGATCGGGCACGTGATCGAGTGGTCGATCCGCAGCTCGTTGGAGAAGGCCAGGTCGAAGCCCGCGTCGAGGCCCTCGCGCAGCACGTGGGAGGAGAGGTCCTCCTGGCCGGTGAAGAGCATCCGGGGCAGGCCGAACTCGCGCTCCTCGTTGTACCAGTTCGCGTCGTAGTAGGGCGCCTTGCCGACCAGGAACTGCGGCATGTTGTCGAGCCAGAGCTGATGGAAGTGGTCGGACCCGACCATCACCAGCACGTCGGGCCTGGCCCTGGTGAGGGTCTCGCGGAACGCCTCCACCTTGCGCACCCACTCGTCGGCGAACGGCGGCCGGTCCTCACCGGTGGCCGTGCTGGCGCGGTAGTAGAACGGATGGTGGGTGGATGCGATCACGGCGACGAGTTCAGCCATGCGTGCCTCCAGGGGGGTACGGGTCGGGGGCGACGGACCGGTTGTTGAGATCGACCGACAGGAAGATGTCGTTGGCCACCGGGTGGCGCAGCTCCTCGGCGAGCTGGCCGATCAGTCCGGCGGTCCTGGCGAGCAGGGCGAAGCCGCGCAGCAGCTCCAGCGGCAGCCCGAGGTCGGCCAGCGCCGCCCCGCAGACGCCGGCCCCGTTCAGCGGGAGCGTCTTGCCGAGCACCTCGGGGTGGACGCGGCCGATGGCGGCGAACAGCGACAGGTGGGGCCCGTAGAGCCCCTCCTCGGCGGCGATCCGCAGCAGCCGGGGGGTGCGCGGGTCGCCGTTCTTGTGCACGTGGTGGCCGAGCCCGGGGACGAACTTCCCCTCCGCGCGCCGGGCGCGCACGGTCTCCAGGGCGAGCGCGTCCCACCCGGCGTCGTCCTCCGGCGGCTCGCCGGCGGACTCCAGCACGGCGTGCAGGAACCGGCCGCAGTCCTCGGTCACGCCGAGGAACCGGGACCCGCCGCCGAGCAGCCCCGCCGCCAGCGCGCCCTGGATCGAGTCGGGCGCCGACAGGTAGGTGAGCCGGGTGACGATCGCGGTGGGCGTGAACCCGTGGTCGGCCAGCGCGGCGAGCACGGCCTCGAACACGCGCGTCTCGCCGGGTGACGGCCTGCGCTGGGCGGCCAGCCAGAACGCCAGCTCGCCGAAGCCCACCTCGCCCATCACGTCCTCGGCGAGGTCGTGGCCCAGCAGGGTGATCTTCTCGACCGAGGACGCGCCGAGCGCGGTCGGATACTCCCGGTCAGCCACGATCGCCGCCTTCCCCGCCCGGCTCGGACAGCCAGGCGCGCAGTTCCGCGCCGTGCTCGTCCAGCTCGGGCGGCGGCAGCTCGTACGTGAGCGCGCTCTCGGAGAACCGGATCGGGTGCCGCGTCGTCGGCACCGCCCGCTCGCCCTCGCCGACCGCCACGACCGGGTCCAGCCCGAACCGCTCGGCCATCGCGAACCCGCCGTCGACGGTGTTGATCGGCCCGCTCGGCACCCCGGCCTCGACCAGGAGGTCGAACCACTCCACGGCGGTCTTGGCGCGCAGCCGGTCCACGAGGATCGGCCGCAGCTCCTCCCGGTTCGCGGTCCGCCCCGCGTTGCGGGCGAAGCGCGGGTCGTCGGCCACCTCGGGGATGCCGAGCACCTCGCACAGCTTGCGGAACTGGCCGTCGTTCCCGGTCGCCACGATCAGGTCGGTGTCGGCGGCCGGCAGCGGCTCGTACGGGAACACGCTCGGATGCGCGTTGCCCATCCGGAACGGCACCACGCCACCCGCCACGTAGGCGGAGCTCTGGTTGACCATCGCCGTCAGCGCCGACGACAGCAGGTTGATCTCGACGTGCTGCCCCCGGCCGGTGGCGTCCCGGTGGCGCAGCGCGGCCAGGATGCCGATGACCGCGTGGTTGCCCGCCATCACGTCGAACACCGAGATGCCGGCCCGGTACGGCGGGCCCTCCGGGTCGCCGGTGAGGCTCATCAGACCGGACATGGCCTGCACCATCAGGTCGTAACCGGGAACCTTGGCCCCAGGGCCGGAGCCGAACCCGCTGATGGACGCGTACACGATGCCCGGGTTCGCCTCCAGCACCGCGTCGAAGCCGAGGCCGTACTTGTCCAGCCCGCCCGGCTTGAAGTTCTCGATCAGCACGTCGGCCCGCCGCGCCAGCTCCCTGGCCAGCCCGGCGTCCTCCTCGTCGCGCAGGTCCAGCGCGATCGACCGCTTGCCCCGGTTGACGCCCAGGTAGTAGGTGGCCGCCTCGCCACGGGCCGGCGGTGTCCACGACCGGGTGTCGTCCCCCTTGGGCCCCTCGACCTTGACCACCTCGGCCCCGAGGTCGGCGAGGAGCATCGTGGCGTACGGGCCCGCCAGCACGCGGGAGAAGTCGGCCACCAGCACACCGGACAGTGGTCCTGCTGTCATCCGGCTCCGCCCTCCATATCCGTCACACGGACAGATGTCCGTGACGCACATTCTCACCATCCAACAGGAGAAGCGTCAACCATTGACAGGCCGCCCGAGCGTCATCAGAGTGTCCCTTAACCAGCGGTGACCGTATGACGGACAGTCGTACGCAGAATTCGGGGTGAGGGAGTCCACCATGACAGAATTCGAGGCCGGACGCCCCGTGGTGCTGCGGGGCGGCACGGTGCTGCCGATGACCGACGGCCACGAGGTGCTCTCCGGCGCCGACGTGCTCGTCGAGGGAGACCGGATCGCCGCCGTGGGGCCGGAGCTCGCGGTGCCCGACGGCACGATCGAGATCGACGCCACCGACGGCATCGTCATGCCCGGCATGATCGACACCCACCGGCACATGTGGCAGACCGCCATGCGCGGCTACGGCGCCGACTGGACGCTGACCCAGTACTTCGTCTGGTACTACCTGGAACACGGCAGGCTGTTCCGCCCCGAGGACGTGCACGCGGGCAACACGCTCGCCGCCATCGAGGCGATCGACGCCGGCGTCACCACGGTCGTCGACTGGTCGCACGGCCTGCAGACCGTCGACCACGCCGACGCCGCCGTGGACGCGCTCCGGTCGGTGCCCGGCCGGTTCGTGCTCGCGTACGGCAACATCCAGGCGCCGCCCGCCGAGTGGACCGCCGCGCCGGAGTTCCGCGACTTCGTGAGCCGCCGCATCACCGGCGACGACATGCTCGGCTTCCAGCTCGCCTTCGACGTAGTGGGCGACCCCGCCTTCCCGGAGAAGCCCGCCTTCGAGGTGGCCCGCGACCTGGGCGTCTCCGTCACCACCCACGCGGGCGTCTGGGGCGCCACCAGTGACGAGGGCATCAGGCAGATGTACGAGCACGGGTTCATGACCCCGGGCACCGTCTACGTGCACGCCGCCACGCTGGAGCCCGACTCCTACCACCGCATCGCCGCCACCGGCGGTTCGATCTCGGTGTCCACCGAGAGCGAGCAGAGCGCCGGCCAGGGCTACCCGCCCACCTGGGCGATCCGCCTGCACGGCATCCCGGTCTCGCTGTCCATGGACACCAGCGTCTGGTGGAGCGGCGACCTGTTCTCCGCCATGCGCACCACGCTCGGCGCCGACCGCTCCCGCGCCCACCTGGAGGCGCACGCCAAGGGCGACACCGTCACGCACTGCGCGCTCCGCGCCGACCAGGTCGTCGAGTGGGCGACCAGGGGCGGCGCGCGGGCGCTCGGCCGCGACGACCTCGGCAGCCTGGAGCCCGGCAAGAAGGCCGACCTGGTGCTCATCAAGAACGACCGGTCGCCGGTGTCGTTCCCGCTGCTCAACCCGTACGGGCACGTCGCCTTCCAGGCGCAGCGCGGCGACGTGCACACGGTGGTCGTCAACGGCCGGGTGGTCAAGCACGAGCACGAGCTGGTCGGCGTCGACCTGGCCGCGGCCCGCCGCCAGGTGGAGTCGACGGTCGAGTACCTGCGCTCCACCATGGGGGAGGAAACCTGGCTGAAGGGCATGAACCCCGACATCCCGGAAACGAAGATCCTCGACAACCCGTACACGTACACCGACTATCGAAGCTCCGCCACGCGCGACCGTTAAAGTCCTACCCGTGAGACCTGCTGAGCGAGGCGTCGATGGCACGCGCTGACACCGGACCCGATTTCATCGAGGCGCTGGCCCGCGGCCTCGACGTGATCAAGGCGTTCCAGCCCGGCCGGCCCGTCATGACGCTGACCGAGGTGGCGACCGCGACCGGGCTGGCCCGGCCGACGGCCCGCCGCATCCTGCTGACGCTGAGCGAGCTCGGCTACGCGCGGGCCGAGCAGGGCGGGTTCGCGCTCACGCCGCGGGTGCTGGAGCTGGGCGTGTCGTACGTGCGCTCGATGGGGCTCTGGGAGGTCGCCAGGCCCCACCTGGAGTGGCTGGTCGCGCGGACGCACGAGTCGTCGTCGATCGCCCAGCTCGACGGGTCCGACATCGTCTACGTGGCGAGGGTGGCGGTCCCCAAGATCGTCACCCTGTCGGTGCAGATCGGCACCCGGTTCCCGGCGCTGCAGACCTCGCTGGGCAAGGTGCTGCTGGCCGCGCTGCCGCCCGCCGAGGTGGAGCGGGTGCTGGCCGAGCCGAGCCGGTCGGGCATCACGCCGCGCTGGCTGCCCGGCCGCGAGGAGCGCGAGAGCGCGCTGCGCGCGGTGCGGGCCAAGGGCTGGGCGCTCACCGACGAGGAGCTGGCGCTCGGCATCAGGTCGGTGGCCGCCCCGCTGCGCGACGGCATGGGCAACGTGATCGCCGCCGTCAACGTCAACGCGCACGCCGCCGAGACCTCGGTGGAGAAGCTCACCGAGGAGCATCTCCCGCTGCTGCTCAAGACCGCCGGCGCGATCAGCGCCGACTGGTCGCAGTATGAGGCGGTGCCGCAGGTCACCGCGTCTTGACGACACCCTCCCCGACCAGCCGGTCGACCGACTCCCGGATGGCCTCGAAGGGCGAGTATCGAGGCCGGAACCCGAGCAGCCGCGCCGCCTTCTCCATGCCGCAGTGGGGGCTGTGCGCGATGTGGTCCCAGGTGGCGTCGGCGTCCTCGGCCGAAACGGTCTCCTTCCACCGCTCCCACGGCAGGAACGACAGCCGCGCCTCCCGCCCGAACCAGCCGGCCGCCGTCTCGGCGTAGCCGCGCAGCGTGACCGCGGAGTCGGCGACGCAGTGGAACGCCTCGCCGAGCGTGACCGAGCGGCCCGCGAGCGCGGCCATGAACAGCCGGGCCACGTCGTCGGCGTGGACGTGCTGGAGGGTCTCCAGGCCCAGGTTGGGCAGCGCCAGCTCGCCGCCGTCGGCGAGGATCTGGAAGGTGACCGGGTTGACGTTGCCCGCCGGCGTGACCGGCACCCAGCCGGGCCCGACGATGTGGCCGGGGTGGATCACCGTGGCGGGGAAGCCGTCGCGCTGCGCCCGGTCGAGCAGGTAGGCCTCGATCGCGGCCTTCTTGACGCCGTAGTCGCCGAAGGGCCGGCGCGGGGCGTCCTCGGTGGTGGGCACGTGGACGCTGGGGCCGTGGACCCAGACCGTGCCGCAGTGGAGGAAGTGGCGGATCCGGCCCGCCAGCGCGTCGGCCAGGTGGCGGGCGCTGGACTCCTCGAAGCAGATGAGGTCGATGACCGCGTCGGGCTCCAGCCCGGCGACGCGGTCGCCGAACGTGCCGGCCGCCTCCTCGGCCGCCCGGTCGGCGGTCACCGTGGTGACCCGCTGCCAGGCGCCGTGGGGGGTGTAGGGCCGCCGCGTGCCGCGGCTCACGGCGACCACGTCGTTCCCCGCCTCGACGAGCCGGGGAACCAGGTAGGTGCCGATGTGGCCGCTGGCACCGATCACCACTACGCGCATGGCGCAAGCTTAGAACGCCGCCCGGTTTGCCGACATCCCGCGAGGGCAGCCGCGGGAACATGGCCGAAAGGAGCAGCCGCCGGGCCGACGCCGTCCGGCTGGCGCGTGCGCAAGGACTGTTCAACATGGCGTGCGGGCTCTGGCCCTCACTGTCCATGTCCAGCTACGAGAAGGTGTACGGGGCCAAGACCGACCGGTTCCTGGTCCGTACCGTCGGGAGTCTGCTCGTCGGAGTCGGGCTCAACCAGTTGCGGGCCGCCGCCCGCCCGGAAGGGCTGCCGTACGCCAAGCGCCTCGGCACCTCGGCGGCCCTGACCCAGCTGCGCCTGGACCTGATCAACGTGTTCACCGGCCGGGTCCCGCCCACGTACCTGATCGACGCCGCCGCCCAGGCGGGCTGGCTCTACGCGTGGCGGCGGACCGCCGAGCCGCCGCCGGCCCGTACCGGGACGAAGATCGCCACCCAGCTCGGCGTGGCGCTCGCGGGCGCCGCGATCGGCGGCGGCGCGGCGTGGGCCGGCGACGCGCTGGGACGGCGTGCCGCTCGGCCCGCCGGCGAGAGGGCGGTCACCGTGCCGAGTCCGGAGGCGCAGCCCGTCTGAGGTGACCCGCCCGGGGTCAGGGGACGGGGGACAAGGGGGAGAACATGAGCGAGCAACCAGGTCATGAGGTCGAGCGCGACATCAGGGAGGCGGCGGAGACCTCGCCCCGCCCGGTGGGCGCCACTCCCGGGATCGAGGACAGCATCGACGAGCACGAGCTGCGCCGGCTCACCGAGCTCAACCCGGACGACTTCGAGTGACGGCCGGCGGGCCGCCTTCACCGGCCGCCCGAGAACCGCGCTGAACCGCCGCCCCGGCGTTCGCCTCGGGAACCGCCCGACCGGTTCTTGCCACGCTGCCTGCGAGGACGGACGATCACGCGTGCCGCCAGGTGTGAAAGCCGCGTAAAACGGCATGTTCCTGGCAGATCGTAGGCGGAGACGCACGCGGGAGGGTCCATGACGACGGGAAAGAAGGCGGAGCCCGCGCCGGCGGCGACCGTCCGGGTGCTGTTCTCGCCGGGGAACGTCTGGAGGGCCGCGCTCGTCGTCGTCGGCGTCCTGGCCCTGGCGATGTTCCTGCGGTTCGTGCTGACCGACGCGGGCTCGTTCCTCTTCCTCGTCGTGATCGCCTGGTTCCTGTCGCTGGCGATGGAGCCGGCGGTGGGCAGGCTCGCGCGGCACATGCGGCGCGGCGCCGCGGCCGCGGTGGTGATGGCCGGGCTCGGCCTGTTCGCGGCGATCTTCCTGGTGCTGTTCGGGCAGCTCTTCGTGGAGCAGGTGGCGCTGCTGGTCAAGGGCCTGCCGGACGTGCTGGCCGCCGCGACGGAGTGGGTCAACCGGCAGTTCGGGACGAACTACAACGTCTCCGACATCCTGGAATCGGTCAAGCTGACGCCCCAGGAGGCCGCCGGATACGCGCAGGGGGTCCTGGCGGGCGTGCTCGGCGTGCTGGGCACCGTGGCCGGGATGGTGTTCAACATCTTCGCGCTCATGCTGCTGACCTTCTACCTGTCGGCCGACGGGCCGCGCGCCCGCCAGTGGCTGGCGCGGCGGCTGCCCGGCCGCTTCCAGCAGGTCTTCACCAGCGTGTGGGACATCTCGCTGGCCAAGACCGGCGGCTACGTGGCCGCCCGGGTGATCCTGTCGCTGATCAACAGCACAGCCTCGACCATCGTGTTCCTGGCGCTCGGCATGCCGTCGTGGCTGGCGCTGGGCGTGTGGACCGGGGTGGTGGCCCAGTTCGTGCCCACCATCGGCACGTACATCGCGATCGCGCTGCCCGTCGTGGTCGGGCTGGTCTCGGACCGGCCGTGGATCGGGCTCGCGGCGCTCGCCTGGGGCATCCTCTACCAGCAGGTGGAGAACCTCACCCTGGAGCCCAGGATCAGCGCGTGGGGGGTGGACATCCACCCGGGGGTCTCGTTCTCGGCCGCGATCACCGGAGCGCTGCTGTTCGGCGTGACGGGGGCGCTGCTGGCGATCCCGACGGTGGCGATGCTCCTGGCGCTGCTGGACACCTTCGGCACCCGCCACAAGCTCGAACCACCGGTCCAGGCCCCCCAGCCCGAAGAACCGCCGAAGGAACCGCCCGCCGGCCAGAAGCAACCGGGCTGACCAGGCCGGGTACGCTTCGGCGGAGATGCTGAAGCTCGATCGGTTGGTGAACGTCCTCGGTGGATACGGGACGCGCCTGGTGTGCGCGCCCGCCTCCCGGGACGTGCCGCTGCGCAGCGTGGTGGTCCACGATCCGGCCGATCCGCGGCCGGCGACCGGCGACGTCTTCCTGGCCGTCGGGGTCGGGTCCGCGCCGGAGGCGGTGCGGCTGGGCGCCGCCGCGCGGGCCGCCGCGGTGCTGGTGCGCGACAGCGACAGCGGCAGCGGCGACGACACGGCGGCCGAGGGCCGGGCCGCGGGGGTCGCGGTGCTGCTGGTCGACCCGGCCGTGTCCTGGAGCCAGTTGCTCGGGATCGTGTACGGGCTGGTGCTCGAAGGGCGTGAGACCGAGGCGGGCCGGGGCCCGACCGACCTGTTCGCGTTCGCCGACACGCTGGCCGGAGAGCTGGGCTACCCGGTCACCGTCGAGGACCAGATGTCGCGGGTGCTCGCCTACTCCGGCTCGCAGCAGACGGCCGACCCGGTGCGGCTGGAGACGATCCTCGGCCGGCGGGTGCCCGAGGAGATGCGCGGGCTGCTGGAAGGCAAGGGCGTCTTCTCCCACCTGGCCGCCTCCGACGAGCCGCTGTTCGTGGAGCCGTCGCCCGAACACGGGCTGCGCGGCCGCATGGTGGTGGCGGTGCGTGCCGGGCGCGAGCTGCTCGGGTCCATCTGGGTCGAGTGCCAGCGTCCCCTCGCCGGGCGGCAGCGCGACCGGCTGGCCGACGGGGCCAGGGCCGTGGCGCTCCACCTGCTGCGCTCCCGGGTGAGCGCCGACCTCGAACGCCAGGTGGAGTCCGACCTGGTGATCCAGCTCGTGGAGGGGACCACCGACGCCCCGGCGCTGATCAGCAGGCTCGGGCTGCCCGGCGGCCAGTTCCGGGTGATCGCGCTGCAGGCGCACGTCGGCGCGGAGCGGCACGCGGCCGTGCTCACCGCGTTCGAGCGGGCGACCACCGGGTTCGGCTGGTCGCGGCCGGGCCGCAGCGCGCTGTTCGGCAACACGCTCTACACGGTGCTGCCGTGCGGGAACGACGCCGCCCCGGCCCGCGACTGGGTGCGCGCCATCGTGTCCGTGCTGCCGCGCGGCGTCATCGTGCCCGCCGGGGTGGGCGGGCCGGCCGAGCCGGCGCAGCTGCCCGCGAGCAGGCAGGAGGCCGACGAGAGCCTGGCCCTGCGCGCCGCCGTGCCCGCGGGCCCCGTCGTGTACGACGAGTCCTGGGACGAGATCCTGCTCCAGCGGCTGCGCGCCGCCGCCTCCTCCGGCCGCACCCCGGCCCGCGGCCCCGTCGCCGACCTGACCCGCCACGACACCGAACACGGCACCCGCTACGTCGAGACCCTGCGGGCCTGGCTGGAGGCGCAGGGCGACCTCGCGGCCGTGGCCACCCGGCTCGGCGTGCACCCGAACACGGTGCGCTACCGGCTGCGGAAGATGGCCGCCGTCACCAGCCTGGAGCTCGACCGGCCGGAGAAGCGCCTGGCCATGATCATCGGGCTCGCGCTCCACCAGGGTTGAGCCTTTGTCGCCGATGGACAAAGAGGCGTTGAGCGGTTGTTCTCCCAGCACAGCGCCTTTTGCTCGCGTACCGGTAATCCTTCCCTTATCTGAGGAAGGGGATGGCAGCAATGGGCATCGACGGTGGGCCGCGTACGGCTGTGGTGATCGGCGCCGGTGTGGTGGGTCTGTCCACCGCCTGGTTCCTGCAGGAACGCGGCGTGGAGGTCACCGTGGTCGACCGCGACGGGGTCGCCGCGGGCGCGTCATGGGGCAACGCGGGCTGGCTGTCCCCGGGGCTGGCCATTCCGCTCAACGAGCCCGGCGTGCTCCGTTACGGGCTGCGCTCGCTGCTCGACAAGAACGCTCCGCTGCACGTCCCGGTGACCCCTGACGTGGGGCTGTGGTCGTTCCTGACCCGGTTCGCGCTGCACTGCAACTGGCGCTCGTGGGGCCGCGCCGTGCGGGCCAACCTCCCGTTCAACGAGGAGTGCCTGGAAGCGTTCGACGTGCTCACCGGCAACGGCGTCGAGGCTCCCACCATCGAGGCGCCGATCATGGCGGCGTTCGAGACCCAGAAGCAGGCCGTCTCGTTGCTGCACGAGCTGCGCCGCATCAACGACTCCGGCCTGGAGATCCGCTACGCGGCGTTCGAGGGTGACGAGCTGCGCGCGCAGATGCCGCAGCTCTCGGCCGGCGCCACCGCCGGTGTCCGGCTCGACGGCCAGCGCTACATCGACCCCGGCGCGTTCACGCACGCCCTGGCCGCCGCCGTCACCGCGCGTGGCGGCGAGATCCGGCCGGGCTTCCGGGTCACCGGTGTGACGTCCGAGGCCGGCGGGCACGTGGTCCGGTCCGGCGCGGGCGACGAGGTCAAGGCCGACGCCGTGGTGCTCGCCACCGGCGCCTGGCTGAACAAGCTCGGCGCGGAGTGGGGCGTGCGGACGCGCGTCCAGGCCGGGCGCGGCTACTCGTTCACGGTGCCGACCGACGAGCCGGTGCCGAGCCCCCTCTACCTGGCGGCCGTGCGCGTCGCCTGCACCCCGTACCAGGGCAAGCTGCGGGTGGCGGGCACGATGGAGTTCCGCGACGCGGACGCGCCGCTGTTCGAGCGCCGGGTCGAGGCGATCATCAAGTCGGCCCGGCCGCTCATGACCGGCGTGCGCTGGGAGGAGCGGACCGACACCTGGGTCGGCGCGCGTCCCGTCACCCCCGACGGCAAGCCGCTGGTCGGCGCGACCCGGGTGCCCGGCGTCTACGTGGCGGGCGGGCACGGCATGTGGGGCGTCACGCACGGCCCGGCCACCGGTCGCATGCTGGCCGAGCAGATCACCACGGGCAAGACCTCCGCGATCCTGCGCGAGTTCGACCCGACCCGCTGAGCACACGCGAAAGGCCACCGCCCCTGGAGGCGGTGGCCTTTCCTGCTTCGGCTCAGAAGCCGATGGACTGGTTCCTCAGCCGGTAGCCGTTCGGGCAGTCGAGCACGTGGCGGCGACCGGTGAACTCGTCCCTGACCTCCACGATCCGGGTGCCGCTGTCGCACCGGATCCAGTGGACGTACTCGCCCCGGTTGCGGCAGGTGGCCAGCGAGGCGTTGCCGTTGTCGACGGTCCGCAGCTGACACTCGAAGCGCTCGCCGGTGGCGGCGCTCGCGCTCCCGCCCATCGCGAGGAGCCCGGTCGCGAGCATGGCGGGAACGGCAAGCGAGATGAGGGTCCGCTTGAGCATGAAAACCTCCTGAACGAGGCGATACTTGGCTGTATCGCACCTTTCGTTACGGCGCGTTCACGCCGCGTAGCCATGCTGTCCCCCTGGGCGCGCGAAGCGGGGGACTGGCAGGGCCGAAGAGGTTCAAATCTCCGTCACGTCGGCGGGGCTTCTCGGGCATAGCGGTGTGAACCCCACGGGAACGGGAAGACGGCCCGAACACCATGATCCACCCTGTCCGCGGACGTTACACCCCCGCATGTCACCAGTTGGCGGGCAGGCCGGGCGTGGTCGCGGGCAGGTCGTGGCCCGGCGGGTGGATGACGTAGACCACGCCGCCGCTGCTGGAGCCGCGCAGCCAGACGTTCTCGAACGCGGCCCTGGGATAGACGCGGCGGACGGCGGCGTTGGTGGCCGAGGCGGGGTCGTTGGCGATGACGTCGCCGTCGGCGGTGAAGCCGACCACGACCATGATGTGGCCGTTCGTGCCGTAGCCCGCGCCGGGCAGCTCGTTCTTCTTGAACGACTGCGAGGTGATGACCGGGACGCCGGCGGTGATCAGCTTCTCCAGCTCGGTGAGCGTGCGCAGCCGGGTGACGAAGCCGTCCATGCCGTAGCGGCCCGCGTAGGCGGTGTTGAACGGCCAGTTGCCGGCGCCCTGGTAGGCGTGGTCGTAGGTGTGGCGGGCGGCGTGGTCGACCTCCGGATCGGGATCGGACGGGTCGACCCAGGCGGTGTCCTCCGCGCTCGGCCAGCGGCCCCAGTAGCCGAGCACCATCGTGGTCGAGGTGGGGCTGCACCAGGCCTGGCCGCCGCCGTCCCACTCGGGGTAGTGGCCGGAGTGGACGCTCTGCGAGCGGCGCGGCACGTCCAGCTCGGAGCCCCAGGCCCCGCCGCCGGGGCTCACCGGCACGGTCTTGCGGTCGGGCACGTTGGAGGCCATGGCGCCGAGCGTGCGCACCCGAGGCACGACGGACGAGCCGGGCGCGCGGTAGAGGGTGACGCGCAGCTGGTAGGACGAGATCTGCCTGCCCTCCGCCGCGACCAGCGTGTCGACGGCCACCCGGGCGTCGTCGTCGCCCTGGCCCGGCACCGACGTGCGGTCGATGTCGCCCTCGCCGTAGGCCCACCGGCCGAGCACGTACCACTTCGTCAGCCCGGCGGCGTTGCGGGCGCGCGCCTCGACCTGCACCCAGCTGCCCGCCGGGACGTCGGCCGTCCAGGACGCGATCAGCTCGGTGGCGGTGAACTCCAGCGGCCGCTCGGGGCCGGTCCAGCGGGCGTACTCCCACGTCCTGGTGCCGAGGCGGTCGGTGTAGGAGGTGGTGCCGGCGGCGGTGGCGAAGGCGAGCCCGTCGCCCGCGCTGGTGCCCTCGGGCGTGCCGGCGGCGAAGTCGGCCCGGTCGAACACCACGTCGGCGGCGCCCGCGGCGGGCTTCTCCGGGGCGGCCTCGGCGGGCGCCGTGAGCGCGGTCGCAAGGAGGACGGTGGAGAGGAACGCGGTCAGCGTGCGCATGGACCCACCTTCGTCGGACGCGGCCTGGTCAGCCGACAGTAGGCGCGCCGCCCGGGTCACGCATCGGGGAATCTACGTAGTCACTTGTAGTGACCCTTGGCCTTCCCCTGGGGCTGTGAGTTGCCGGGCGTCTTCGTACGGGCCCGGCCGGAACCGTCGGCCGCCCGTCTGGCGGGGGACGTGGTGTGTCCGGTGACTGCGGTGCGCTGCGTGTGCTCCGTGCGGACCTGGACGCCCTGCTCGCGGGCTTCTCCGGCGCGCGGCCGCGACGAGGGCTCGGCCCGCATGACACCGCTGGGCGCGTCGGCCGTCGGCTGCGGCATCGGGTGGGCGTGCCGGCGCGGCGCGGACGCCGAGTTCAGCGACACGGTGGCGACGACGGTGGTGACCAGGGCCGCGACCGCGGCGGCCTCCCGCCACCACGAGGCCATCAGCCGCCCGGCCCTGGCGGCCCTCGGCGCCGTCGCCGCGGTCAACGGCCGGGTCCTCGCGCGCTTGGACCGGCCGGGCACCTGCCGCAGCAGCTCCTGCGCCCGCGCGGCGTCGGCGCGCTCGGACGGGTCCTTGGTCAGCATCGCCGTGATGACCGGCGCCAGCTCGCCCGCCTGCTCGAAGGGCGCCGGGTCGCGGGTGAGCACGGCGTTGAGCGTGTCGGCCCGGCTGCCGCCCTGGGCGAACGGCGCCCGCCCCTCCACGGCGGTGTAGAGCGTGGCGCCCAGGGACCACACGTCGGACAGCGCGGTCGCCCGCTCGCCCGAGGCGCGCTCGGGGGCGAGGTAGGCGGGCGTGCCCATCACCATGCCCTGCTGGGTGAGCGTGGAGTCGTCGTCGAGCGTGGTGGCCAGCCCGAAGTCGGTGAGCACGGCGTGGCCGTCGGCGGTGAGCAGGATGTTGGCCGGCTTGACGTCGCGGTGCAGCACCCCGGCGGCGTGCGCGGCGCGCAGCGCGGCCAGCACCTCCATCCCGATCCGGGTGACGGTCGGCACCGTCAGCGCGCCGCGGTCGTAGATCTCGTCGGCCAGGCTCCGCGACCGGACCAGCTGCATGACGATCCACGGCCGGTCGTTGGCCAGCACCACGTCGTACACGGCGGCGATGTGCGGGTGGTGGAGCCGGGCGGCGATGCGCGCCTCCCGCATGGTGCGCTCGATCAGGACGTCGCGGTGCTCGGGCGGCGAGGCCGGGATGGACAGCTCCTTGATCGCCACCTCTCGGTCGAGCAGCTCATCGTAGGCCCGCCAGACCGTGCCCATGCCGCCCCGGCCCAGCTCGGACCGCAGCCGGTAGCGTCCGGTCAGTAACCGTCCCTCGTCGCGCGCGTCGAGCATGGCAGCAGACTTACCCGACCGTCGCCGCCCCACACAACGCGTCCTCCGGACTCCGTTTGAATATCGTTGTCATGGACGCCCTGGACGGGCCCTCCGACCCGTACGCCCCGACTCTGCCGGAATCGGCCTCCGGGCTGCGCTGATCCATGCGTACCATTAACCGCATACTGTCCCTTGTCCTGCTTGATAATCATCCCTATGATTCGCCTAAAGACGGGCCTGTGGCACGGTTGTCTACCCTGCCCGCCAGGCTGACGAGCAGAGGATTTGGATCAGTGGGAAGAACCACCCGAGTGGGCATCGCAGTGGTCGCGGCGGCACTGCTGGCGGCGTGCGGCGGCCAGGCGGCCGCCCCTGGCGGGGGCGGCATGTCGACGGCGGCCTCGACCTGGGACGAGGTCCTGAATAAGGCGTCTGAAGAGGGCACGGTGTCGCTGTACTCGGCCCTGCTCCCCGAGGTGAACAAGGAGCTCGAGACCCGCTTCGAGAAGACGTACCCGGACATCGACCTCAAGATCACGCGCATCGTCGGACCTGAGGTCAGCGCCAAGCTCGACGCCGAGCTCAAGTCCGGGTCGCTCGGGGCCGACATCGTCAACCACGTCAACTACGAGTGGGCGAAGACCAAGGCGGACGAGGGGCTCTTCGCCGAGCCGGTCGGCCCCAACGGCGCCGGTCCCGAATGGAAGGGCACCCCTTACCTGATCGACGATGTCCTGCAGACGTCCGCGCTCACCGCGCTCGGCATCGCGTGGAACACGGAGAAGGTGACCGACCCGCCGGCCACCTACGAGGGTCTCGTCGACCCGAAGTACGGCGGCGGCCAGCTCGGGCTCGTGGACAACCTGGCCGCTCCCATGGCCGACCTGTACGCCTGGCTCGAGGACACCTACGGCGCCGACTACCTGACGAAGCTCGCGGCGCTCAAGCCGAAGTTCTACCCGAGCGCCGTCCCGCTGCAGGAGGCGTTGCTGTCCGGCGAGATCTCCATCGCCCTGTGGGGCGCCAACTCGACGGTCAAGCCGATCAAGGCCTCGGGCGGTCCCATCGACTGGCTCATGCCCGACCCCGGCTGGGCGCCGATGAACCTGGGCTACATGTTCAAGGAGTCGAACAACCCGAACGCGGCCCAGGTGCTGTTCGACTTCATGGCGTCCGCGGAGGGCCAGGAGTCGCTGGCCAAGGACAATCTCAGCGTCCTGCCGAACGTCGCCGGCGCGGTCGAGGCCCCGAAGGAGCTCACCCTGCTCGACCTCACCCGGGCGACCAAGCCCGGCTGGCTCGGGTCGGCGCAGAGCGAGTGGAAGCAGACCTTCGGTCGCTGACGCCCGTCTCTCCCTTCTCCACCAGTCCGCTCCATCGGAGGCCGTAGTAGTGAAAAGCATCAGTGAGGCGCCGCCGGCGGCGGCCCGGCGCGGCGCGGACCCGAAGGGTGGGACCAGGTCCGGCCTCTCCCGCCGGAGAGCGCTGCGCCGCCATGCCCTGCCGATCGCCGCGATCATCGTGATCGGGTACCTCGTGCTGGCGCCCCTCGTCCGCCTGCAGCTTCTCGCGCTGGCGGACGGCGGCGCCGGCTACGCCCGCGGCTTCGGCACCGCCGACATCGCGCGCACGATCCTCACGACGCTGCTGCTCGGCCTCGGCTCCCTCGTCATCGGGCTGGTGTTCGGGGCGGTGCTGGCGTGGTACTCGATCCAGCTGCCGCCCCGGGCGCGCTGGATGGCGTCGCTCCCGATCCTGCCCATCGTGGTGCCGCCGGTCGCCAGCATGATCGGATGGGGGCTGCTCCTCGCCCCGAACTCCGGCACGGTCAACCGGTTCATCCGGTCGCTGCCCTTCTGGACCGGCGGCGACACCGGGCCGATCGACGTCTTCACCGTCCCGTGGATCGTGTTCCTGACGGCGCTCGGGCTGACGTCGTTCGTGTACGTGTTCCTGCGGGCGGGCCTGCTGCGGGTCAACTACGAGCTGGTCGAGGCCGGGCGCACGGCCGGGGACGGGCCGGTGGGCGTCTTCTTCCGCATCCTGCTGCCCGTCGTGCGGCCCTCGCTCATCTACGGCGGCGCGGTGGCGCTGCTGCTCGGCCTGGGCCAGTTCACGGCGCCCCTGCTGCTCGGCTCGATCAAGAACGTCAAGGTCCTGACGACCGAGGTGTACTTCTTCGCCAACGCCGGCCTGGCGGACTACGGCGCCGCCGCCGCGGTCGCGTCCCCGCTCCTGCTGGTCGGGTTCGGCATCGTCGCCCTGCAGCGGATGCTCCTCGGCGAGGAGCGGCGGTTCGTCACCGACGGGGGGAAGACCTCCCGCTACTCCGCGCGGCGCAGCCCGGCCGCGGTCGTCGTCATCGGGCTGTTCTCCGCCGTCGTGGCGCTGCTGCCGCTGCTGGCGCTGATCGCCGCCTCCCTGTCGCCGTTCTGGACCGGCCAGATCGACGTGAGCACGTGGAGCCTCAAGAACTTCCGCGAGCTGTGGGACACGCCGACGGCGGTCAGCGCCGTCCAGACGAGCCTCGTCGCCTCGGGCATCTCCGTGCTCGTGTCGCTGCCGATCGGGTACGTGCTGGCGGACATCCTGCACCGCCGCTCGCTCGACGCCCGCGTCCGCGCGATCGTCGACATCCTGGTCTCGCTGCCGCTGGGGGTGCCCGCGGTGGTGTTCGGCGCCGGGTTCCTGTTCACCTACACCGCGCCGCCGTTCGTCCTGTACGGCACGCCGTGGGTCCTCGTGGTGGTCTACGTGACGCTGATGCTGCCGTTCGCCACCCGCATGCAGCTCGCGGCCCGCATGTCGCTCGGCGACAGCTACCAGGAGGCCGCCCGGGTCAGCGGGGCCGGGCCGGTGCGCACGCACCTCCAGGTCGTCATCCCGATGATCCGCGGCTCGCTCGGCGGCGCGGCCGCGCTCATCTTCGTCCTGCTCACCCACGAGTTCGCCGCGTCGCTGCTGGTGCGGTCGACCCGGACCCAGGTCATGGGCACGACCCTGTACGACCTGTGGCTCAACGTTTCCTACCCTCTGGTCGCCGCCATGGGGCTGGTGATGTGCCTGGTGACGGCCGCGGGCGTCATCCTCGCGGTACGGCTCGGGGGCTCCAAAGCATTGGAGAGTTTGTGATGTTCGGTATCGAGAACCTGACGAAGACCTTCGGGTCCGGAGCGGGCCGTTTCACCGCGATCGACGGGCTGAACCTCGACATCCAGGAGGGCGAGCTGGTCGTGCTCCTCGGGCAGAGCGGTTGCGGGAAGACCACGGCGCTGCGCTGCGTGGCGGGCCTGGAGAGCGCCGACGAGGGCGTGATCCGCTTCGGGGACACCGTGGTGTTCGACTCCGGCCGGGGCGTCGACGTCGCCCCGGAGAAGCGCGAGCTGGGCATGGTCTTCCAGTCGTACGCGCTGTGGCCGCACAGGACGGTGCGTCAGAACATCAGCTACCCGCTCAAGGTGCGCAAGCTGACGAAGGCGCTCAAGGAGGAGAAGTGGGTCGAGCAGGCGGCCGACCTGGTCGACTGCGGACCCCTGCTCGACCGCTACCCGCACCAGCTGTCCGGCGGCCAGCAGCAGCGGGTGGCGCTGGCGCGCGGCCTCGTGTCACGGCCCCGCCTGGTGCTCATGGACGAGCCCCTCAGCAACCTGGACGCCCTCCTGCGGGTCCGCGTCCGCAACGAGCTGCACGAACTGCACCAGCGCCTGGGCTTCGCGGGCCTGTACGTGACCCATGACCAGTCCGAGGCGATGGCCCTCGGCGACCGGGTCGCCGTCATGAACAAGGGCCGGATCGAGCAGATCGGCACACCCCAGGACGTCTTCGAACGTCCCGAGACGTCCTACGTCGCCAACTTCGTCGGCATCACGAACGTCCTGGACCTGGTCCGCGAGGACGGCCGGTGGCGGCTCAAGGCGGCGCCCGACGAGCCCGTGGAGCCGGCGTCGCTGCCGGACGAGCTCGGGGCGGGGTGCCAGGTGCGGTTCCGCCAGTCCGACGCCGTGATCGTGCCCGCCCCCACGTCCCGGTCGTGCCTGCGTTTCCAGGCCACCGTGGCCGACTCCGTGTACGTCGGCCGCAGCTACGACGTCAGCGTCAGCCTGGGCGACGTCCGGCTCAACGCGCGCGCGGACGCGGCCGTCGCGGCGGGTCTCGACAGGGGCAAGCCGGTCACCGTCGAGGTGCCGTGGCCGGCCTGCGTCTGGTTCGGGACCGACGGCCTGCGGGTGCCGGTGGGTGACCTCGTCTCGTCATGAGGGCCGCCGGGCCGGCATGCCGGCCCGGCCGCTCTCACGCGACGATCGCGCCGATGGCCGTCGCGTCGAAGGCCGTGTTCACGTGCGGCCGGCACCGGTTGAGAGCCAGGGGCATGTCCAGCGCGGCGACGCCGGTCACGATCCCGTCCCTGGTGTAGACCGCGAGGAAGCCGTGCTCGTCGTCGCGCAGGACGCGCAGGTCGTCCGAGGGGGCAGGGGTGCCCAGGCACTGCAGCTTGGAGCCGTGCTGATCGCTCCAGAAGTACGGGACGTCGGAGAGGCGCCGAGGCGGTGCGTCCGGCCGGGCGATGTTGTGGCCGACGACCACCGCCGTCGCGACCGCGTGGTTCCAGTGTTCGGTGCGCCCGTGGCCGGCGATGCTCGCCACGTCGCCGACGGCGTGGATTCCTTCGACGGGCGTGGCCCCGGTCTCGTCGCACGGCACCCCGGTAGCCGCGTCCAGCCCCGAACCGGCGAGCCACTCGACGTTGGGTACGCCGCCGATCGCGCCGACCACGACGTCCGTCGGCAGGACGTCGCCGTCGTCGAGCGTGACCGTGAAGCGGCCGGCCTCCGGCTCGGCGCCTGTGATGCGACGCCCGAGACGGAGGCCGACGCCGTGCCGGCGGTGCAGCGCGGTGACGCGTTCCGCCACGGCGGGCCCCAGCGCCCAGAGCGGTGCGGACCCGGCCTCGACGACGGTCACGGACCGCCCGAGGCTCCTGGCCGCCGAGGCGATCTCCAGGCCGAGGAAGCCGGCGCCCACCACGGTGACGTGCGCCGCGGCGAGGACGGCGTCCCGTACCTTGCGGGAGTCCTCCCAGGTGCGCAGGGTCAGCACGGGCAGCGCGGGGTGGATGGCGGGCAGCGCCCGCGCCCGTACGCCCGTCGCGATCACCAGGTGCTCGAACGGCAGGCGGGCGCCGTCGGAGAGGACGAGCCGTTTGTTCTCTCCGTCCAGCCGGGTCGCGCGGACGCCGCGGATCACCTCGATGCCCTGGTCGGCCAGGACCTCGCCGGACCGCAGCGGCGCCGGCTCCGCCGAGTCGCCGACGAGCGCCGCCTTCGACAGGGGCGGCCGGTCGTAGGGCAGCCAGGGCTCGTCACCCACGATCGTGATCGGCCCGGCATGCCCGAACCGCCGCAGGTTCTCCGCGGTGCGAAGCGCCGCGAGACCACCACCGGCGATGACGACGGGTCCTGGCATCTGCTCTCCTCGGGTGCTGTCTTGACTTTACGCCCATATCAAGGATAACAATTCCTACCATAATCATAGTTGGAGCCCAGGCGTCCGGGCTCTGGTCGTAAGCAGTGCGGAGGGGCAGGCATGACACGCTCATCTATCCTCGATCCGGAGGTCGCGGCGGATCCCCACGCCTTCTATCGGGAACTCCGCGCCGACGCCCCCGTCCTCCAGGACGCGCGGCTCGGATCGTTCCTGGTGAGCACGTACCGCGGCGTCTCCTCGGTCTACAAGGACGCGCGCTTCTCGACCCGCGCCTACACCGGGACCCTTGAGGCCATCCACGGCCGGACGGTCCTGTCGATGGACGGGCTCCTGCACGCGAAGAACCGCGCCCTGCTCACCCCGCACTTCCGCGGCCAGGGCCTCGACCGCGTGCACGCCCTCATCCACCGCACCGCCGCCAAGATCCTGGAGCAGATCGTCCCGCGCCGCGCCCAGCGGCTGGCCGACGAGATGCGCGACAGCGCGGACGGCTCGCGCGTCGACCTCGTGGCCGGGTTCGCGCATCGGTACCCGATCGCGGTGATCGCCGACATGCTCGGGCTGCCGGAGTCCGACCACGAGCTGTTCGCGGGGTGGTACGGCAAGATCATGGCGTTCGTCAGCAACCTCTCCGGCGACGAGGAGGTGCACCGTCAGGGCCTCCAGGCCAGGGCGGACCTGGCCGGCTACATGGCCCCGCTGATCGCGTACCGTCGCGAGCACCCCGGCGACGACCTGATATCGATGCTCGTCCAGTCCCAGGTGGACGACTACCGCATGACCGACGACGAGGTGCGCGCGTACATCAGCCTCCTGCTGACCGCCGGTGGCGAGACGACCGACAAGGCGTTCGGGAGCCTGTGCAAGAACCTGCTGGTCGGCGGCGAGTGGGCCCGGGTGCGCGACAACCGCGACCTGGTGGACGCGGCGATCGCCGAGACGCTGCGCTTCTCCCCGCCCAGCCAGATCACCACCCGCATGTGCGAGGAGGACGTCGAGCTGGAGGGCGTCCAGGTGCCCGCCGGGTCGACGATGCTGCTCATCGCGGCCTCGGCCAACCGGGACGAGTCGCGCTTCGAGAGGTCCGAGGAGTTCGTCATCGGCCGCCCCGACCTCGACCCGGCCCGGGCCTTCAGCGGAGCGGCGGGCCACCTCTCCTTCGGCACGGGCCGCCACTTCTGCCTCGGCGCGATGCTCGCCAAGACGGAGATGGAGGTCGGGCTCAACCTGCTCCTCGACTCGTTCCCCGGCATGCGGCTGGCCGACGACGCCGAGCCGGTCGACGTCGGCCTGCGCACCCGCGGCCCACGCGACCTCTACGTGCACCTGGCCGCATGAGCAGGCTCGACGGCAAGGTGGCGCTCGTGTCGGGCGGCGCGGCGGGCCTCGGCGCGGCCTACTGCCGGGCTCTGGCCGCCGAAGGCGCGCGGGTC
Organism: Nonomuraea sp. NPDC054003; assembly: GCF_055585125.1. Lineage (NCBI taxonomy): Bacteria > Bacillati > Actinomycetota > Actinomycetes > Streptosporangiales > Streptosporangiaceae > Nonomuraea > Nonomuraea sp. NPDC054003. The sequence continues at coordinate 285,344 of NZ_JBVJKR010000010.1, forward strand.
GTGGTGACCGACGTGGCCGCCGAGGCGGCGCGGGCGGTCGCCGGGGACTGCGGGCCGCACGCCTCGTCCGTGGCGCTCGACGTCGTGGACGAGTCCGCGTGGGCGGCCGCGACCGACCACTGCCGCCGGCGCTACGGGCGCCTCGACGTGCTGGTCAACAACGCCGGCATCGTGCACAGGACCGCCCTCATGGAGACGGACGCGGCATCCTTCCAGCGGGTGCTGGAGGTGAACGCGTTCGGCACGTTCCTGGGCATGAAGGCGGTCGTCCCCCTCATGCGCGAAGGCGGCGGCGGCTCCATCGTCAACGTGTCGAGCACGGCCGGGGTGACCGGCTTCCCCGGCATCATCGGCTACACGGCAGGCAAGTGGGCGGTGCGCGGGATGACCAAGGCCGCCGCCGTCGAGCTCGCCCCGTACGGGGTGCGCGTGAACACGATCGTGCCCGGCCTCGTCGAGACCCCCATGACCGCCGGCTTCGCCGGCCCGGGCGGCAGCCTGCGGCGGAAGAAGGGGTCGGTGGACGAGGTCGCGCCGTTGGTCGTGTTCCTCGCCTCGGACGAGTCGGCTTTCTGCACGGGCGCCGACTTCGTCGCCGACGGCGGCGAGACCGCGGCGACACCCGCCGTGCGGAGTTCCCCATGAGGTTCGGCAGGAAGGGACGCTGATGAGCGCCTACAAGATAGAAGTGGACCTGGACCAGTGCCAGGCGCACGGGATGTGCGTCGCCACGGCGCCCGGGCTGTTCGGGATGAGGCCCGACGACTCGAAGGCGAAGCCGCTGGCCGACGTCGTGAGCGGTCCGGAGGCTGAGGAGGCGGGCCTGGCGGCCGAAGGGTGCCCCGAGCTCGCGATCACGCTCAGACCGCTCGGCGACTGAGAGGGAGGAGCCATGCCCGACTGGGCCGCACTCAACACCCTCCTCGGTGACTTCGCCTGGGGTCTCGACACGAAGGACCCGGACGCGGTCCTGGCCTGCTACTGGCCGGGGGCGCGCTACAGCGTCCAGGCCGCCGACGGCACGCTCTACGGCCCCCACGAGGGCCACGACGCGATCCGCGCGCACTTCGGCGGGACGATCGGCCGGCAGACGGACACCCGGCGGCACGTGATCACCAATGTCCGCGTCGCCTCCGTCGCGGGCGCCACCTCGACGGTCGCCGCCTACCTGACGCTCATGGTCACCGTCGACGGGGTGCTGCGGCCGAGGTGCACCGGGACCTACCGCTTCGTCGTCCGGGAGGAGGGCGGCGAGCTCAGGTTCGACGAGAGCTCCGTCACCCTCGACGGCGCTTTCTGACGCCTTCAGCCGGGGTGCTCCAGCAGATAGTCGCGGAGCACCACGGCCTGGTTGTGCTCGGTGTCCTTGGCCGAGTAGAGCAGGGTCACCGGCCCTTCGGCGGCGGCGTCGAGCAGTGGGCGCAGCGACTCGCGGCCGGCGTCCAGCTCGGCCCGGTAGCGTACGGCGAACTCGGCGAACCGCTCGGGCCGGTGGCCGAACCACTGGCGCAGCTCCTTCGACGGCGCGGCGTCCCGCAGCCAGCCGTCGAGCCGCAGGTCGTCCTTGCGCACGCCGCGCGGCCACACCCGGTCCACCAGGAACACGGCGCCCTCGGCCGGCCGGTCTTCGTACACGCGCTGGATGGTGATGGATCCCACGTCTGCTCGCCTACCCTCTTCCGGCCAGGACACCACGCGGTCGCCGGGAGAAGGTAGGGACGGACGGCGTACGGACGGGTGCCGAAGGTCCCATCGAGCCGGGGTCGTACGGCTCTGCCTGCGTGATCGCCGGTGCGGTGAACTGTAACCAGCAGCAGGCACCCCTGAAAGGACAGGAGCCATGGCCACCACGTACGACCGCCCCACGGCACGCAGGATCCCGGTGCAGATTCCCGAGGCGCACACCCGCCGCCCCGTCGACTACGTGTGGGCCATCGCCCGGATCGCACTGGGCTGGACCTTCCTGTGGGCCTTCCTCGACAAGACCTTCGGCCTGGGCTTCGCCACCACGGCCGAGAAGGCCTGGCTGGCGGGCGGCAGCCCGACCACCGGCTTCCTCAAGGGCACCGAGGAGAACGCGCTCGGCGGCTTCTTCACCGCACTCGCCGGCCACGCCTGGGTCGACTGGCTGTTCATGCTCGGACTCCTCGGCATCGGCCTCGCGCTCATGCTCGGCATCGGCACCCGCGTCGCGGCGGTCGCCGGCGGCCTGATGATGGTGATGATGTGGGCGGCGGCGCTGCCCCTGACCACCAACCCGTTCATGGACGAGCACCTCGTCTACACGGTCGTCCTGGCCGGCCTGGCCATGGCCAACGCGGGCGAAACCCTCGGCCTCGGCAAGACGGCCATCGTCCAGCGGTACCCGATACTCAAGTGACCCCTTCCCCATCGGAGCCCGGTCCTCGTCAGAGGGCCGGGCTTCCGCCTTGACGTTTCCCGGTGGCGGCCTCGGATAGAGGAAGCCCGGAGTTCTTTCATCGAGAAGGATGGGGGCCGGCCATGGGCGCCGACGACAAGATTTCCAACAAGGCCGAAGAGATGAAGGGCCGTGCCAAGGAAGGCATGGGCCGCGCCACGGACGACGAGCGTCTTGAGGCGGAGGGCCGCGCCGACCAGAGCAAGAGCAAGGTCAAGCAGGCCGGTGAGAAGGCCAAGGACGCCGCCAGGCACGTCAAGGACGCGTTCAAGCACTGACCGCACGGCACTGAGGACACGCGGGCCGCCGCCGGATCGACCGGGGCGGCCCTGCCCATGACCGGATTCTGTCGGTGCGGCAGGCTACGTTGCCAGTGTCATGAACGGGACGGCACGCGATCTCATCGGCAGGGACCACCCCGCCGGGCTGCTGCGTGCCGAGATCGGCCGGGCGATCGACAGCCACGGGGGGCTGGTGCTGGTCACCGGCGAGGCCGGCATCGGCAAGACCACGCTCGTCAGCAGTGCGGCGGCGCAGGCCCGCGGCAGGGGAGCGCTGGTCGCGGCGGGCTCCTGCTGGGAGGCCGGCAGCGCGCCGGGCTACTGGCCGTGGGTGCAGGCGCTGCGCGCCCTGCGCCGCGCCGCCGGGCCCGAGCGGTGGGCGGAGGCCAGGCAGTCCGCCGGCGACGTGCTGGCCGTGCTGCTCGGCGAGGCGGCGGCGGGGGAGACGGCGCCCGACGGCTTCCAGGTCTACGACGCCGTCACCGACGCCCTGGTGGTGCTGGCGCAGCGGCAGCCGGTGGTCGTCGTCCTCGACGACCTCCACTTCGCCGACCCCGCCTCGCTGCGGCTGCTCGCGTTCGCGGCCCAGCAGACCTGGTTCGAGCGGCTGCTGCTGATCGGCACCTACCGCGACACCGAGGTCGAGGCCGCCGACCACCCGCTGCGCGAGCTGCTGTCACCGCTCGCGCTCAAGGCCACCACCATCACCCTCACCGGTCTCGACGCGGCCGGCGTGGCCGCGCTCATGACCCGCACCGTCGGCGCCGACCCGCCGCCCGACCTGGTCTCCGAGGTCCACGTCCGCACGGGCGGCAACCCGTTTTTTGTCGAGCAGACCGCCCGCCTGTGGCACAGCGGCGGCTCGGCCGGCGCCGTCCCTCCGGGCGTGCGCGACGCCCTGCTGCGGCGGCTCTCCCTGCTGCCCGAGCCCGTCTCGCGGCTGCTGCCGATCGCCGCCGTGCTCGGCAGGCGCTTCCCCCGGCAGCTGCTGGCCGCCGCCGCCCGGCAGCCGACCGCGCACGTCGACCGGCTCCTGGAGCTGGCGGTCGTCGCCAAGCTGGTGACCGCCGAAGGCGGCGGGGTCTTCGCCTTCGCCCACGACCTCGTCCGCGAGACCCTGTACGACTCGCTCGACGACCCGGGCGCCCTGCACGGCGCCGTCGTCGACGCCGTCGACCGCGACCCCGGCCTGGCCGCCCGGATGCTGCCGGGCCACCTGGCCCGCCACGCCCACCTGGCCGGTGACCGGGTCGACCCCGAGCGGGTGGTCGAGCTCCAGCTCGCCGCCGCCCGCGACGCCGGCCGCCGCATCGCGGCCGAGGAGCATCTCGGCCACCTGCGCCGTGCTCACCAGCTGAGCCGCGCCACCTCCCCCCGCACCCGCGCCAAGGCCGCGCTCAGCCTCGGCTTCGAGCTGTCCCACGTCGGCGAGCGCGAGACCGCGCGGCGGCTGTTCGGCGAGGCCTGGGCCACCGCCCGCGAGCTGGACGACCGCGAGCTGCTCACCCGCGTCGCGCTCACCTGGCTGCGCAAGTTCGGGCTGTCCGACGCGCTGCCGCACCTCCGCGAGGCGCACGCCGCGCTCGTCGGCGGCGCCGCGCCCGACGACCGGCTCGCGCTCGACCTCGTCTTCCACCTCGCGGCCCGGGCGCGCGCCGGCGGTGACGACGACGCGCTGGTCTTCAGCCTCTGGGCACACCACGACATCCTCAAGGGGCCCGACACCGCCGGAGAGCGGATGCGGCTGGTGGAGGAGCTGATCGGCCTGGCCCGGCGCACCGGCGACCCCGAGCTCGAACACTTCGCCTCCGCGCTGCGCTGGGTCGCCATGATCGAGCAGGGCGACCCGCGCTACCTCGACCGGTTCCACGAATACCAGGCTCTGGGGCGGCGCAGCGAGCTGCCCAGCGTCGACCTCAACACCGCCGTCGACGCCAGCATCGTCGCCGCGCTCGGCGGCCGCCTGGCCGAGGCGGAGAAGCTGCTGGCCGAGGTGCGCGACAGCGACGCCAGGAAACACCCCCACTACATCGACATGCTCCTCCACCACCAGTGGTCGATCCTGTCGTTGCAGGGCCGGTTCGGCGAGCAGGAGGAGGTCGTCCGGCTGCTCCGGGGCAGCGGCCACCTCTGCCCCGGCCTGCTGGAAGGCCTGACCGCGCTCCACACCGGCGACCTCGACACGGCGCTGCGCCGGCTGGCCGAGGGCGAGCCGCGCAACCGCATCGCCCAGCCGCTGTGGCTGCGCTTCCTGGCGGAGACGGCGGCCGCGGCCCACGACCCCGACCTGTGCGCGCGGGCCCGCGCCGCGCTGGAGCCGCACCGCGGGCGGTGGGCGGTCTCGCTCATGGGCTGGGACGTCAGCGGGCCGTTCGACCTGTGGCTGGCGCTCATCGACGCGGCCGACGAGCGCTGGGACGAGGCGATCGCCGGCTTCACCGCCGCCCACCGGTCGGCCGACCGCATGCGCGCCCGCCCGTGGTCGGTGCTGGCCCGCGTCCACCTGGCCGACGCCCTCCTGTCCCGCGCCGCCCCGGGCGACCTCCCCGCGGCCCGCGCCCTCCTGGAACACGCCGGTAAGGAGGCTACGACCCTGGGCATGCGCCACCTGACGGCCCGCGTCCATGACCTCCTCCCGGACACCACCCCCGTGCCGCCGAGCGGCGACGAATCCGACGGCACGGGCCGGTCGGGGGATGCGGGTGTAGTGACGGGCGCTGGCCGGTCAGAGGATGCCCGTGGGGCGGGCGCGAGTCCGTCCGGGGATGCCGGTGAAGTGACGGGCGCGAGTCTGGATGGGAGCGTTGGTTCGGCGCTGGGCGTGCACTCGTTGAGGAGTGCCCGTTCGCGGGCGAGTCCGGCTGGGGATGCCGGTTCGGGCGGGGGTCCTTCGGTGGGTGCCCGATCTGTGGCAGGGGCCGGGCCGGGTGATGCGGCTGTCGGTTTCGACGGTGCCTACGGTGCGGCGGGTGTGGACTCAGGAGGTGGCGGTCCGAGGTTCAGCAGGGAGGGGGCCGTCTGGTCGCTGGTGTTCGCTGGGCGGGCGGTGCACGTGCCTGACGCGAAAGGGCTGCGTGACCTGCACACGCTGCTGGGCAACCCTGGGGCCGACATGCCGGCCGTACGGTTGCTCGATCCGGAGGGCGGCGAGCTGGTGGTGGCCGCACGGCGGATGGGCGGCGACGACGTCCTCGACGAGGAGGCCAAGGCCCGTTACCGGCACCACCTGACCCTGCTGGACGAGGAGATCGACCGCGCGACCGAGCTGGGCGACGACCGGCGGGCCGCCGAGCTCGACGGCGAGCGCGCCGCCCTGCTGGAGGAACTGCGCCGCGCGGCCGGCCTCGGCGGGCGCTCCCGCCGCCTGGGCGACGAGGCCGAACGCGCCCGCAAGACGGTCACGGCCCGCATCCGCGACGTGCTGCGCAAGCTCGACCGCGCCCACCCCGAGCTGGCCGCCCACCTCCGTGCCACGGTCTCCACCGGCTCCACCTGCCGCTACCAGCCCGACACCCCCATCACCTGGCACCTGTGACGCTGCGGCGCAGGTAGGTGGGGTAGGACCCCGACTCCCCCGTCACTTGGCGTCTCTGGACGCTGCGGGCAGGTGGGTGGGGTGGGACCCGACATCCCTGTCACTTGGCGTCTGTGACACTCGGGTGGTCAGGTGATGCTGTGGCGTGGGTGGGTGGGGTAGGACCCCGACAGCCTCGACGCTCCGGTGGTCAGGTGATGCTGCGGCGTAGGTGGGTGCGGTAGGAGTAGTGCTCAGGCAGGAAGTGGCTGATCGCCAGCTCGACCGGGGTGCCCTCGGTGTCGTGGTAAAGGCGGTCGATCCGCAGGAGTGGGTGGCCGGGGGCGCAGCCGAGGTGGCGGGCCGTGGCCGGGTCGGCGGCGGCGACGGTGATGCTCTGGTCGGCCTCCGCGATGGGCGCGCCGAGCCGGGTGTCGAGCAGCCCGATGACGGTGAACGCGCTGGTGGCCCCCTCGGCCGCGAGCTCCGGCACGTCCCGTAGCAGTCCGCCCACGTGCGGCGGCAGGAACACGGTGGTGAGGCAGAACGGCACCGCGTCGTGCAGCCGCCGGAACGCCAGGCTGCTCACGGCGTCGCTGGCCAGCCGGAGCCGGCCGGCCGCCGCCACGTCCACGCGCCGGTGCAGCGGCACGGTGATGTCCATCCGCGTGTCCACCGACAGGGCCATGAGGTCCTCGACAGAGCCGAACTGGCGCAGGTAGGTGCCTTCGCGCGGACTGGCGAATGTGCCGCGCCCCGGGACCCTGTAGACCAGGCCCTCGGCGACCAGGTCCTGGAACGCGCGTCGTACCGTCTGCCTGCTCACCCCGTGACGTTCGGCGAGCTCGGCCTCGGTGGGGAGCCGCCGCCCGTCCGCGTAGCGGCCCGACAGGATGTCGCCGCGGACCTCGCGGGCGAGCGCGCTGTAGCTGCTCTCCCTGCGCCCGGTGCTCGCCATCAGATCCTCCCGAGGGGACCGTCGCCTTGACGCGGCGGGGGAAACGGAAGCCGGAGGGCCGCCAAGGCCAGAGCGTGCCCTGACCTGTCAGGTCCGCGCATCACGGATGTCCTTCCGGGTTTTGTCGGCGGCAGCCGATACCGTGGTGTTGTCGTTACCGAACGTGACAGGAGGTGGGGTGTGCGCAGGTCGTTCAAGTTCCTGCTGCGCCCCACCCGCCACCAGGAGATTGCTCTCACCGCGTGTCTGGAGGACCACCGGCAGCTCTACAACGCCGCCCTGGAGCACCGCCGCACCGCCTACGCCAGGGCGGGCGTGAGCGTCCGGTACGGCGACCAGTCGGCCGAGCTGAAACACATCCGGGGCGATGACACCGGCGGGCAGGGCCGCTGGTCGTTCTCCTCCCAGCAGGCCACCCTGCGACGGCTCGACAAGGCGTTCGGCGCGTTCTTCCGCCGGGTCAAGGCTGGACGCACCCCGGGCTTCCCTCGTTTCAAAGGGCGCGGCTGGTTCGACACCGTCGAGTGGCCGAAGGACGGCGACGGCTGCCGGTGGGACTCCCAGCCCGGACATCCCACCGCCACCTACGTCCGCTTGCAGGGCGTCGGGCACGTCCGTGTCCACCAGCACCGGCCCGTGAAAGGCCGGGTCAAGACCATCAGCGTCAAGCGCGAGGGCTCCCGCTGGTATCTGGTCCTGTCGTGCGACGACGTACCCGCCGAACCTCTGCCCGCCACGGGCGCGATGGCCGGGATCGACATGGGTGTCGCCTCGCTCCTCACCACCTCCGACGGTGGCCAGGTGGCGAACCCGCGTCACCTGGCCGCCACCGCCGGCCGTCTCGCGGACGCGCAGCGCGACCTGGCCCGCAAGAAACGGGGCTCGCGGCGGCGGCGCAAGGCGGTGGCCCGCATCGCCACGCTGTACGCCAAAGTCGGCCGCCAGCGCCTCGACCACGCCCACAAGGCCGCGCTCGTCCTGGTCGGCGCCTACGACGTGATCGTGCACGAGGACCTGCGGATCGCGAACATGACTCGCAGCGCGTCCGGCACGATCGAGGCTCCCGGCCGGAACGTCGCGCAGAAGTCGGGCCTGAACCGGAGCATCATGGATGCGGGTTGGGGGGTGTTCCTGACGATCCTGTCGCACAAGGCTGAGAGCGCCGGTCGAGAGCTGATCGCGGTGAACCCCGCCGGCACCTCCCGCACGTGCTCGCGTTGCGGGCACTGCGTGAAGGAGAACCGCGTCACCCAGGCCGGGTTCGCCTGTACGGCGTGCGGGCATGCCGCGCACGCCGACGTGAACGCGGCGGTCAACATCTTGAGGGCAGGGCTTGCCCTTCGTGAGGCTGCGGAAGCGGCTTAGCGAGAAGCCGCTCCCTTCAGGGAGCGGAGGAGTCACCGCCCGACCTCCCGTCGACCCCGCGGCAGCCTACCGGCCCGCGCCGGCTTTCCGATCACGCGAGCACCGCCGCGAAACGCCAGTCGAGGACGTCGGTGGAGCGGTTGGCGCGGACCCGCGAGCGCAGGTGCGCCAGCGTGCCGGACGGCAGCCGGTCCAGCCGTTCGACCTCGACGGTGCTGGTGAGCGTGTCGTTCTCGCGTACCGGGCCGAGGTGGTCGCAGCCGTGCCAGCCGACGACGGTGACCAGCGAGGGCAGCGCCCGCACGGCCTGGTGGAGCGCGATCCCGATGGTGTGCCCGCCGTAGACGAGGCGCTCGCCCGCCGCCGCGTCGTGGTGCACCTTGGCGACGTTGAGCGTGAGCCGGGCCAGCTCGGGGGCCGACGAGACCACGTCGCCGCCCGCCACCTCGAACACGTCGCCGGCGCTCAACGCCCCGCCCTGGGGGTGGGCGGACAGGTCCCAGCCGGCCGTCACCGCGGCCAGCTCGTCGTGCCCCGGCGCGGCGCCGACGGCCGACAGGTCCTCGGCGTGGCCGGTGTCGAGGTCGCCGTCGCGCAGCGGCAGCATCGCGCACCGCCAGAAGTCGAGGACCGGGCGGCCCTCCTGGTCGGTGGTGCTGATCCGGAGGGCGGCCAGCCCGGTCGGCGCGCGGCCGGGGCGTCGCGAGTTCTGCCGCAGCCCGGCCACCTCGGTCACCGTCGTGAGCGTGTCGCCGATCGCGGGCGCCCGCCGGAACACCACGCCTCGGTAGAACAGGTTGGCCACCACGGTGTGGGTGGCGACCGTGGACTGGCCGATGGCGACGTCCCAGACCAGGTGGGGCGCGGCGAGGGCCGCGCCGGCGACCCGGCGCGACAGGCCGTGGTCGAGCGCCAGCGGCAGCCGGCAGCCGACGATCGCCTGGTGGGCCGCCGCCAGCCCTTCGGTGAGCGTGATGGCCGGGGCGCCGTCGAACCGCATCCCGGCGCGCAGGTCCTCGAAGTACGGGCCGTCCACGATCGCCACCGGCTGTCTCCTGCTCTCGTGCGGAAATATACGGCCAAATCAAAACCGGCCCGCCGCGTGGCTGTCAACCCGCCCTTGTGACGCGTACCGGGCATGTGTCATAAATATGGCCGTACAAATCGACGAGGAGGTACGCATGGGACGGCTCGCGCAGACCGACGGACTCACCGACGTGCAGCGGGAGATTCTCCGCACGGTCAGGGAGTTCGCGGACAAGGAGATCCTGCCCGTGGCCCAGCGTCTCGAGCGCGAGGACGCGTACCCGCAGGAGATCGTCGAAGGCATGCGCGAGATGGGGCTGTTCGGGCTGACCATCCCCGAGGAGTACGGGGGGCTGGGCGAGTCGCTGCTGACCTACGCCCTGGCCGTGGAGGAGATCGCCCGGGGCTGGATGAGCGTGTCGGGCATCGTCAACACCCACTTCATCGTCGCGTACATGATCATGAAGCACGGCACCGAGGAGCAGCGGCGGCACTACCTGCCGCGGATGGCCACCGGCGAGGTGCGCGGCGCGTTCTCGATGTCGGAGCCCGGCTGCGGGTCGGACGTCTCGGCGATCACGACGAGGGCCGCGCGCGACGGCGACGGGTACGTGATCGACGGTCAGAAGATGTGGCTCACCAACGGCGGCACGGCCAACCTGGTCGCGGTGCTGGTGAAGACGGACGAGGGCGCGGACTCGGTCTATCGGAACATGACCACGTTCCTGGTCGAGAAGGAGCCGGGATACGGCGAGGTCGAGCCGGGGCTGACCATCCCCGGCAAGATCTCGAAGATGGGTTACAAGGGCGTCGACACCACCGAGATGGTCTTCGACGGCTACCGCGCCCCCGCCTCGCAGGTGCTGGGCGGGACCCCCGGGCGCGGCTTCTACCAGATGATGGACGGCGTCGAGGTCGGCCGGGTGAACGTCGCCGCCCGCGGCTGCGGGGTCGCGCTGCGCGCCTTCGAACTGGCGGTCCGCTACGCGCAGGAGCGCCGGACGTTCGGCAAGCGGATCGCCGAGCACCAGGCGGTGCAGTTCAGGCTCGCCGACATGGCCACCAAGGTCGAGGCCGCGCACCAGATGATGGTCATGGCCGCGCGCAAGAAGGACGCCGGGCAGCGCAACGACCTGGAGGCGGGGATGGCGAAGTATCTCGCCTCCGAATACTGCCGGGACGTCGTGGAGGAGTCCTTCCGCATCCACGGCGGCTACGCCTACTCCACCGAGTACGAGATCGAGCGCCTCTACCGGGAGGCCCCGATGCTGCTCATCGGCGAGGGCACGGCGGACATCCAGCGCATGATCATCGGCCGCCGGCTGCTGGAGGAGTACGGGCTGCCCGGCTGACGTCGTGGACAGGGGCCCAGCTGAGACGGTATCTTAGCTATTGTTGTAATGATTCAAGTGAGGTGGCCCCCGGTGCGCTTCGTTGACAGCCACATGCACCTGTGGCATCTGACCGAGCACAAGTGGTATCCCGCCCTCGACCCGCCCGAGGACTCCGACGACTTCGGCATCGGCGACATGGCCGGCCTGCGGCGCGACTACCTGCCCGAGCACTACCTGGCCGACGCCGCGGGCTCCGGCCTCGACGTGGTCAAGGCCGTGCACGTCTCGGCCGTCACGGCCCCCGGCACCCACCTGGACGAGGCCCGCTGGCTCGACCGGGTCGCCACCGAACACGGCCTGGTCGGCGCCGTCATCGGCGCCGTCGAGCCAGGCGCGGACGCCGAGACCGTCGCCGCCGACCTCGCCGAGCAGGCCAAGAGCCCGCTGTTCAGGGGCATCAGGGTGCTGTACGGGTTCGACCCGGCCGACCCGGTCACCCGGCGGCTGGCCGAGCTGCTCGACGCCGGCGGCCACGTCTTCGACGTCGTCATCCACCCCGGCGAGGTCGACGGCTGGCTGTCGCTGCTGCGCGACTTCCCCGGCCTGGCCGTCGTGCTGGAGCACGCGGGCTGGCCCGACGGCGGCGACCCCGACCAGTTCACCGCCTGGCGCGACGGCCTGACCCGGCTCGCCTCGCTCGCCAACGTCGACTGCAAGATCTCCGGCCTGCCCATGAGCCTGCACACGCTCGACGCCGGGACCCTGCGCCCGTGGATCCAGGCCTGCCTGGAGGTCTTCGGCGTCGACCGCTCCTTCTTCGGCAGCAACTTCCCCGTCGACTCGCTCTTCGGCGGCTACGACCGGGTCGCCGAGGCCTACCTGGGCGCCACCGGCGACCTGACCGCCGCCGAGCGCGACCGGGTGTTCGCCGCCAACGCCGAGCGCCGCTACCGGATCTGAGGAGAGACCGTGCACGTCGGATTCACCATGGACATGCGCAACCCGCACGGGCGGCCGTGGCGCGACCACTGGGAGGACTGCCTCCACCTCATGTGCGAGGCCGAGGCCATGGGCTTCGACTACGTCATGGTGCAGGAGCACTTCTTCCAGCCGGACGGGTACGCGCCGTCCGTGCCGATCTTCCTCACCATGCTGGCGGAGCGCACCAGGACCATCAGGATCGGCTCGTACGTCTACATCCTCCCGCTGCACCACGCGGCCATGCTGGCGCAGGAGACGGCGGTCCTCGACCACGTGTCCGAGGGCCGGCTGGACGTGACGGTCGGCTCCGGGCACAGCGCCGCCGAGTACCACGCGCTCGGCTACTCGCCCAAGACCAGGCCGTCCCGCATGCAGGAGGGCCTGGAGGTGCTCAAGCTGGCCTGGACCCAGCGGCCCTTCAGCTACAGCGGCCGCTACTACGACCTCAAGGACGTCACCGTCGCCCCCGCGCCGCTGCAGCAGCCGCACCCGCCGCTCTGGGTGGCCGCCACCGCGCCGCCCGCCGCCCGCCGCGCCGGCAGGATGGGCGCCAACCTGCACGGCGCCTCCGTGGACCCCGAGTTCCACCAGGCCTACTTCGAGGGCCTGGCCGAGGCCGGCGTCGAGCGCGACCAGGTGCGGGTGTCGAACCCGTGGGCGATCACCGTCACCGACGAGAACCCCGACGCCGTCTGGGAGCGCCGCAAGGACCTCATCTTCGAGCGCTGGGACTTCTACCGGCGCATCCGCGACGAGATGGGCGACCCCGACCTGCGGTACGGCCTCGCGCCGACCCCCGAGGCCTACCGCGACTACGAGATCATCGGCGACGCCGACACCGTGATCGGGACGCTGGAAGGCCTGGTCAAGGGCCTGCCGCTGACCGACATCGTGCACTCCGGCCCGGCGGGCGGCACGCCGCCCGAGGAGGCGTACGAGGACCTCAAGCGGTTCGCCGACCGCGTGCTGCCGACGCTCAAGAGCTGGTAGCCGACGCCCGCCCCCTCCGGTTACTGCGCTCCGGAGGGGGCGGCCCCTTTTCAGCCCTGCGGGTAGTAGAGCGAGATCGTCTCGGCCACGCAGGCAGGTTTCGTCCCGCCCTCGATCTCCATCGTCGAGCCCAGCACGGCCATGACGCCGCCGTTGGACTCCTTGGCCTCCCGCAGCTCGGTGGTGACCCGCACCCGCGAGCCGACCGGCACCGGGCTGGGGAAGCGCACCTTGTTCAGCCCGTAGTTGACCGACATCCGCAGGCCCTCGATCCGGTAGATCGTGCCGACCAGGACCGGCAGCAGCGACAGCGACAGGTAGCCGTGCGCGATCGTGGTGCCGAAGGGCCCCTCGGCGGCTCGTACCGGATCGACGTGGATCCACTGGTGGTCGCCGGTGGCGTCGGCGAACGTGCCGACCCGCTCCTGCCCGATCTCCAGCCAGTCACTGGTGCCGAGCGTCCGCCCGGCCTGCGCGGTGAACTCGGCGAGGCTCTCGAAGACGCGCATCACATGTGCCTCCCGCCGGCGACCTCCACCGTGATGCCGGTGATGAACGACGAGAGGTCGGAGGCCAGGAAGAGCGCGGCGTTGGCGATGTCCTCCGGCTCGCCGATGCGGCCCAGCGGGATGTTGTCGAGCATCTTCTGCAGCGCCTCGGGCGGCATGCCGGCGGTCATGGCCGTACGGATCGGGCCGGGCTGGATGGCGTTGACCCGGATCTGGTGGCGGGCGAGCTCGCGGGCGGAGGCCTTGGTGAGGCCGATCATGCCGGCCTTGGCGGAGCTGTAGTTCGTCTGCCCGAAGTTTCCGGCTTTTCCGGAAATGGAGGAGATGTTGATGATGGCGCCGCGCCGCTGCTCCCGCATGATCCGCGCCGCGGCCCGGGTGCCCAGCCAGGCCCCGGTCAGGTGGACGTCCACCACCTTCTTGAAGTCCTCCAGCGTCATCTTCGGCATCGTGGCGTCACGGGTGATGCCGGCGTTGTTGACCATGACGTCCAGCGACCCGAAGGCGTTCTTGCACGCGTCGGCCAGCGCCTCGACGGCCGCCTCGTCGGTCACGTCGCACGGCACCGCGACCGCCTTCAGGCCCTGGGCCTCCAGGTCGGCGGCCGCCTGCTTGGCACCCTCCGCGTTGACGTCGCTGACCACCACGGACGCGCCGTTGCGGGCCAGGACCGTCGCGATCGCTAGGCCGATGCCCTGCGCCGAGCCGGTGACCACGGCCGCGCGGCCTTCGAGCAGGTTCATCTCCATACCCATCCTCTTCTCTCTTTCAGCCCAGCGGGTCGATTGTGCTCGTGCTTCACTCAGCCCAGCGGGGTTCGCGCTTCTCGACGAAGGCGAGGGGGCCCTCGCTCTGGTCATGATGCCCCCACACGCTCACGAGGTGCTGGGTGCCCACCTTGCAGGCGTCCGTCAGCCCCAGCTCCAGCGCCGCCCACAGGGCCTTCTTGGTGGCGGCCATCGCGGCGGGGGAGTTGCGGGCAACCTTCTCGGCCAGCTCCTGCGCGGCCTCGCGCAGCTGCTCCGGCGGGTCCACGACCTGGCTGACCAGGCCCAGTTCTAGGGCGCGCTGGGCGGACATCCGCTCGTGCGACCCGACCAGCGCCATCCGCATCACCGCCTCGAACGGGATCTTCTTGGCCAGCCCGATCATCTCGATGGCGGTCACCTGGCCGACGCTCACGTGCGGGTCGAAGAACGTGGCGTCGGACGCGGCGATCACGATGTCGGCGTCGGCCACGAAGTGCAGCCCGCCGCCGGCGCAGATGCCGTTCACGGCGGCGATGACCGGCTTGGAGACGTTCTGGTGCCAGGAGGTGAAGTGCAGGTCGAAGTTCATCAGGCTGTCCTGGTAGCGCTGCATGCCCACACCGTCACCGGCTATCTCTGCGAGGTCCGCCCCCGTCTGGAAGGCGCGGCCCTCGCCGGTGTGCACGATCACCCGGACCGACGGGTCCCGGTCCAGCTCCAGCCAGGCCTCGGCCAGCTCGTCGCGCATCGCGTTGTTCATCGCGTTCAGCACGCCGGGGCGGGCGTTGATCAGCCATCCGACGCGGCCGTGCCGTTCCACCTTGATGGTCTCGTACGTCATGCTCGTGTCCCTCTCGTGTCAGACGACCTCGCGCTCGAGCATCCCGGCGAGCGCGGTCACGTGCTCGCCGGCCTCCCCGAGCAGGTGAGCGCTCGTACGCGCCCGCTTGAAGTAGAGGTGGGCGTCATGCTCCCAGGTGAAGCCGACGCCGCCGTGCAGCTGGATCGTCTGGGCGGTGACCCAGGACGCGGCCTTGCCCGCCATGAGCGCGGCCACCCGCGAGTCCCTTGCGAGCGCCGGGCCCTCCGAGCGGGTCGCCGTGTAGACGGCGGAGCGCGCGGACTCGACCTTGATCAGCGCGTCGGCGAGCCGCTCCTTGATGACCTGGAACGAGCCGATCGGGCGGGCGAACTGGATGCGCGTCTTCGCGTACTCCACCGTCATGTCCAGGCACCGCTGCGCGACCCCGGTCTGCTCGGCCGCCAGCAACGCCCGCGACACGTCGGCGGCCCCGGCCAGCTCACCCGCGCACCCGACCGGTCCGACGAGCACGGCCGGCGTGCCGTCGAACTTCACCCGCGCCATCTTCCTGGTCAGATCCAGCGTGACCAGCGACTCCACGCCCACCCCCGGATGCGCGTCGCGCCCGTCCGGGCCCCCCGCTGGAGCCGTGGCGCGCTCGACCGCGAACACGGCTGGTCCGTCGGGTGTGTTCGCGACGACCAGCAGCAGGTCCGCCGTGGCGCCGTCGACGACGTGGGTCTTGGCGCCGTCGAGCCGCCAGCCGTCGCCGTCGCGGCGGGCGGTGGTGCGGATCGCCTCGACGTCCCAGCGGGCGCCGGCCTCGGCCAGCGCGACGGTGGCGGTCACGTCGCCGCTCGCGATGCGCGGCCCGTACGCGTCGAGCGCGGCGTCGTCGCCGAGCGCGAGCAGCAGCGGCACGGCCAGCACCGACGTGCCGAACAGCGGCGAGCAGGCCAGCCAGGCGCCGCACTCCTCGGCGGCCACGGCGAACTCCGCCGCACCGAGCCCGCTGCCGCCACACCGCTCAGGCAGCATCAGACCGGGCAGGTCGAGCTGCACCAGGGCACGCCAGGTGGCCTCGTCGTGCCCGCTACCGGTCAGCATCGCCGCCCTGACCCGGGCCGAGGTGCTGACCTGCGACAGCGCGCCCCGCACGCTCTCGCGGAACTCCTCAAGGTCCTCTTCGGAGGTAACGGTCACGGCCTCTCCTCACTCGTCCGGACGGCGCCCTCGGCGCGCAGCTTCGCGATGGCCGCCGCGTCGTACCCCAGCTCCCGCAGCACCGCCTCGGTGTGCTCGCCCAGACCCGGGACCGGGCCGGCGGGGGGTTGCCAGGCGGCGGTCACCGGAGGGGGGAGCGGGGCGGAGACCGGGCCGGCGGGGGCGGGCACGGTCAGCCAGCGGTCGCGGGCCACGAGCTGGGGGTGGTCGACGACGGCGGCCAGGTCGTTGACGAGCCCGCAGCCGATCCCGGCCGCGTGCAGGGCGGCCACGGCGCGGTCGGCGTCCATGGCCCCGATGGCGTCCGCCACCAGCCCGTCGATGACGCCGCGGTGCGCGACGCGCGCCTGGTTGGTCGCGTACCGGGGGTCGTCGGCCAGCTCCGGCCGCCCCAGCACCGACGCGGCCAGCTTGGCCCACTCGCGGTCGTTCTGCACGCTCACCGTGACCAGCCGCCCGTCGGCCGCCCGGTAGGCGTCGTACGGCGCGATGGCCGGATGGCTCATCCCCGGGGCGAGCGCGGGCTGCGTGCCGTGCCTGCGCACCACCAGCGGGTACCCCATCCAGTCGGCCATCGCGTCCAGCATGGACACCTCCAGCACGCACCCCTCGCCGGTGGCGGAACGCCGCAGCAGCGCCGCCAGCACGCTGGAGAAGGCGAACATGCCCGCCGCGATGTCGGCCACCGAGATGCCCGGCTTGACCGGCTCCTCCGGGCTGCCGGTGATCGCCGTCAGCCCGGACTCCGCCTGTACCAGCAGGTCGTACGCCTTGCGCCCGTCATAGGGCCCGCCGGTGCCGTACCCGGAGATCTCACACACCACCAGCCGCGGGTGGACGGCGCGCAGCGACGCGCCGTCCAGCCCCAGCCGGGCGGCCGCCCCCGGCACCAGGTTGTGCGTGAACACGTCGGCCCTGGCCAGCAGCTCACCGACGACCCGCCGGCCCCCGGGCGTCTTGACGTCCAGGGCCAGCGACTCCTTGTTCCTGTTGGCCCAGGCGAAGTGCGCCCCGGTGCCGTTGGCGTGGGTGTCGAAGGCGCGGGCGAAGTCGCCGCCGTCGGGCCGCTCCACCTTGATCACCCGCGCGCCCAGGTCGGCGAGCTGGCGGGTGGCGTACGGGGCGGACACGGCCTGCTCCATCGAGACGACCAGCACGCCGTCGAGCGGCCTGGTCATGTCCGGGAGAAGTGCCGGATCGCGGCCTGCAGGGTGCCGTCGAGCGTGGTCGCGCCGCCCATCGGCTCGGGCAGGGCGACGGGGCCGTGCTCGCGGCTCGGCAGCAGGATGGTGGCGGTGGCCGGCGCGGTGACCTCGCCGCGCTGGTTGGTGGCGGCCAGCTCCAGGTCCACGGCCGGGTGGACGCCGTTGCCGTCTTCCATGAGGTGCTTGCGCACCACCTTGCCGGTGATCCACTGGGCGTCGCCGACGTAGTTGAACTTGCGGAACTCCACCCGGATCCGCCACAGCCAGGCGTCGTCGCCCATCCAGTCGGTGCAGGCGTGGATCATCCACGTCTCGCGCATCCGCCCGTAGTCGAAGGTGGTCGGGTTGCCGGAGCGGCGGGCGAACTCGGGGTCCCAGTGGACCCGCTGCATCGCGTCCCACACGCCCAGGTCGTCGCGGTGGTAGAAGCGCGGGATGCGCTGCCGGTTGCGGTGGCCCAGCCGCAGCGGCGCGACCCCGTACACGCCCATCCCCATGCCGGTGTGCCAGCAGACCATGTCCGTCACCGTCAGCGGGCCCTTGACGAGCGGGGCGATCTCCTCGCCCTCCTCGACGTCCTCGAACCAGCGCGGCTCCGCGCCGCGCGCCCGCTCGGCGGCGTACTGGGCGTCGATCTCGGCGATCTTCTCCTCGGTCCACGGCTCGATCGCGACGTCGTCGTACTTCTTGCGCTTGCGCGCCTCGTCACGTTCGGTACGGATCATCAGCCGGTACTGGCCGGCCAGCGGGGTGCCGTCGGCGGTGGCGAAGACGTTGGCGTTCCACTCGTGCACGGCCCGGCCGCTGAACTCGCTGGGCTTGTCGAGCACGCCCACGAGCGCGTTGCGCCGGTGCACGGCCCGGCCTTCGTAGAGCGGGTTCCACCACTCGCGCTCGCAGGCCGAGTAGAAGGCGTGCACGCCGCGCAGCGGGTCGCCCCTGACCTCGTCCTGCCGGGCCAGGTCGGCCTCGGTGAGCACGTCCTCGCCGATCAGGCTGTCGCCGCCGACCAGCGGGAACGGGGCGATGGGCTGCCCCCAGCGGGAGCGGGCGGCGTGGTCGGGGTCGCACCACAGCGGGTTGTCGTCGCCGTACGCGCGGGCCACGATCCGGAACGCGTCGGTGCCCGGACGCAGGTAGTGGGGCGGGACGGGGTTGGGCTGGGGGATGCCGATGCGTGCCCGCAGCGCCTCCACCCCCTCGTCCGTGATCCGGGGGCGGGTCTTCTCTTCCGTCGGAGCCATGTAACCTGTCCGCCTTCTCTCGCCTTTTCTTTGCTATCTTATATATAACTATGGCAGAGGGAACAGGGGGTCGGATGGCGTACGAGACGCTGGCGGTCGAGCGCCGCGGCCCGGTCGGCTGGCTGGAGTTCGACCGGCCGCGGGCGGGCAACGCCATGGACGCCGTGATGATGGCCGAGCTGCCGCTCGCCTGGCGCGAGCTGGACGCCGACGACGACGTACGCTGCATCGTCGTCACCGGCCGCGGCCGTGCCTTCCAGACGGGGCTCGACATGGCCGCGCTCGCCCGCGATCCCGCCAGCCTGCGCGAGTCGAGCCGCCGCACCCGTGCCGGGGAGCTGGAGCTGACCGGCTGGCATCTCGGCGTCCGCACCCCCGTGGTGGCCGCGGTCAACGGCGTCTGCGCGGGCGGCGGGCTGCACTTCGTGGTCGACGCCGACATCGTCCTGGCCTCCGCTTCCGCCACCTTCCTCGACCCGCACGTCAGCGTCGGCCAGGTCAGCGCCTGGGAGGCGATCGGCCTGGTGCGCCGGATCTCCGCCACGGCCGCCGCCCGGCTCGCGCTGATCGGCGTCCACGAGCGGCTCGACGCGGCGCGCGCGTACCAGCTCGGCCTGGTCGGCGAGGTCGTCGAGCCCGACGCCCTGCGCGACGCGGCCCAGCGGGTCGCCGAGACCGTGGCCGCCGCCGACCCCGCGCACGCCCGCGCGCTCAAGCAGGCCCTCTGGCGCGCCCAGGAACTCGGCCGCACCGCCGCCAGCGTGGAGGCCGCCAGCCTGGAGGCCGCCCGCACGCAGGCTCGCTCAGAGCCTGGCCGCGCTGAGGCAGGGCCTTTTGACGCCATTCGCTCTCAGGGCGCGAGCCCTCACGCTGACGGGGAGATCCACCCATGACCGCACTGCCCACCGGCCCGGACGTCACCCCAGGCGAGGCCGTGGAGGCCGCCCGTGCCTGGATCGCGGCCCACCTGCCCACCGCCTGGCGCGAGGCCGGCGAGCAGGGCGGCCCGCGCGCCGTGCGCACCGTCCGGACCCGCGAGGAGTACCGCGCGTGGTACCCCGAGCTCGGCGCGTCCGGACTGGTCGCGGCCACCTGGGAGGTCGACTACGGCGGCCTCGGCTGGTCGCGCAGGGCCGCCGTGGCCGCCGACGAGGCGCTGCGCCCCTACCACCTGCCCCGGCTCAACCCGCTCGGCCTCAACCTGGCGGCCCCCGCCCTGTTCGCCCACGGCACGGAGGAACAAAGGCGGCGCTTCCTCAAGCCGATCACCAGGGCCGAGGAGATCTGGTGCCAGCTCTTCAGCGAGCCAGGCTCCGGCAGTGACCTCGCCTCCCTCTCCACCAGGGCCGAGCTCGACGGCGACACCTGGGTCGTGCACGGCCAGAAGGTGTGGACCACCTGGGCCGACCAGGCCGACTACGCGGTGCTGCTCGCCCGTACCGACCCCGACGCCCCCAAGCACCAGGGCATCACCTACTTCCTCCTGGCCATGCGCCAGCCCGGCGTCGAGGTGCGGCCGCTGCCGCACATCGGCGGCGAGGCCGAGTTCTTCGAGGTGTTCTTCGACGGCGCCCGCGTCCCCGACGCGCACCGGCTCGGCGACCCCGGCAACGGCTGGCGGGTCGCCCAGGCCACGCTCGCCGGCGAGCGTCAGATGGTGTCGGGCGGCGGCTCCGTCGGCGTCGACCGCATCGGCGGCGTCAGCGCCTCGCACCTCGTCCGCCTGGCCCGCCGCCGCACCGAGTCCGGTCTCCCGGGCGGCTGGGACGACCCGCTGGTCCGCGCCCGCATCGTGGAGCTGTGGTGCGAGGAACAGGTCCGCACCTGGACCAACCGCCGCGTCCGTGCCCGTCAGGCCGGCAACCTGCCCCCCGGCCCGGAGAGCTCGATCGGCAAGGTCCACGGCACCGACCTCAACCAGCGCATCCAGGAGACGGCCGCCACCCTGTCCGGCGAGGACGCCATCGCCTGGCCCGGCACGGCGTCGTCCCCCGCCGAGTACTGGGCCTCGATGCCCGCCGAGACCCGGGGGATGCTCCGCAGCCGCGCCAACACCATCGAGGGCGGCACCACCGAGGTCAACAAGAACGTCATCGCCGAACGCGTGCTCGGCCTCCCCAAGGACTTCGACCCGTACCGCGGCAAGCCCTGGCGCGACCTGCCCCGCAGCTGACCCGCGCCGCCCAGCCGACGGGAGTGGACATCCTGCCGCCCGGCAGGCTGTTCTACCACGCCCTGGTGTGGACCGCCGGCGGACTGATCGCCCTGACCGTGTTCGCGCTGCCGACGGTGCTCTTCTTCGTCCGCCTGGTGCGTGGCGAGCTCGAGACGTCCACCATGGAGACGGAGGGAGGTCTGTTCCCTGGCGTGGTGTTCGCGGTGATCGTCCTCTTCATCCTGGCCGTGGGCCCGTTCGACAGCCGGATGGCGGAGTTCGTCCACGTGCTGCGCGACCCGGCCCCGGTGAAGCACGCGATCGGCGAGATGTCCCGTGAGGGCGAGAACACCCATGTCGTCAGCTTCTCGGCCGTGAACGACCGAGCTTGCAGTTCCTCGCCGTCGATGGCTTCGACGGTCCGGTCCGCGTCAGGCAGCGTGACTCACTGCCCAGCCCGTCTCACCGCGTGAGGCGATGTTCCGGGCTGCGTTGACGTCGGCATGCTCAGCGAAGCCGCACGACGTACATGAGAAGGTTTCCTGGTCGCGCCGGTTGTTCTTGTCCACGTGCCCGCAGGCCGAGCACTGCCGGCTGGTGTAGGACGGGTCGACGTGGATGACGGCGACCCCGGCCCGGGCCGCCTTGTAGGAGATGAAGCTCCCGAGTTGGTGGAAGCTCCACGCATGCAGCGTGACCCGCTGGGGCTTGCGAAGCCGTACCCGCTCGCGGATGCCCTGGAGGTCTTCCAGGGCGATCCCTTGTCCGGTGCGTTCTGCCTCGGTCACGATCTGCTTGGCGATGACATGATTGGTGTTGGCGGCGAACCGCGCCTCGGCCCGGCGCCGCTTTTTCAGCAGCCGCTTGGCCGATTTGGTGCCCTTGGCCTGCAACCGGCGTCGCAGCTCGCGCCGCCGGTGGCGGACCGCGTTCAGTCTCTTGCCGCAATGCCGGGTGCCGGTGCTGGTGGTGGCGATGTTGGCGATGCCCAGGTCCACGCCCAGAAAGCCGTCCGGCAGACTCACCGGCCGGTCGGGAAGGTCGCAGGTCGCGATCAGGAACCACACGCCGTCCCGGCAGACCAGGTCGGACTCGCCCTTCCGGTAGGCCGACAGGGTCTTGAGTTGCTCGGCGGAGGCAGTGAACGTCAGGTCTTTCAGCCTCCCGGCAACCGTCCAGATCGACACCGTCCGCGCGTCGATCTGCCAGGACAAACATCGGTCATCGAAGGGCTGAGCGGCGTCGGGCCGGAAGGCGATCGGCTTGGATTCGGCTTTGAGGCGTCGCGCTGAGCCCGGCTTGCCCAGGTTCCCGGCCCGCAGGTTGGCGTGCAGGACGGCGTAGGCGTCGGCGACCTTTTTGATGACGTGCTGAGCGGCCTGGGCGGCCAGCCCGTAGTGGTCTTTGATGCTCGTGTAGGCGTGCTTGCGCAGGTCGTAGTTGCGGAAGACCCGCTGATCGTAGGCCAGCGTAGAGACCTGGCAGGCGGCTGCGTTGACCGCGCGCAGGGTCGCCTCCAGCGCCGCCGCCTGCTCGGGCGTCGGCAGGAGTCGCACCTGCACCACCAGCTTCATATCGAACACACTAACATTTGGTCTATGTCACCGCGATGGGAACCCAATCCCGATATCCGGCGTGGGCGCACCGTCGTCTACGCCCTGCATGCCCATTTGGTCTTTACACCCATATATCGGCGTGGAGTGTTCACCGACGAACTTCTGCGCCGCTGTGAAGAAATCATGATCGAGGTATGCGACAGCTTCGGCGCCGAACTGGTCGAGTTCAACGGCGAGCATGACCATGTCCACTTGCTGGTTCACTACCCGCCCAAGGTCGCGCTCTCCACCTTGGTCAACTCTCTCAAAGGCGTCTCGGCCCGGCTGCTGCGGAAGGAGTACAGCGCTCATGTCCGCCGCTATCTCTGGGGCGGCCACTTCTGGTCGCCCAGCTACTTCGCCGCCTCCTGCGGAGGCGCACCCCTGTCGATCATCAAGGAGTACATCGAGAATCAGAAGCGACCGGGCTGAGCCGCTCACGCGAAGCCAGCCGTCACGGCACCGCTCGGGCCTGAGGGCCCTCCCGCGCTGTCGTTTCCTCCCAGGCGTAAACGCCCGGGGTTCCACGCCAGATCCTGCTGAATGGCTCAGGCGCAGCCGTCCACGATGACCCGCACCAGGTCGCGTACCAGATCTCTGTTGACGTTCTCGGGCGGCGCGGTGACGAGGGTGAACAGGGCGCCCCCGTAAAGGGCGATCATCGCGGGGATCTTCTCGCGCGGGATGGTGAGGCCGAGCCGGTCGTGCTGCCCGGCGGTGATCTGTGAGGCCGTGTCGTGAAGGCCGGTGAGCGCATGGGCCAGGGCCGGTCGCCGGGCGGCCTCCAGCTGGAGCTCGAAGATCGCCAGGTAGCGGGTGCGCAGGGTGGTCGCCGCGGCGAACAGCGATTCGGTCAGGAGGTCGACCAGGGGAGCGGGCCGCCCGACGGCCCGGCCGGTGTCGGCGTGATGCAGCTCGGCGACGCGTTCGGCCGCGGCCACCAGCAGCGCCTCCCGGCTGCGGAAGTAGTTGGAGGCCGTGCCCGGCGGGAGATCCGCCGCCTTCTCCACCGCGCGATGGGTCAGCCCGTGCACCCCCGACGACGCGAGCAACTCGATGGCGGCATCGGTCAGGGCCCGGCGACGGGCCGGATTGGCGGGCGGCATGCGGCCATGTTACCAATAGTCGTACTAGTACGATCGTAGTGAATGGAGGACGCGTGAGGATCGCGGTGGTCGGCGCGGGGCTGGGCGGGGTGGCGGTCGCGGTGGGGCTGCACCGTGCGGGACACGAGGTGACACTCCTCGAACGGGGCGCCGCCCTGCGCGAGAAGGGCACCGGGATCGCGATCATGCCCAACGGGCTGCGCGCACTCGACGCGCTGGGGCTGGCCGAGGACGTCCGCGGGCGGCACACGGAAGCCTTCGCCGGAGGGCTGCGTGACTGGCGCGGCCGGCCGCTGCTCGTCACCGACGTGATCCAGGCACAGCAGGAGATCGGCGCGGTCGTCATCGTCGAGCGGGCGGAGCTCCACCAGGCGCTGCGCGCCCCGCTGCCCGCCCACCTGGTGCGCACCGCGACCCCGGTCGACCGTCTGGAGATCGGCGACTCCGAGGTGGCCGTGATCAGCGGGGGCCGCGCCGTCGCCGAAGCGGACGCCGTGGTCGCGGCCGACGGCATCGCCGGCGAGCTGCGCGCCCAGCTGTTCCCCCGCCACCCCGGTCTGCGCCGCACCGGCCGGCTGGACCTGCGCGGCATGCTGCCCCGCCCCGGCGACCTCACGCCGGACCTGCTCGCCTGCCAGCTGGTCGACCGCCGCAGCGGGGCGATGTTCGGCCTGTTCCCCGTCGGCGAGGACCGGCTCTACTGGTTCACCGACACCGCTCTGCGCGGCGCGCCGCCCGGCCCTGAGGAGGCGCGCGGGCAGATGCTGTCCCTGATGGCCGACTGGCACCCGCTGGTCACCAGGCTGATCGAGGACACGCCGCCCTCGGACATCCACGTCGACCCGATCGCCGGCCTGGCCGAACCTCTGCCCTCGTACGTGTCCGGCAGGGTAGCGCTGCTCGGCGACGCCGCGCACGGCATGCCACCCGATCTCGGCCAGGGCGCAAGCCAGGCGTTCCAGGACGCCGCCGCGCTCACCCGCCACCTCACCGGCGCCGAGCCGGCGGACGCCGCCGAGCGGCTGCTGCGCTACGACGCCGAGCGCCGGCCCAGCGCCAACCGCGTCATGCGGGGCGCGTTCCGGCAGTCACGGATGACCTCGCGGACGGGCGTCACCGCGTGGCTCCGCGACGCGCTGCTGCGCGCGATACCGTCCCGCCTGGCCACCCGGCAGCTCGCGGCCCTCTGGCACGCCGAGTGAGCGCTGATCCGCCCGCATCGCGGACGAGTCTGCTTAAATCCTGACTCGGACGGGATGCCGTTGTTCGAAGTCCTATCAACGGTCGGGCGGACGAGGGGATGACCATGCCGTTATGGCGCGCGGGCCGTAGGACCACGATCACGGCGAGCGCGCTGGCGGTCGTCGCGCTGCTGGCCGGGTGCGCCGCGCAGCCGCCCGCCAGCGCACCTGAGCCGTCGGCGCCGGCCGCGTCCCCGACCGCCCCCGAAGGGCCAGCCGCGCTGGCGACGCTGCGGGTCGGCGGCGAGAGGGACGGGTCCGGTACGGGCCGGATCGACGTGGTCTCGCTGGAACGGACGACCCCCGACACGGTCACCGCACGGCTGCGGATCAGCGCCGAGCGCGGCGAGGTCGATCTGGGCCAGTTCGGTCCCCCGGCGATCGCCGGCACCGTGGCCTACAACTACACCGCGTCCTCGGCGGGATTCTTCCTCCTCGACGAGCCACGGTTGTCGGTGTATCTGGCGATGAAGCGCGACAAGGAGGAGATGGGCGCGGCCTGCCTCTGCACCCAGCTGTCCGGGAAGGTGACGGTGACCTCCGAGCCCGCCCAGGCCTGGATCGTCTACCGGGTGCCCGCGGAGACCACCAGCGTCGCGGTGGGCCTGCTCGCCGCCGGTGTCACGGCCCCGTTGCCGATCGGCCCGCGCGGACAGGCCGCCGCGCCGGACGAGCCCGGCCCCGCCGCCATCGCCGCGGCCTTCCCGAACACCCGAGGTCTGGCCACCCACCTCAGCGGCGCCGCCGAGAAGGTCTCCGAGACCTCCGACAGAGTGGAGATCGCGCTCGACACCGACGTGCTGTTCGCCTTCGACAAGGCGAGCCTGACCTCCGAGGCGCGGGCCACGCTGCGCGGCACCGCCGAACGGATCCGCAGCCAGGCCGCCGGGACCGTGCGGATCGTCGGGCACACCGACGACGTCGGCGACGACACGTACAACCTGGGGCTTTCGCGCCGCCGCGCCGAAGCGGTGGAGCGGGCGCTCCGCGCCTCGGGAGCCGACGGCGACCTGACCTTCGAGGTCGAGGGCAAGGGCGAGCGCGAGCCGAAGGAGCAGGGCGGCTCGGAGGCGGCACGCGCCGCCAACCGCCGGGTCGAGGTGAGCTATCCGCGATCGGCCCCCACCGCGCAGGCCACCCCGTCCGTCCCGAAGCCGGAGGAGGGCCCGTCCGTGCCGGCCACCAGCGGGGCGACCGCCGCCGGGCTGCGGGGCATGGAGGGCGTCACCGCGGACCTGGTGGAACTGCGCCGGCTGAGCCCCACCACTCTGATCGCCACGTTCGACTTCCGCAACGAGAGCTCGCGCGAGATCACGATGCAGGACGCCGCCATGGACGAGGACGCCCGGAGGTCCACCGGCACCACCGACATCGCGGCCTTCGAGTTCTTCTGGCTCTCGCTCGCCGACGCCGACGACAACCGCTATCACGTGCTGCGCACGTCCGGTCCGCCCGTTCACCACTGCCTGTGCAGCCAACTCGGCAAGCTGCCGCAGGGCGGGCGGGTCAGGACGTTCGCCCTGATGACCTCGCCACCGCCGGACGTGCGGACGGTGGACGTCGAGCTGTTCGCCTTCGAGCCGATGCGTGACGTCCCCATCACCTGAGGAGCCGCTGTCGGCGGGCACGTGGCTGGATCGCCGTGGGCGTTCTCCGTCAGCCGCCGTGGTACTGATACGCGGTCCTCGGCAGCCGCCGGACGAACTCGGCCGGGTCCTCGAAGTCCCACGCCTCGCCCTCGGGTTCCTCCTCGTAGCCGCAGAAGGGGAACCTCGGCTCGACCCCGCGATCCCGGAACCCTTCCATGTAGCTGTTGTCGGAGCCGCCGGCCTCGTCGTACGCCTGATGCGCCACGTACCCCAGAAGCTCGAACTCCGGCCACTCCTCGTCCGGCCATTTCTGCAGCCTCGTGCACGTCTGCCGGTCCAGCCGGAACCCTCCGTCCCGCGACCAGCTCGTCCGCTCGTGACTGTACGTCCGCGTCAACCACCGGAGCCGCTGGACGTGCGGCAACTCGACGATCTTGTCAGGACACTCGACGAGTTCCTCGTACGCGTCCCGCCCGAAACTGATCAGCCACTGGACGAAGTACTCGAACCCGTTGTACGACCCGAACCCGGTGATGGACGAGCACACCACGTACACGTCCCAGGTGCAGGCGCGGTTCTCCGCCCGGGTGTGCCAGGCGTCGTAGTCGAGGATCTCCTCCACCGATAACTCCGAGAGCCGCTCGACGAGCCACCCTGCCCGATCCTCCTTGGTACGGGTCTCGCGCCCCGAACGCTCGACCAGCCCCCAGTATTCGTCGACATCCATCACCGGATCATGGCAGACACGGCTGGGGCTTCCATGTCCTGTCCAGTCAATGTCCTCCCGCCGTCCTCGAACGGGATCCATGGCTCGGCGATGCTGTGCGAACGCGATCAGGACCGCCGGTCCCCTGGGCGTCACATGGTGGAGGTGAGTCCTTGCGCGATCTTCCTCAACTCGGTGTTGACGGCCTCGGCGCCGGAGAACTCCTCGGCGTACACGGGGCTGAAGTTGATCTCGGCCCACTGCCGGTCGCCCATCTTGAGGAAGAGGGTCGGGGTGCCCGCCATGCCGTCCTCGCCGACGTGCTGCACGACCAGATAGCCGCTCCGGTCGCCGATCATCACGTCCTCGCCGTCCTTCTCGTCGCGATAGCGCTGGATCCGTTCGGTGACCTCCCGGACGGCCTCCTCCTCGTACACGAGGAGTTGAACCTGATAGAAACCCTCGGCATCGCCCTTGTAGTTGTACGAGGTGGAGTACACGTCGCCGTAGTCGATCGACCGTGTGGACCAGCGCAGCCCTTCGGGCAGGTAACCGAGCTTGACGTGCCCGAACTCCAAACCGTCGCCCAGGTCCCCGAGGGTCTTCGGCTCGGTCCGCGCGGCTGGGGTGTCGTCGATGGCGGGCTCTTCCAGCGTCGCGGAGGTCGTGGCCTGCGTGCCGGGCGTGGCCCGCTGGGCGGCGGTGGCCAGGTAGACGGCGGGAGCGGCGACGACGGCCACGGACGCGAGCACGGACGCGGTCACCACCGCGGTCTTGACCCTGGCCCGCCGTGCCCGGCGCAGGCGCATCACCCGGTCGAGCAGGTCGGGAGCGGCCTGCAACCGCGCGGTCTCGCCTTCCATGAGCCGGCGGATCTCGTCCTCAAGCCTGGGCATTGTCGCGCGCTCCTTCCATGATGTCCCCGCCGAGCGCCGTACGGAGCTTGGCCAGGGCCTTCGACGCCTGACTCTTGACCGTGCCGACGGCGCATCCGAGCACCTCGGCGGTCTGCGTCTCGCTGAGGTCCTCCCAGTAGCGCAGGACGATCACCGCGCGCTGCCGGGGAGGGAGGGCACGCAGCGCGTTCATGAGCACGTGGACGAGGTCGGAGTCCTTCTCGCGGGCCGACGTCTCCGGCGGGCTGTGCATGGGGATGATGTTGAGGATCGCCCGGCGGCGGGCCCGGCTGATGGCCGCGTTGATGATGACGCGGCGCACGTAGGGCTCGGGACTGTCGTGGCGGACCCGGTGCCAGTTCCTGTAGGTGCGCTCCAGCGCCGTCTGCAACAGGTCCTCGGCCTCCGTCTGGTCGCCGCAGGCGAGATAGGCGACCCGTAAGAGGCTGGTGGCGCGGGCGGCCACAAAGGAGCCGAAGTCATGTTCTGCTCCGTTCACGTCTGTCCGTTCGATTTCACGCCTTCTAATACGCCCCGGTGCCCGGGACCGTTGCCCGCCGGGCTCGTACGATCTCGCGGGCAACCGTTCGGGCGGCTCAGGCGTATGGATGGTCATGACCGCGTTTCCCCGCAGCAGATCGATGACCTTCACCGCCGCCCTGGCCCTGGCCGCCACCGTCCTGAGCGCGCCCGCGGCCGTCGCGGCCGCTCCTCCCGAGGGCGCCTACTGGCACACCAGGTCGGTGACGACCTCCACCCACCCCTGGCGGTTCGGCACCAAGTCGCACTCCTATGCGCTCCTGGAGACGAGCGTCTCGGAGGAGTGGGCGACCCCCGCCGGCAAGGCCTGGAACGGATACCGGGAACTGGCGACGCGGCCGGAAAGCCCGGCGGACAAGAAGGCGTGGCAGCGTGACGGCTCGCCCACACAATGGGGCAAGACGATCGACGGCAAAATCGTGAAGCTGTCCGGCAAGCACTCCAAGGGCCATGTGGGTCTCCTCCTGCCGGATCGCGGCCAGTTCTGGGTCGCGGGGCAGTGGCTGACGTACGACGAGGTTCAGCGCCTGCCCGCCGACCCGGAACGGTTGACGGACTGGCTCACGAGGGCGGCCCGCGTCGGCGGGGTCTCTGGGACGTCCGTCGCGAACTGGCTGACCACGGTCCTGCCGCAGCTCCTGCACCAGTTCCCTGCTCCGAGGGAGGTCCGCGCCGGGGCCTACCAGGCTCTGCTGAAGTCTCCGAACGTCCGTGCGGAGGGCACCGCGAAGGACAGCCTGGGAAGGTCCGGCGCCGTCGTCGTGATCAACGAGGCGTACGGGACGGGCGAGATGAGGACCGCGGCCGAGCGGAGGCTGATCGTCGACACCGGCAGGATGGTGCTGTTGGCGCAGAGCCAGAAGTCCACGAACAACGGCAAGCCGTCCCTCGAGGAGTCGTTCGACCAGACGCTGACCGAGGTCGGCTGGACCGACTCCCCGCCCACCGTGCCTGCCCTGCCTTGAGCGCCGGGTTCAGCCCCGGGGGAGCCCCAGGACGCGCTGGGCGACGATCTGGCGCTGGATCTGCTGGGTGCCGCCGTAGATCGACTGGGCGCGGGACCACAGGTAGTCGCCGTACGGGGCGGGGTCGCCGAGGACGAACGACGTGCCCGCGAGGTCGCCGACCACGTGGTGCAGGTTCTGTTCGATCCGGGTGGTCAGCAGTTTGTCCACCGATCCCGCCGACCCGCCGGGGTCGCGGTCGGCCAGGGAGCGGGCCACGTGCCACTGCAGCACCCGCAGGTCCACCGACGCCGCGGCGAGGCGGCGGCGCAGCGGCTCGTCGGCGGGGAGGCGGCCCGAGCGGACGTCGTCGCGGGCGGCGGCCAGCACCCGGCCGAGCCGTCCGACCCAGCCCATGTCGGCCGGGCCTCGCTCGTACGAGAGCATGTGCATGGCGATCCGCCAGCCCTGGCCGCGCTCGCCGACCAGGTTGGCCGCGGGCACCTCGACGCCGTCGAAGAACACCTCGGCGAACTCGCGGCTGCCGCTGGCCAGGACGATCTCGCGACGGTCGACGCCGGGCGACTCCATGTCCACGACCAGCATGGACAGGCCGCGGTGGCGGGGCTGGTCGCGTTCGGTACGGGCGAGCAGCAGGCACCAGCGTGACCACATGGCGCCGCTGGTCCAGATCTTCTGGCCGTCGACCACGAACCGGTCGCCGTCCGGGGCGGCGGTGGTGGTCAGCGAGGCCAGGTCGGATCCGGCGCCGGGCTCGCTGAAGCCCTGGCACCAGACCTCGGTGCAGCCGAGCAGGCCGGGCAGGACCCGGGTCTTGAGGTCCTCGCTCGCGAAGTCGGCGACGGCGTGCGCGATGTGGCCGATCGGCGGGGGCGGGGGCGCGCCGGCCGTGGCCAGCTCGTCGTTGAGCACCGCCTCGTACAGGTCGGGCAGCCCGTGCCCGCCGTAGGCGGCGGGCAGGGACAGGCCCACGTAGCCGGCGGCGGCCAGGGCGCGGTGCCAGCGCAGGGTCCGCTCGACGGATTCGGCCGACTCGTAGCCGGTGGCGTCGCGGTGCTCGTCCAGGTGGTCGCGGAGCCAGGCGCGCAGGCCGGCGCGGAACTCGGCCACCTCGGGGTCGTCGGAGTAGTCCACGGTCAGCTCCCGGAGAACTCGGTGGCGGCGATGACGGCTTCGTGGTGGTGCTCGTCGCCGAACGCGGCGCGGGCGGCGTGGGCGCGGCGCAGCCAGATGTGCGCGGGGGCCTCCCAGGTCATGCCGATGCCGCCGAAGACCTGGATCACGTTCTCGCACACCTCCACGGCCGAGCGGGAGGCGTACGCCTTGGCCACCCGGGCGGCGCGCAGCGCCTCCTCGCCGGGGAGCGCGTCGACGGCCCAGGCCGCGTACCAGCAGGCGCTCCGCGACGCCTCGGTGAGCACGTGGCTGTCGGCGAGGAGCTGCTGCACGGCCTGGAACGCGCCGACGGGGCTGCCGAACTGCACGCGGGTCCTCGCGTGGTCGAGCGCCGCGTCGAGCGCGGCCTGCATGGTGCCGAGCAGGTCGGCCACCAGCAGGCTGAGCGCGAACGCGGAGGTCCGCGCGGCCGTCTCGCCGTCCGGCGCCGTCAGCTCGGGCAAGGTCCGCACGGGCTCACCCAGCGGCCGTACGGCGCGCGTCTGATCAGCGAACGGTACGGGCTCCCCGAGCGCATACGCGGTCCCCGTTGCCGGAACCACCGTGAACTCGGCCCCGGCGGCGTCCCACGCCAGCGACCCCGCGGCGTCGGCGAAGCCGGCCAGATCCGGGGTGAGGGCGGGGGCGAGGCGGCGGGTGCCTTCGGCGATCTCCTCCAGGAGCCCGGACGGCGCGCCCCAGGACTGGAGCTGCTCGGCCGCGATCACCGTGCCCAGGACGGGAGAGGCGACCGCGTGGTGGCCGAGCTGTTCGGCCAGGATCATCATGTCGACGGCGCCGGCCTCCGCCCCGCCGTTCTCCTCGCGCAGCCGCATGGCGAGCCAGCCGGCCTCGGCGACGCGCGACCAGGACGCCTCGTCGGGCGCGGACGGGCCGACGTCGTGGGGTCCGCGCCCGCGGTGCCAGCGGGACGCCAGGTGGGCGGCCAGCTTGCCGCAGGACTCGCGGAAGGCCCGCTGCTCGGCGGTGAGCTCGATCTCCATGCCACTCCGAGGACTATCTTTTTTATCATTTACAGAATAGGGCCATTATAGAACCCCGCCGCCCGCGCGGCAACGAACCCGAGGAGGAAGCGATGGCGGACGACAGGAAGGCCGTGCTCGTCGAGGTGGAGGACCACGTCGCGTGGATCACCCTGGACGACGTCCGGCGGCGCAACAGCCTGAACCCGGTGCTGGTGGGGCAGCTCGCCGAGGCGTGCGCCGGGCTCGGCAGGGACGTGCGGGCCGTGGTGCTGCGGGCCAACGGACCGGTCTTCTCCTCGGGCGGCGACATGGACGCGCTCGGCGCGCCCGCGGACGACCCGACGGCCGTCTACCAGGGCTTCGACGCCCTGGCCGCGCTGCCGGTCCCGGTGCTGGCCGCGGTGCACGCGCCGATGATCGGGGCCGGGGTGAGCTTCGCGCTGGCGTGCGACGTGGTGGTGGCCGCCAGGAGCGCCACGTTCGACCCGCGCTTCCTCGACCTCGCCATCCACCCAGGCGGCGGCCACCTGTGGCGGATGGAGCAGCGCGTCGGCCGGCAGGGCACGGCGGCGATGGTGCTCTTCGGCGACCGGCTGACCGCCGAGGAGGCGGAGCGGCGCGGCCTGATCTGGCGCTGCGTGGAGGACGGCGAGCTGATGGACACGGCACGCCGCATGGCGGCCCGGGTGGCGGGCCGCTCCCCGGACGCGGTGCGCCGCGCCAAGGCCACCATGCGGCTCAGCCGTTCCCTGACGGACCCCCGGATGGCCGCGGGCGTCGAGCAGATCGCCCAGGACTGGTCGATGCGCCAGCCCGCGTTCACCGACGCGGTCGCCGCCCTCCGCGAACGCGTCCGCCGCCGCTGAGAGCGGGCCCCGGACGAGGGTGGACAGCCATTGTCCCGTTCCAAAAACCGTGGCCGATCGCATTGACGCGGGTCGGCCCGGCATCGAGCATCGGGTGGGGGCCCACCGTCATCTGTCCGTCCCAGCGCATGGGACAAGGGGAGGAAGCATGTCGGTAATGTCGAACGATCCTGTGCTGCCCGCGGGTTGGCAGGAGTTCGTCGCCAAGCCCGACCCGACCACGGCCAAGGCGGTGGCGAGGGCGCTGACGCAGCTGGGCTCGCCCGCCGCGCTCGAATCCGTGAAGCTCATCGCCGAGACGCTGGCCGAGCGCTCGGCGGCCGAACGCAGCGAGAAGTCCCGGCTCATCGCGGCCCAGCTGAGGGGCGAGGTCGCCCACGCCTTCATGAAGGCGACCGCGGCGACCCGCCTGGCCCACCCCACGGTGCGGACGCCCGTGGAGAAGCCGGCGCCGCAGCACCAGGACGTGGCGCACTACCTCGACGTCCTGCCGCCGAAGCAGCCCGGCGAGCGCCCCGAGACGACCCCGGGCGGCCATGACCCGCTGACGCTGGAGGCGCTCGACCTCACCACGGCCGACCTGGCCGCGCTCGCTGACCGTGTCGCCGACGAGCGCGACGCCTCGTCCATGGGCCATCTCCGGAAGGCGGCGGAGCTCGTCGACTCCATCAACGCCAAGCCGACGACGTACTCACAGGAGCGCCGCGCCGAGCTCGCGGCGGCGGTGAAGGGCACGACGCAGGAGCACATCGTCGAGCAGATCGGCTTCCGGGCGGCGAAGACCCAGCGCGACAAGGAGCGGGGCCTGTCGGCCGAGAACGAGCTCGCGGCCAGTTACTGGCGCACCAACTACGTCGACACCCTCAAGGAGTTCCTGGCCAAGCTCGGCACCGTGCTGACGGCCCCGGAGGACATCCTCGTCAACAGCCCGCGCGTGCTGGAGAAGCTGGCGATGATGGTGGACCCGAAGGTGGTGGCCGGGCTCAGGATCAAACCGGTCGAAGGGCGGACGGGCATCAGCGTGCTGAGCGGCACCGCCGCCTTCAAGGACCAGAACATCGCCTGGAAGTCGATCCTTCAGGAGCTCGGCGCGACGCCGTCGGCCTACCAGCTCTACGAGCTCATGGACACGGGGAAGCCGGAGCCCCCGGCCGACTCCACCGTCAACACCTGGGCCGACCTCGTGGCGCTCATCACCGGCAGCCCGTTCGCCCGCCTGCAGGAGATCGCGCGGCAGAAGACCGAGCTGGCGCCGGTGTGCGCCATGGTCGAGCACCTCGTGCTGGGCCTCACCGACGAGGCCGGCCCGAAGCGCACCGACGCGCTGACCGCCAACGCGCTGCGCTCGCTGGGCCGGCTCCTCGACATCGTCGTGGCGAACCAGCACAACCCGACAGTGGCGCTGCGCGCGGTCGACCTCATGATGGACGAGATCGGCATCGTGGTCGCCGTGGCCGCGAACTACACGGGGGACGACTACCGGCGGGCCGTGCGGCGGGTCATGCTGGAACGCGCGCCGAGCATCGCGCCGCTGGTCGAGGGCGAGCAGGTCCACATGTACAGCTACCTCACGACCAGCGGCATGGAAGCGCTCGGGACGGCGCTGTGGATCGCGCTGTCCTGGCGGGGGCACGAGCAGGTCTCGCGCTCCACCGAGCCGATCGACTACTTCGAGACCGGCGAGCTGCTCAGAAGGCTCAGAGAGGGCGACACGTTGACGCCGCACCAGGACGTCCTGGTCGCGACGCTGAACCCGAGCGCGCCCTACTCCAAGCCGTCGCCGGAAGAGCTCGTGGTCTCGGTGCGCGAGGCCCTGGCGGCGCAGAAGAAGGGTGCGGCGCCGTGCGTGCTGATCATCGACACCACCATCCAGCTCGCGCCCGGGTCGACCGGCGGCAGGGGCCGGCTCGACGTCATCCTCGGCAGCCTGAAGGAGGACATCGCCGCCGGCAGGCTGGAGGTCTTCCTGTGCAAGAGCTACCAGAAGTACGCCTCGTTCGGCACCGGCAAGGTGGCCGCCGGCGATCTCACCCTGCTGTCCCAGAAGGGCAACCTCGAATCCGTGTTCGCGCGGGCCGAGGTGCTGCTGCAGGACATCCAGCTCGACCTCGCCCGGCACGACGAGGGACAGCTCGTGATCCACATGCTCAGGCACGGGCACCGTGACGAGCTGGCGCTGATCGACAGCGCCGCCCGGAACGCGAAGTTCGTGGACGAGTTCTGCTGGCCGATCGACCGGAAGGACCAGCGCCAGGGGACCACCTATGTGGACGGGATCCCCCTGCTCCTGCGCGCGACGTCCACCGGCAAGATCGACACCCTCTTCGCCAAGCTCGTCCTGATCGACTGGCGCGACAGCTTCTCGTTCCTGCGGACGTCGTACGTCGGCAGGATTCCGGGGCCGTGGGGGGCGTCGCCGGCGGAGCAGAAGGAGGAGTGGTACGTCCGGATCAACCCCGGCCACGAGTCCAAGGAGACGATGGTCGAGTGCTTCTACGCCTTCGGCCACCTGGCGACCAGCACGCCTCCCGGCGCGGGGCAGCCGAGCCAGAAGGAGGTCGATCTCGGCCGGCTGCCGCTGAACGCGGTGCTGGAGCACCTGAAAGCTCTGGACGAGGTCAAGGGTGACGCCGGCGTCGAACGGTACCGCAACAACATCGCGGCCTCGTACTGCGTGTTCGCCGTCCAGAACGTGGGTTTCGGCAAGGACGCCCTGGTGCCGCTGCTCGCCGGGTTCTTCGCGAAGCGGAGGGGCGGCGTCACGATCGAGACCCAGCGCTATCTCGCCGGTGAGCTGTTCTCGCTGCTCAAGGAGAAGACCGTCGACGTGGTCCACGACACGGGCCCGGCCAAGCTGCCTCCGCCGCCGGCGTCGGGCAAGAAGAAGGTCCTCAGCGTGGACCTCACCACGGTCGCGGGGCTGTGCCGCGCGGCGGCGGTCCTTCCCGCCTGGCGGTTCACGGCGCTGGCCAAGGAGTTCGAGCTGGGCCAGATCGGCGTTTCCGCCGAGGAGAAGCGGCTGAGCGCCCTGGTCGCCAAGGCCGTCAAGGGCTAGGCGGCGGTCAGTCCGGCCGGCGGAGCAGGTCCACGGCGAGCTCCTGGAGGCGCGGTTTGGCGATCTTGCCGACCGCGCCGCGCGGGAGCTCGTCGAGGATCCAGACGCGCCGGGGCACCTTGAAGTTCGCCAGCCGCTCGCGGCACCAGGCGAGGAGTTCGCTCTCGTCCAGCTCTCCGGAGACGACCACGAAGGCCGCCGTCACCTCGCCTAGGCGGTCGTCGGGCACGCCGACGACCGCCGCGTCCGTCACCGACGGATGGTCGGCGAGAACGTGCTCGACCTCCGCCGGGTAGACGTTGAACCCGCCCACGATGACCATGTCCCTGGTCCGCCCGGCGATGCGCACGTAGCCGTCCTCGCCGATCCAGCCCAGATCGCCCGTACGGAGCCAGCCGTCGCGCATCACCTCGGCCGTGGCGGCGGGGTCGTCGAGATAGCCGGCCATGACGTTGGAGCCGGTCACCTCGATCTCGCCCACCACGGGGCTGCCCGTCGCGTCCGGCGCCCAGACGCGCGCCCGGACGCCGTCGATGGGCCGGCCGATCGTGTCGCACACCAGGTCGAGCGGGTCGCCGGGGCGCGTCATGGTGCACACCCCGGTCGCCTCGGTCAGCCCGTAGCCGATGACCACGTCGCCGACCCCCAGCTCCTGCTTGAGGTCCCGTACGAGAGCGGGCGGCACGATCGCGGACCCGATGACCGCCACGCGGATGGCCGGCTCGCCGGGGATGTCGCCGTTCCGGCGGGCCGCGACCACGTACCGCTGCGCGGCGGGCGGCGCGTTGAGCACCGCGACCGGCAGCGTGCGGACGACCTCGGCGATCGACTCCGCCGACACCACGGGGATCAGCACCGCGGTCGCCCGCACCTGGAACGGCGAGATGAGACCGGTCTTGAACCCGCCGATGTGCGCGAGCGGATAGGTCACCGGGTAGACGTCGCCCCGGCCGAGCCCGACGACCTCGGCCCAGGTGCGGGCGGTGGTGAGGAACGGCTCCTGCCGGAGCACCGCGCCCTTGGGCCGCCCGGTGGTGCCCGACGTGAACTGGATCGCGATGATCTCGCCCGGCTCGACCCGTGCCGCCGCACCCGCGCCGGCGCGGAACTCGTCCCATCCCACCGCGCCCTCGGGCACGTCGGGGCCGAGGGCGATCACGTGGGCGCCGCCCGCGATAGGGAGCGCCTCGGCCGCCAGCCGCCGCCCCGCGAGCAGGCCGGGCGCGACCAGGAAGGGGGCGGAGACCCGGGGCAGGATCGCGGCCACCTCGGCGCTCGTGTAGCGCGGGTTGAGCGGGACGAGCACGCCCCCGGCCACGATGGCCGAGAGCATGGCGACGGTGCAGTCGATCGTGTTCGCGGCCCAGCAGGCCATCCGGTCGCCGGGGCGCAGGCCGTGCGCGATCCAGGCGGCGGCGCCCTCGCGCACGCGCGCGTGCAGCTCGGCGTACGTCACCGACTCTCCCTCGCACATCAGCGCGGGGACGTCCGCGGCGTCTCCGGCCGCGGCTGCCAGCAGCGTCTCGATCGTCGTCGTCATGGTGAGTGGCCCTCCCGAGTAGAGGACATCATTGCCGAATCACGCACGAAAGGTCATCCCGCCCGGCTCGTCCGGCTGCTGATGCGCCAGCCCTCCGGCGTACGGACGAGTTCGTCGGTGTAGACCCCGAAGACCCGCGCCGCCGGGGTTCCGGTGGTGTCGCCGAAGAACAGGAAGTACGAGACCGCGGTGGCGGTATCGCCGGTCACGGTCACGTGCAGCGGGACCACCAGGTGGCGGGTGTTCGTGCCGGGCCCGCTGACGCCTTCGGCGCGGCGCTGCCGCGTGGCGGCGACGATCTCGTCCGCGCCGTGCTGGGTGCTGCCGCCGAAGCTCCAGGTGGCGTCGGGGGTGTAGAGCGCGCGGTAGTCGTCCGGCTCGCCCTCGTCGGCGAGGTGGGCGGCGAGCCCGATGAGGGAGCGGATGAGGACCTCGTCCTCGGCGCGGCTGGTGTCGACCATTGCCGCAATCTATCATTTTAATGATGTAAATCATAAGAGGAGAGTGCTCATGATCGTGGTGTCCGAGCCCCGGCCGCGCGTCCGTCTCGTCACGCTCGACCGTCCCGTCCGCCGCAACGCGCTGGACCTGGCGGGCTTCCGCAACCTGGCCGCCGCCTGGCGGGAGGTGGCGGCCTCCGGCGCGGGGGCCGTCGTGGTGACCGGCGGCAGCGACTTCTCCTCCGGCGCCGACCTCGCGACGTTCTCCGCCGACGTCGCCGCGGCGATCCGCGGTGGCGGGCCCGCCGCTGGGGCCTCCGCGCCGGACGCCGGCGGGCCCGCCGCGGCGGTGTGGGCCGATGTGCATCACGCGTTGCTGCGTGACGTGGTGCTGGAGGTCCCGGTCGTGGCCGCGATCGAGGGCATCTGCTTCGGCGCCGGGATGGAGCTGGCGGGCGCGACCGACATCCGGATCGCCGGGGAGTCGGCGCTGTTCTCGTTGCCGGAGGTGCGGCACGGGTTCATCGCGAGCGGCGGGTCGGTGGCCCGGCTGCCCCGGCAGATCGGCTACCCGGCGGCGATGCAGGTGATGCTCACGGGCGAGCGCTTCGGCGCGGAGCGGATGCGCGCGTGGGGGTTCGTCGGCGAGGTGGTGCCGGACGGCGCCGCGCTCGGCCGCGCCCTCGACCTGGCCGAGCTGATCGCCGGCCACCCGGCCGCCGCCGTGCGGGGGATCAAGCGCGCCGTGGGCGAGGGGGTGCGCGGCACGCTCGCGGACGCGTACGCCGTCGAGTCGCGGGTGTCGGACGAGGTGCTGGGCGGGTGAGGGGCCACAGACCGGGTGGGCGCGACGGAAGGTTACGGGTTGGCCTTAACCGGGGCAACGGCCTTGTCGCTGACCCATGCTTTGCGTATCTTATCAATGATTGAGTATTAGATCAGTGCTGATGGCAGCGCTCAGAAAGGCGTTCGCATGCCGCCCACACAGCCCGTGAAGATCGCCGTGCGCAAGCTCGGCAAGGTCTTCTCCAGCGGCGCCGGCTCCGTCCGCGCGCTGGACGAGATCGTGCTGGACGTCCACGACGGCGAGTTCCTGTGCCTGCTCGGCCCCTCGGGCTGCGGCAAGACCACCCTGCTCAGGGTCATGGCCGGGCTGGAGCGGCCGTCCAGCGGCACGATCGACATGCGGCACGACGACCCGTCCCGATCCCTGTCGGCCGTGGTCTTCCAGGACTACTCCGTCTTCCCGTGGAAGACGATCAGGGAGAACGTCATCTTCCCGCTGCTCCAGACCGGAGTCCGGAGGGCGCGGGCCAAGGAGATCGCCGATCACTGGCTCGCCCAGCTCGACCTGTCCGGCTTCGAGAACGCGTACCCGGACACCGTCTCCGGCGGCATGAAGCAGCGGGTCGCGATCGCCAGGGCGCTCGCCGTGGAACCCGAGACGCTGCTCATGGACGAGCCGCTGGCCGCGCTCGACGCCCAGCTCCGCCTGCTGCTCCAGGAGAAGCTGCTGGACCTGTGGCAGGCCAACCAGAACACGGTCGTCTTCGTCACCCACTCGATCGACGAGGCGCTGCTGCTCGGCGACCGGATCGCGGTGATGAGCGCGCGGCCCGGCCGGATCGCCACGGTGATCGACGTGCCCTTCGACCGGCCGCGGCACCCTGACGAGATCCGCGCCTCGCCCGACTTCGCCGCCCTGCGCGACGAGATCTGGCACCGACTGCGAAGGGAACTCCAGCCCGCATGAGCCCCGTCACCCGCGACCAGGAGGCCGTCGAGAGCACCGGCACCTGGCGGACGATCGCCCCAGGACCGGCCGAGCTCGACCCGCGCGGCTACGCCCGCCGCCGCACGCTCATGGAGCGCGGCCTGGCGATCCTCGTGCCGGTCGCGCTCATCAGCCTGTGGCAGCTGCTGGCCGGGGCCGGGGTGCTGG
This sequence comes from Nonomuraea sp. NPDC054003, assembly GCF_055585125.1. NCBI lineage: Bacteria > Bacillati > Actinomycetota > Actinomycetes > Streptosporangiales > Streptosporangiaceae > Nonomuraea > Nonomuraea sp. NPDC054003. Next base: position 324,722 of record NZ_JBVJKR010000010.1, read on the forward strand.
AGAGCAACTACTTCCCCCCGCCCAGCGACATCGCGGCCTCCTGGGCCGACCTCCTGGCCAGCGGCGTCTACCAGGAGTCGGTGCTGGCCAGCCTGAGCCGCATCGTCTCCGGCTACCTGCTCGGCACGTCCTGCGCGGTCGCGCTCGGCATGGTGATCGGCTCCGTACGGCTGCTCAGGGTGGCGCTCGAACCCACGATCTCGGCGCTCTACACGGTGCCGAAGCTGGCGATCCTGCCGCTGCTGCTGCTCATCTTCGGCCTCGGCGAGACCAGCAAGATCCTCCTGGTCGCGCTGACCTGCTTCTTCGTCGTGCTCATCAACACGATCGACGCGGTCAGCAGCGTCTCCCCCCGCTACCACGACGTGGGGCGCTCGTGCGGCGCCTCGCGCTGGTCCACGCTCGTGCACATCACGCTGCCGGCGGCGCTGCCGCAGACCCTCACCGGGATGCGCATCGCCTCCGGCCTCGCCGTCATCGTCATCGTCGGCGCCGAGTTCGTCGCCGCCGACGCCGGCCTGGGATTCCTCGTGTGGAACTCGTGGAACCTCGGCGTCCCCGAGCACATGTACGTGGGCATCGTCTCGATCTCGCTGATCGGCGTGATCGTCGGCCTGGTGCTCCGGGGCGTCGAATGGCTGCTCACCCCCTGGAACCGGTGACTTCCCCCCACCGGCCGATCGAAAGGAACGACCCGTGACCGCACGGCTCTCGTTGAGCAGGCGCGTCATGGCCGCGCTCGCCCTCCCCATCCTCGCCCTCGGCGCGCTGACCGCCTGCGGCGCCGAGGAGGAGACCGGCACGCCCGCCAGTGACACCACCCGCACGCTCAAAGTCGGCTACATCTCCGGCACCTCGCTGGGCCCGGCCTTCGTCGCCGACGCCCTCGGGTGCTACCGCGACGAGGGCCTGACCATCGAGTTCGAGCCCATCAAGAACCCGGCCGACGCGATCGCCTTCCTCGCCACCGACAAGCTCGACGCCTACGTCGGCTCGCCGTCGGCCGGCATGTTCAACCAGGTCGCGAAGGGCGCCGAGCTCAAGATGGTCGCCTCGCTCGGCTCGGTGAACACGCCGGAGGGCGAGGCCGCGCCGAGCGGCCTGTTCGGCGCCAAGTCGATCAAGTCGGTGGAGGAGCTCAAAGGCAAGCGGGTGGCCCTGCTCGGCTCCGTCGGCTCGGCCACCTCCTACCTGCTGGGCAAGTCGCTCGAAGCCGGCGGGCTGAGCTTCGGCGACGTCGAGCTGGTCACCCTCGGCAGCTCCGACATGGTGCCCGCGCTCAAGAACGGCGGCGTGGAGGCCGCGCTGCTGTTCGCGCCCGAGACCCAGAAGGCCATCGACCAGGACGTGGCGCACGCCCTGGTCGACTCGAAGAAGGCGTACGGATCGAGCACCACGGCCGGCATCATCTTCGGCACCAAGCTGCTGAAGACCGAGCGGGCCACCGGGGTGAGCTTCCTGAAGGCCAACGCCTGCGCGGCCAAGCGGTTCGAGGGTGACTGGCGCAAGGACGCCGAGATCGTCAAGATGCTGGCCGACTTCATGAAGGTGCCGGAGAACACCATCAGCGGCGGCGGTCTCTACGCCTTCGACAGCAGCCTGGCCATCAACGAGGGCACGCTGACCGAGATGCAGGAGATGTTCGTGAAGGTCGAGGGCATCCTCACCTACACCGACCTGCTCCCGGCCGACAAGCTCGTGGACGACACGCTCAGGGCCGAGGCCGTGGGCGCGGCCTGACCCGTACGGACGAGAAACGGCCGCCGGGAGACCGGCGGCCGTTTCCGTGTGAGGTCAGCGCGTGCCGTAGTCGATGTTGTCGAGCAGGTCGGTGTTGACCAGGTCGTTCTGCGAGGCGCCCAGGCTGGAGCTCCGCGTCGCGTCCAGGTGGGCGGTGGCCAGCTTGACGGCGCGGGCGCCGTCGCCGGCCTCGATCGCGTCGACGATCTTCTCGTGGTCGCGCAGCGCCGCCCTGAGCGACTTGCGCGCCATGGGGGAGTCGGTGTCGTCGCCCGCCGGGACGTCACCCCACACCGTGGACTCGTGGGCGGTCCAGATGAGCTCCAGCGAGCCGATGATGACGATCATCGTCTCGTTGCCGCACGTCTCGACGATCTTCTCGTGGAAGCGCCGGGCCAGCAGCGGGAACTGCTCCGCGTCGTCGAACGCCGCCTGCTGCTCCGCGATGACCTTGCGGAGCTCGGGCACGGTGGTCTCGGCCCGGTCGGGGCGGGCGGCGCAGAGCGCGACACAGGTCGGCTCCAGGCTCAGCAGCGCCCCGCTCACGTCGGACATCGTGGTGCGGCGGGTCTGCAGCACCATGCTGATCGTGCGGGCGATGCGCTGCGGAGTGGGCAGGTGGACGACGGCGCCGCCGACGTTGCCGCGGCGCACCGACACCAGCCCTTCGGTCTCCAGGATGCGCATCGCCTCGCGCACGGCCGGCAGGCTGACCCGGAACTCCGTGAAGAGATGCTCCTGCCTGGGCAGGCTGTCTCCTTCGGTGAGCCGGCCCGAGAGGATGTCGTCGCGCAGCTTCGCGGCGACGATCTCGGCGAGACGCGGCTGTCGTAGCTGTCGCACGCGTGCCTCTTCTCTCCTATGGTTTCCGGGAGCGGGCGAGGCGCCGGACAGGCGCTCGCGACACCGCTGTCAATCTTACAATCTTTATGACTACAGCATAACTTCCTTGGGCGGGGCGCTTGTCCGCAACTGGCGGCGCAGCACCTTGCCCACGTCGTTGCGCGGCATGGCGTCGACGGCGACGAAGGACACCGGCACCTTGTAGGGCGCCAGGTGCTCCCGGCACCACGCGGTCAGCTGCCCTTCGTCCACCTCGCCGTCGACCGGCACGATCCACGCGCAGGGCACCTCGCCGAGCCGGCGGTCGGGCACGCCCGCGACGGCCGCGTCGCGCACCGAGGGGTGGCGCCGCAGCACCTCCTCCACCTCGTCGGGGAAGACCTTGAGGCCGCCCCGGTTGATCATGTCGCTGACCCTGCCCTCGATCCACAGGAACCCGTCGGCGTCGAGCCGGCCGACGTCGCCGGTGCGCAGGAACCCGTCGAGCATCCGGTCGGCGTCCTCGTCGCCCGCGACCGCGTACCCGCGCATGCGGTAGGGGGAGCGGACGTGGATGTGGCCCGGCTCGCCCGCCGGCAGGTCCTGGTCGTGCTCGTCGAGTATCCGGACGTCCACGTCGTCGTAGGGGCGGCCGACCGCGCCGAGCTTCTCCGTGCCGTAGGTGCGGATGTCCTCGATCGTCCAGCCGACGACCTCGCCGCCGAGCTCGGTCTGCCCGTACGAGTTGAGCACGAGCACGCCGTACCGGTCGTGGAAGCGCTGGGCGACGGCGGGGGAGAGCGGCGCGGTGATGGAGCGCACGATCTGCAGCGGCTCCAGGGTGTCGACCCCGTCCGCCTCGCTGAGCATGGTGATCATGGCGGGCGCGAGCACCGTCGAGGTCAGCTCGTGCTCGCGCACCGCCCTGGCGAACTCCTCCGGCGTGAACCGGTCGAGCAGCACCACGCCGAACCCGGCGCGGAACGAGAAGAGCGTGTTGAAGATCCCCGCCCACAGCGCCAGGGACAGGGGGATCAGGTTGGCCCGCAGCTCCGCCCGGGGCTCGCGCGGCCCCGAGCTCCGCCGGCGCAGCTTGCGCAGGCTCGCGTCCAGCGCGTCCAGCGTGCCGTCGTGGCGCAGCAGGACCGCCTTGGGCTTGCCGGTCGTCCCCGACGTGCGCAGCACCAGGGCGATGTCGTCGTCGTACGTGGTCGCGTCCGCCGGCACGGGCCTGCGGGTGCGGGCGCTCCAGGTGGTCTCGTCGAGCTCCACGACGCCGATGCCGGCGTCCCGCCCCTCAAGGTCCCCGGTGGTGCCCAGGAGCAGGCACACGGGGGTGTCGTCGATGAGCGCCGCCACCTCGTGGCCCGTCATGCGGTGGTTGACCGGCATGTAGACGGCCCCGGCCCGCCAGGCCGCGAACATCGCCACCACGCCGGAGGCGCCGGACCCGACCAGCGCCCCGACCGGATGACCCGGCCGGACCCCCGCCTTTGTCAGCTCGCCGGCCACCCGGGACACGGCGGCGCGCAGCTCTGCCAGGGTCAGGGTGCTGCTGGTCGAATGCACGACGGTGGCCTCGTCGAGCGCGGGCAGCTCGTCGAGGAGCTCCGTCAGCGATCGCCCGGCCGGCCCGGTGGCCTGCCCGTCCCCCCGTGGAACGCTCGTGCTCATCCGCGTCCTCTCCATGAAACACAATCATTACAAAGATAGTAACATCTACACGTAGGAGTGACGGGATCAAAGAGTGCATCTTTATAATGCTTGCATGTATAGCGAGTATCCCGCTGTGGAAGGCCTGGTCACAGGGCTTTCCGAAGGCGTGCTCTCCCTGCGCCTGGCCGACCCGCGCCGGCGCAACGCGCTCAACGACCGCTCCCTGCGCGCCGTCATCGACGCCCTGGAGCTGGCCCAGAACGACGAACGGGTACGCGCCGTACTCCTGTCGGGCGAGGGCGGCGACTTCTGCAGCGGCTTCGACATCGTGGCGCGCAACGCGGGCTCCGGCGGCCGGCCCAGGCCGGGCGCGATCCAGCGGCGGCTGCCGTCGCAGGCCCACCGGCTGATCCCCCAGCTGTGCGAGCTGCAGGTGCCGGTGGTGTGCGCCGTCACGGGGTACGCGGTCGGGATCGGGTTCCAGCTCGCCCTGGCCTCGGACTTCGTGGTCGCCGACACCACGGCGACCTTCTGGCAGCCGTTCATCACCCGGGGCATGACGCCGGACAGCGGCGCCACCTGGCTGACCGCCCGCGCGGTCGGCCCGCTGCGCGCCCGCCGCCTGCTCATGCTCGGCGAACGCCTCGACGCCGACACCGCGAGCGCGTGGGGCGTCGTGCACGAGGTCGTCGAGCCGGGCCGGGCGGACGAGGCGGCGGGCGCGCTCGCCGCCCGGCTGGCGGCCGGGCCGACGGTGGCGCTCGGCCTCACCAAGGCCCTGATCAACCAGGCCGCCGACGCCGCGCTCCGCGAGCAGTTGCCGGCCGAGGCGTTCGCGCTGGAGGTCTCCTCCCGCGCCCAGGACTTCCGCGAGGGCCTGAGCGCCTTCGTGGAGAAGCGCGAGCCGAAGTTCACCGGGAAATAGGAGGCCTTGATGGACACGGAGCGGACCGTTCCGCGCATGCTGATGGCCGGGGTCGAACGGTTCGGCGACCGGCCGGCGGTCATCGACGGCGAGACTGAGCTGACGTACCGGGAGCTGCTGGCCGCCGCGCTGGAGGTGACGCGCGGCGCCATCGCGCTCGGCGTCCGGCCGGGCGACCGGGTGGGCATCTGGGCGCCCAACACCCACCGCTGGATCGTCGCCTCGCTGGGCCTGCACTGCGCCGGCGCCACCGTGGTCCCGCTCAACACCCGCTACCGCGGCCGCGAGGCCCGGGAGATCCTGGGCCGGGTCCGGGCGAAGGCGGTCTTCCTGGACAACGGCTTCCTCGGCTACGACTACGCGGCGGCGCTGCGGGAGCGCGACGGGGACGAGCCCGCGCTCGGCGAGCTCGCCGTGGTCGACATGCTCGACGGCGGGAGCTGGGGCGACTTCCTGGCGGGCGGCGCGGCGGTGAGCCAGGAGACCGCGAGGGAGACGGCGCTGGCCGTGGACCCCGCCGACCTGAGCGAGGTCATCTTCACCTCCGGCACCACCGGCCGGGCCAAGGGCGTGACGATCCCGCACGGCACCTGCCTGGACCTGTACGCGGCGTACGGCCGGATCTGGGGGCTGCGGCCCGGCGACCGCTACCTGGTGTCGCTGCCGTTCTTCCACACCGGCGGCAACAAGGCGGGCATCATCACGAGCCTGATGAACGGGCTGACGATCGTGCCGCTCGCCGTGTTCGACCCGGTGGAGGTCATGCGGATCATCGAGTCCGCCCGGATCTCGGTGATGAACGGGCCGCCCACCATCTACTACTCGCTGCTGGAGAGCCCCGGCCGGGAGTCCTTCGACCTCGGGTCGCTGCGCGTGGCCGCCACCGGTGCGGCCGTCGTGCCGGTGGCGCTGGTCGAGCGGGCCCGCTCCGAGCTGCCGTTCGAGCACTTCATCACCGCGTACGGGATGAGCGAGTGCTTCGGCACCGCGACGATGTGCCGCGCGGGCGACTCCGCCGACGTGATCGCCCGCACCAACGGGCGCGCGCTGCCGGGCGTCGAGCTGCGGGTCGTGGACGCCGAGGGCCGCGACCTGCCGCCGGGCGAGCCGGGCGAGGTGCTGATCCGCGGCGCCAACGTCACCCCCGGCTACTGGGAGGACCCCGCCGCCACGGCGGAGGCGATCGACGCGGAGGGCTGGCTGCACTCGGGCGACGTCGGCACGCTCGACGCCGACGGCAACCTCAAGATCACCGACCGGATCAAGGACCTCTTCTTCGTGGGTGGGTTCAACGTCTCGCCCGCCGAGGTCGAGCAGGCGCTCGCGCGCCACCCGGCGGTCTCCGAGGTGGCGGTGGTCGGCGTGCCGGACGCCCGGCTCGGCGAGGTGGCCAGGGCGTACGTGGTGCGCCGGCGCGACGCCGAGGCCACCGGCGAGGAGATCATCTCCTGGGCGCGGGAGCGGCTGGCCAACTTCAAGGTCCCCCGTACGGTCGAGTTCGTCGAGGAGCTGCCCCGCAACGCCAGCGGCAAGGTGCTGAGGCGCGACCTGCGCGCGGCGCTCTGACCTTTTCACCGTCGCCCCATTGCCAAGGAGAGGCCCTTGTGCCAGCCTTCTCTTACTAGGATTCAATCATAGATAAGATTGGATTGATTCAATGAAGGGCCACCGGGCGAGGTGGGCGGTTCTGGCGGCCGCCCTGCTCGCGCTCCCGGCATGCGGCGCCGCCGCAGAGGAAGCCGGGACAGCGGGCGCGGACGACGCCCCCTATGTGATCATGGTGAGCGCCGGCAGCGATGCCGGGCCCGTCACCGACCAGCTCATCACCGGCGTGAACTCGGTCAAGGCCGGCGTCGCGACGGTCAACGAGTCCGGTGGCGTCAACGGGCGGCAGATCAAGCTCATCGAGTCGCCGGACAACGCCAACCCCACCAAGGCGGTGTCCGGCCTGCGCGCGCAGCTCGCCAAGGAGAAGCCCGACGCCTACATCGTGACGGCCGGCACCCAGGTCAGCTCGGCGGTCGCGCCGATCCTGAACCAGAACAAGATCCTGTTCATGAACTCGGCCAACATCGACGACACGGCCGACCCCAAGCAGCACCCGCTGGCCTTCAACCTGGCCGCCTCCCCCCGCGTGGTGGTCGAGGACTACCTGCCGGTGTTCGAGTCCAACGGCTACAAGAAGATCGGCATCCTGCACGGCAACTCCCCGTACGCCAAGAACTTCGGCGAACTGTCCGAGACCGTGTTCAAGGAGAACGGCTACGAGGTCGTGGGCAAGGTCGAGTACGACTCCGCCGCGCTCGACATGACCGCCCAGATCTCCGCGCTCCGCGACGCCGACCCCGACGTGGTCGTCTTCAACGCCTACGGCGCCCCCACCGGGTACGTGCTCAAGGGCATCACCAAGCTGGGCTGGGACGTCCCGCTGCTCGGTGAGACGTCGGTCGCCTCGACCCCGCTGGTCACCCAGGAGCCCCCCGAGGGCCTGCTGGGCTCGGCCGAGGTGAAGAACCTCAAGATCGAGGTGAACGCGGCCACGGTCTACGACCCGGCGGCGGAGGCCACGAACAAGGCCGTCGCAAAGATGAAGGAGCTCGGCGGCATCAAGGGCGCGATGGTCAACGTCCTCGGCTACGACGGCGTCCTGCTCATCGCCGCCGGGGCCAAGGACGCCGGCAGCACCGACGCCGCGGCCATCGCCAAGTCGCTGGAGAAGCCGGAGGTCAACGGCAACGCGGGCACCGCGGTCTACACGAGCTACCCGTACTCGGCGGAGTCGCACGAGCCGAAGCTGGCGCGCGGCACCCACACGTTCGTGGACCCCGCCCCGATCGTCAACGGCCAGATGGGCGCGTCCAAGTGACGCTCGTCTACGCAGGGCTGTCGCTGGGAGCCGTGTACGCGCTCGTGGCCATCGGTTACAACATCGTCTACGTGGCCTCGCGGTCGTTCAACTTCGCGCAGGCCCAGCTGATGATGATCGGCGCCTTCGTCGCCTACGCCGGCCACGTCACGTTCGGGCTCCCGGCGCCGGCCGTCATCCTCCTGACGATGGCCGTGGTCATGCTCATCGCCGCCATCCTGGAGCGCGTCGCCGTCCGGCCCGTCGCGGACCACCAGACCCAGCTGATCACCACGCTCGGGTTCGGCACGGTCCTGACGGGCCTGGCCCAGCTCATCTGGGGCACCCAGCCGCTGGAGGTGCCGTTCATCGGCTCCAAGGAGGCGATCACGCTCGCCGGCGGCCGGGTGTACACCTTCGAGCTCGGCCTGATCGCCATGGCCGTGCTGCTCGTGGTGGGCATCCACCTCTACACCCGCAGGCGGCTCAACGGCCTCGCCGTGGTGGCCATGTCGCAGGACGCCGAGGCGGCCGTGCTGCGCGGGGTCAACGTGCGCACGCTGGCCTTCGCCGCGTTCGCCGTCACCGGGCTGCTCGCCGGGCTGATGGGCTTCTTCATCGGCCCCAAGACGTTCGCCGTCGCGACGCTCGGCTCGGCGCTGGCCCTGAAGGGCTTCGTGGCGCTGGCGATCGGCGGCTTCGGCAGCTTCTACGGCGGGCTGGCCGGCGGCTTCACCGTCGGGCTGGTGGAGGAGCACGCGGCCCGCTACCTCGGCTCGGAGTTCAGCAACCTGAGCGTCTTCGCGATCCTCCTGCTGGTGCTGATGATCCGGCCCACGGGTCTGTTCGGCAAGGTCCAGGAACGGGTGGTTTGACATCCTCCCCTGCGAAGGCAGGGGATTCCAACGCGTCTCACACGGAGAGGAGGACAGGTTGAGGTTCGCGGTGCTCCGGCCCGGCATCCCGTGGCCCTTCCCGCGCAGACACGGCATGCCCTGCCGCGTGTGCGATGTTCCTGGCCGCGTTCACATCAGCGTTGCAGGCGTATCCACACGACCGGCACCGGTAACGCGCTTGGCTCTCACGCGCTACCCGGTCCACGATCCCGCACGCCGAGCACCGCTGACTCGTGTACACGGGGCTGACCTTCACCACCCGCCCGGGCGCCTTGTCCTCCAGGCGTCGGACGAGACCGCCCCATCCGGCGGCGAGAATGCCCCGGTTCAGCCCCGCCTTGGCACGCACCTTCCGGCCCGGCGCCTCGACGGTGCCACGTGCCGACCGGGTCATGGCGCGGATCTGCAGGTCTTCGACGGCGATCACGTCGAACCGCTGGGCGAGGTCAGTACTGATCTTCTCGACCCAGTCCTTGCGCCGGTCGCTCTCGCGCGCCTTCAGCCGGGCGACGGCGGCCTTGACCTCGGCGCGCCGGTTCGATCCGCGCGTGGCCCTGGCGAGCTTGCGCAACAGCCGCCGCAGTCGCGCCTTCTCCGTGTCGTGCAGCCCGGGGGCGTGCAGCATCTCGCCGGTGGACAGGGCCGCCGAGACCGCGACGCCACGGTCGACACCGACCACCTCGCCCAGGTCCGGCGCGGGGACGGGTTCGGGTATCGCGGCGAACGCGACATGCCAGCGCCCGGCTCGGTCGCGGGTGACGCGGTACGACTTCACCCCCTCGGGGACGGCGCGGGACCAGCGGAAACGGATCCAGCCCACCTTCGGGACCTTCACCTCGCCCACGTGCCGGGACAGGCGGCGCACGTCACCCGCTTTGACGGCGACGATCCGGAATCCCTCACCCCGCCCCTGCCTGCGCCACGCCGGGCGCCGATGGGTTCCTCCGAAGAAGGCCGCCATGGCTTGCGCGAAGTCCTTGAGCGCCTGCTGCTAGACGATGATCGACCCCGCCCGCAACCACGCGGACTCCGTCCGCGCCTCGGTCAACTGACGGCACTGCTCGGCGAACCCCGGCGCGGATCTGCGTCCCGGCTTCCAGTGAGCGTGCTGCTCGACTGCGAGATTCCACACATACCGGGCGTGCCCGCAGTGCTCCAGCAGCGCCTGCTCCTGGGCGGGCGAGGGCGTGAGCCGGTAGCGGGACACGCCGATCAAACTACCGATCAGCACCGACAGAATTCCGGAGACAGAAGTGTCCGACCGTTCCGCGTTTCCTCCCCGCCCTGCGGGATGGGGCGTCCACGCTGTGAGTGCGTGGTGACGAGATGAAGGCGTGGGCAGCCCTCCGGGCGGTGCCGTCGTGGGTGTACCCGGCGCTGCTGGGCGCTCTGCTGCTGGCGCTGCCGTTCCTGGGCGCGGACTACGGGCTCACCCGGCAGGTGGAGCTGACGCTCATCATGGCGCTCATCGTCAGCGGCCTGAACCTGTCGCTCGGGTACGCGGGCCAGCTCGCCATCGGTCAGGTGGCCATGTACGCGGCCGGCGCCTACACGGCGGCGATCATCTCCAAGGCCGGGACCACCGACCTGCTGGTCCACCTGCTCGTGGCGGGGCTGGCGGCGCTGGTCGTCGGCATCCTCACCGGCATCCCCGGGCTCCGGCTGGGCTCCTGGTCGCTGGCCATGACCTCGTTCTTCCTGGTGCTGCTGGTGCCCGACGTGGTGACGATCCTGGAGGAGCACACCGGCGGCGCGCACGGCCTCTCCGGCATCCCGCCCGCGACGCTGTTCGGCTACCAGCTCGGGCCCGAGCAGTTCTACTTCTGCGTGGTCGCGGTCACGATCCTGTGGTTCGCGGCGTTCCGCAACATCGTGGCGTCCCGGCACGGGATCGCCTTCCAGGTGCTCAAGCAGAGCCCGGTGCTGGCGTCGTCGGTCGGCATGTCCGTCTTCCGCACCAAGCTGGCCGGGTACGCGATCGGCGCCGTCCCCGCCGGGCTCGCCGGCGCGCTCTTCGCCAACCTGGACCTGTTCGTCTCGCTGGACGCCTTCAGCTTCCACGTCGCGACCGGCGCGCTGGCCGCCTCCATCCTGGGCGGCTCGGTCAGCGTGTACGGGGCGCTGCTCGGCGCGGGAGTCGTGGAGTACGGCAACTCCCAGTCGAGCAGCTTCCAGGAGTACTCGCTGGTCTTCTTCGGCCTGTTCCTCCTGATCGGCGGCGTGCTGATGAGCGGCGGCGTGGCCGGCGCGGCACGCAAGCTGGCCGCCCGCCTCGACCGGGCCGCCGGCGTGCTGCCCGGCGCGAAGGGCGGCACGGAGACGGAGATCGCGCCCATCACCGGCGGCACGATGGAGGTCACCGGCGTGGCCAAGGCCTTCGGCGGCAACCAGGCGCTCACGAACGCGGCGCTGCGTGCCGAACCCGGCCGGGTCACGGCCCTGATCGGCCCCAACGGCTCCGGCAAGACCACGCTGCTCAACCTCGTCTGCGGCTACTACCGCAGGGACGCGGGCACGATCACGCTGGACGGCAAGGAGATCGGCACGGCGGCGACGCACGCCATCGCCAGGCTGGGCGTGGCGCGGACGTTCCAGACCCCGCTGATCCCGCCCGGCATCACCGTCAGGGACGTCGTGGCCTCCGGCCGCTACACCGCCGAGCCCGCCTCGTTCGGCGGCGCGATCCTGCGCACCCGGCGCTTCCGCCGGGTCCAGCGGCGCGACCGTGAGCGGGCCGGCCAGGCCCTCGCCCTCGTCGGGCTGGGCCACCTGGCCGACACCGAGGCGGCCACGCTGCCGCTCGGCATGCGCAGGCTGCTGGAGGTCGCGCGGGCGCTGGTCGCCGAGCCCAAGGTGCTGCTGCTCGACGAGGTGGCCTCCGGGCTGGACGAGGCCGAGGTGGAGACCCTGGCCGCGCTCATCCGCCGGATCCGCGACGCGGGCTGCACGGTCATCCTGGTCGAGCACAACTTCGGCCTGGTGCTGTCGCTGGCCGACGAGATCGTGGTGCTGGCCCGCGGCTCCGTGCTCGCCTCCGGCACCCCGGCCGAGATCGAGGCCGACCCTCGGGTGCGCGACGAGTACCTCGGCGTGACCGACGACTCGGTCACCACCGGCAAGGAGGGACACGCATGAGCGACGCCCTGCTGACCGTGGCCGGCCTCGCCACCGGCTACGGCGACCTGCGCGCGGTCTGGGACGTCTCGTTCGAGGCCAGGCCCGGCCAGGTCACCGCGCTGCTCGGCCGCAACGGCTCGGGCAAGACCACCACGCTGCGCGCCGTCGCCGGGCTCAACCCGGTGCACGGCGGCGAGGTGGTCTACGACGGCCGCCCGCTGGCCTCCGTTCCGGCGCACGCCCGGGTCAAGCTCGGGATCAGCTACGTCCAGGAGGGCAAGCGGGTCTTCCGGGAGCAGTCCGTACAGGAGAACCTGCTCCTCGGCGGTTACAGCCTCGGCCTGCGCCGCAGGGCGCTGGAAGGCGAGCTGAACCGGATCCACGAGCTGTTCCCGATCCTGCGCGAGAAGCGCGACTCCCCGGCGGGCGCGCTGTCCGGCGGCCAGCAGCAGATGGTGGCGATCGGGCAGGCCCTGATGGCCAGGCCGCGCCTGCTCATGCTCGACGAGCCGTCCGGCGGCCTGGCGCCGTCGGTGGTGGCCGAGGTGATGGCCAGGGTGTCGGAGCTGAAGGCGTCGGGGCTGGCGATCGTGCTGGTGGAGCAGGCGGTCGAGGCCGCGGTCGAGGTCGCCGACCACGTGACGGTGATCGACGTCGGCAAGGTCGTGGTGAGCTCCCCGGTGGCCGAGATCGACGACCTGGAGCGGATCAAGGACGCCTGCATGGGCAGGTGACGTGAGAAAGGAAGACGACACATGGACAGCGGGGACTTCGCCGCCGTTCTGAGCACCGTGCGGGAGTTCGTACGCGAGGTCGTGGTGCCCGCGGAGGACGTGATCGAGGAGACCGACGAGATCCCCGAGCGGATCCGCGGCGCCGCCGCCGGGATGGGCCTGTTCGGCTACACCGTCCCCGAGGAGTACGGCGGGCTCGGCTGCGACGCCGAGCAGGACGCCCGCCTGGCCATGGAGCTGGGTTACACCACCCCGTCGTTCCGCTCGATGTTCGGCACCAACAACGGCATCGCCGGGCAGGTGCTGGTCAACTTCGGCACCGAGCGGCAGAAGGCGGAGTTCCTGCCGCGGATGGCGGCGGGGGAGTGCGTGGCCTCGTTCGCGCTGACGGAGCCGGAGGCCGGGTCCGACCCGAGCGGCCTGCGCACCCGCGCCGTGCGCGACGGCGACGACTACGTCATCGACGGCCACAAGCGCTTCATCACCAACGCCGACCGGTCGGACGTCCTCATGGTGTTCGCCCGTACCGGGGAGGCCGGCCCGAAGGGCATCTCGGTCTTCGCCGTGGACACGCGCACGCCGGGCGTGACCGTGGGCCCCAGGGACAAGAAGATGGGGCAGCGCGGCTCCCACACGAGCGAGATCCACTTCGACGGTGTCCGGGTGCCCGCCTCGCGGCTGATCGGCGAGGTGGAGAACGAGGGGTTCGCCGCCGCCATGCGCTCGCTGGCCAAGGGCCGGTTGCACATCGCGGCCTGCTGCGTCGGCCTGGCGCAGCGGCTGGTCGACGAGAGCGTGCGGTACGCCGCGTCGGCGAAGCAGGGCGGCACCGTGATCGGCACCTTCCAGCAGGTGCAGGCGATGATCGCGGACTCGCAGACCGAGCTGATGGCCGGTCGCGCGCTCGTGCTTTCCGCCGCCCGCGCCTACGACGACGGCACCGATCGGCGGATCGGGCCGTCCAGCGCGAAGCTGTTCTGCAGCGAGATGGCCGGCCGGGTCGCCGACCGCGCGGTGCAGATCCACGGCGGCAGCGGCTACATGCACGGAGTGCCGGTCGAGCGCCTCTACCGCGACGCCCGGCTCTACCGCATCTACGAGGGGACCAGCGAGGTGCAGAAGTTGATCATCGCCAGGAATCTGATGCGTGAGGTGGCCACCCGATGACCGGCTCCCGTGACGCCGTGATCTGCGAGCCGGTGCGGACCCCGATCGGCCGCTACGGCGGCTCGCTCAAGGCGCTCCCCGCTCCAGAGCTGGGCGCCCAGGCGCTGCGCGGGCTGCTCGCCCGCACCGGGCTCCAGCCCGAGGCGATCGACGACGTCGTGCTCGGCCACTGCTACCCGACGAGCGAGGCCCCGGCCATCGGCCGCGTCGTCGCGCTGGACGCGGGGCTGCCCGTCACCGTGCCGGGGCTCACCGTCGACCGGCGCTGCGGCTCCGGCCTGCAGGCGATCCTGTACGCGGCCAGGGAGGTCATGACCGGGAACGCCGAGGTGGTCGTCGCCGGCGGCGTCGAGAGCATGAGCAACGCCGCCCACTTCTCCTTCGACCTCCGGTGGGGCGCCCGGCAGGGCGGGGTGCGGCTGCACGACAGCCTGGAGCGCGGCCGGGTCACCGCGGGCGGCCGCCACCACCCGGTGCCCGGCGGGATGCTGGAGACGGCGGAGAACCTGCGCCGCGAGTACGCCATCCCCCGCGAGGAGCAGGACGAGCTCGCGCTGCTGTCGCACCGGCGGGCCGTCGAGGCGCAGCGCGACGGCAGGAGCGCCGAGGAGATCATCCCGGTCACGGTCCCCGTCAAGGGTGGCGAGACGACCGTGGACCGCGACGAGCACCCGCGCGCCGACACCACGCTGGAGTCGCTGGCCCGGCTGCGCCCCATCCGCGCCGCCGCCGACCCCGAGTCGACGGTCACCGCGGGCAACGCCAGCGGCCAGAACGACGCCGCCGCGCTCTGCGTCGTCACCACCCTCGACCGGGCCGCGGCGCTCGGCCTGCGCCCGCTGGTGCGGCTCGTGTCGTCGGGGATCGGCGCGGTCGAGCCGCACCGGATGGGCATCGGGCCGGTCCCGGCCACCCGCGTCGCCCTGGACCGGGCCGGGTTGCGGCTGGCCGACATGGACCTCATCGAGCTCAACGAGGCGTTCGCGGCCCAGGCCCTCGCGGTCATGCGCGAGTGGCGGTTCGGCGAGAAGGACCTGGAGCGTACGAACCCGCGCGGCTCCGGCATCTCGCTCGGCCATCCGGTCGGCGCCACCGGCACCCGCATGGTCGGCGCCCTCGCCCGCGAACTGCACCGCCGCGAGCAACGCTACGGCCTCGCCACCCTCTGCATCGGCGGCGGCCAGGGCATCGCCGCCGTCTTCGAGCGGATCACCTGACGATCACGAGCCGGATGCCAGGAGTGCCTTCAGGCGCTCCTGGCTCACCTTCAATGACGGCGTACGAGGGAGCGCGTCCAGCGGGACGAAGCGGACCGGCACCTGGTAAGGCGTCAGCCGGGCGCGCGCCCAGGTCTCCAGCTCGGCCGGGTCGAAGGCGGCGTCGGCCATCTCGACGGCCGCGACCGGCACCTCGCCGAGCCGCTGGTCGGGCAGGCCCACCACGGCGGCGTCGCGTACCGAGGGATGCTCCTTGAGCACCTCGGCCACCGCGCCGGCCGACACCTTGAAACCGCCGCGGATGATCACGTCGTCCGTCCGGCCGACGACCCACAGGAAGCCGTCCTCGTCGACCCGCGCCAGGTCGGTGGTCTCCTGCCAGCGGTCGGGGTCCGTCGACTGCGGCGTGCGCACGTCCAGCCGGCCGACCTCGCCCGGCGGCACCGGCTCGCCGGTCTCGGGGTCGCGCACCTGTACGTCCACGCCGGGATGCACCCGGCCCACGCTGCCGCGCTTGTCGTCGCGGTGGCGTTCCCAGTCCTTCATGGTCCAGCCCGCGATCCCGCCGGCGAACTCGGTCGCCCCGTACATGACCAGGACCGCGACGTCGTAGGCGTCCTCGAACCGGCGCGCCAGCTCCGGCCGGAGCGGCGCGGTGCCGCACACGACGGCGCGGACCCCGGCGAACACCTGAGGGTCCACCCCGGCGTCCAGGACCATCCGCAGCGAGGTGGGCGTGAGCGCCAGCACCCGCGCGTCGTACGAGGTCACCAGCCGCACCAGGCCGTCCACCGTGAACCGCTCCAGCATCGCCACGCTCCGGCCTTCGAGCAGGTTGAGCAGGAGGCGGAACAGCCCGCTGGTGTGCAGGATGGGCGCGACCAGGATGGCCACCCCGGAGCGGAGCCGGGGCTGCCAGGGCCTGCCCGACTCGTAGTGCGCGGTGCCCGCGAAGCTGGCCGCCAGGTTGCGGTAGCCGATGGGGACACGCTTGGGCGGGCCGGTGGTGCCGCTCGTCAGCATGCTCACCGCGACCCCGGGCAGCGCCCGCGCCGCGACCTGCCCGGCGTCCAGCGCGCACCCGGTGACCACCGTGACCGTGTCCGGCTCGTACGCGGGCACGGACAGCCCGAGGACCCCGGCCGACCGGGCGGCCGCCACCAGGCTCTCCGACTCCCAGTCGGCCGCGTCGGCGACCACCGCCACCAGATCCAGGTCGCCGACGTCCTTCGCCAGCGCGTCCGCCGGCTGCACGGGGCTGAGCGAGACGACGCAGTAACGCCCGGCCAGCGACCCGAGCACCGCCCCGACGACGCCGGGCCGGTTGCGCATCACCACGCCCACCCGCGCACCCTCCGGCGCCCCGACCGCCCGCAGCCGCTCGTCCAGCGCGCTGGCGCCCGCGGCCAGGTCGCCCCACGTGCACCACCGGCCGTCCAGCTCCAGCGCCCGCGCGTCCGGGTCCACGTCGAGGACCGCTTCCAGCCGCTCCGGCAGACCTGTCATGTCATCACGCTTCCTGGTCGGTCCTGGGAGTGAGTCGTCCGGCGGGCGTCGTCGAGAGGCCCCAGCCCGCGAACACCCCGTCCAGCGCGGCGACGAAGGACAGCGGCTGGTCGAGCATGACGTGGTGGCCGCAGTCGGCGATCTCGATGACCGGCAGCGAGACGCCCAGCCGCCGGTGCATGGCGGCGGTCATCTCCGGCGGCGGCAGCCCGTCACCGGCCCTCATGAGCGCGACCGGGCAGTCCGGCGGGAACAGCTCTTCCATGGTGAGCCTGGGCTGGCCGAACAGGAGCGGGTCGAACTTCCACGTCCAGCCGCCCTCGACGGCCCTGACGGAGGTCTCGGCGAGATGGTCGACGACGAACCGGTGCGCCCGCCCGACCTCCGGGATCGGATGGAAACGCGCCACCGCCTCCTCCCTGGTCGGGTAGAGGCGCGGCCGCCGCAGCGCCTCCTGCCGCCGCGCCACGTGCGCCGGGGTGTCGGCCTCCTCGCGCAGGACCGAGTCCACGCTGACCACGCCGCCGAGTTCGGGCCCGTACGAGAGAGCCGCGCGGAGGCAGACCAGCCCGCCCATGCTGTGCCCGACCAGCACCGGCGCGCCCGTGATCCCGGCGTCGGCCGCGACCGCCAGCACCTGTTCGGCCCAGGTGTCGTGGCCGTAGCGCGGGGCGTGGCCGCTGTCGCCGTGCCCGGACAGGTCGAGGGCGACGGCCCGGTGGCCGCCGGCGTACAGCGGCGCGATGTGGTCCCACCACCTGCTGTGGGCCGCGCCGCCGTGCACGAACACGATGCCGGGGCGTCCCGCCGCGCCCCAGGCCCGGTAGCGGATGGGCACGCCGGCGACGGTCACCTCGCCGGTGTCGACCGGATGGGCGAGCGCGTCGCGGAACCAGGAGGGGATCATGGGCTCAGTATCCGCGCGCCAGGTCGACCGGGTTGACCACCGGTTCGCCCCGCTCGACCCGCTCCAGGTTGCGGGCGAACAGCTCGACCACCTGCCTGCCGTAGCCGGGCGAGCTCCACGAGACGTGCGGGGTGAGGATGGCGCCGGGCGCGTCCCACAGCGGGCTGACGGGCGGCAACGGCTCCTTCTCGAACACGTCGAGCGCGGCGCCGCCGATCGAGCCCGCGCGCAGCCGGGCGGCCAGCTCGCGCTCGTCCACCACCTCGCCGCGCGACACGTTGACGATCAGGCACGACGGCCGGCACCGGTCCAGGACCTTCCCGTCCAGCAGGTGGCGGGTCAGCGGGGTCGCCGGGACGGCCAGGACGATGGCGTCGGCCCGCCCGGCCAGCTCGGCGAAGCGCCCGGCGGGATGCGTCTCGTCGAACTCCGGCACCGGGTCCGGGCCGTTGCGCACCCCGATCACGTCCATGCCCAGCGCCTTGGCGCGGCGGGCCACCTCGCGCCCCACCGGCCCCGCCCCCGCCACCAGGAGGGTCCCTCCCGACAGGACGACGGGATGATGCGGCTCCCACGCCCGCGACCGCTGGCTGGCCAGCACCTCGGGCAGCCGCTTGGCCAGCGCGAGGAGCATGGCCACGGCGAACTCGGCCATCGCCGGCGCGGACAGCCCCTTGGCGGCGGCCACCCGCACGTCCGGCGACAGCCCGGCCGCCGGGAGGATGCTGTCGGCCCCCGAGCCCACGAGGTGGATCAGCCGCAGCCGGCGGGCTACGGACCAGTCGGGCACCCGCATCCCCAGCCCCAGCACGGCTTCCACCCGGTCGAGCTCGGCGAGGAAGCTCTCCGGCGTGCGGCAGGCCACCACCTCACGGTCCCCGAGCACGGCTCCCGCCCGGGACACGGCGTCCACGGCGAACCTGCCGTAGCAGTGCACCGTGCCGATCCTGCCCGCCCGCATACCACTCCTAACGTCGAATCATTACTATAATAAAAGAAAAGACCCGACCCTTGGAAGAGGGCCGGGCCGTGCGGGTGGTCACTTGCGGTTGTAGAGCCTCATGGTCAGGGCGCCGAAGACGGCGACGAAGAGGGCGGAGGCCACCAGCACCCCGGTGACGGCGCCCGTGTCGGGGGCGCCGCCCATCAGGGAGCGGACCGCCGAGACCAGCAGGGTGATCGGGTTGACGTTCACGAAGGACTGCAGCCAGCCCGGCATCGTCGACGGGTCCACGTACACGTTGCTGAGGAACGTGAGCGGGAACAGCACCAGCATGCTGACCCCCATCACCGACTTCTCGCTGCGCAGCAGCAGCCCGAACATCGTCCACACCCACGAGAACGCGAACGAGAAGACGAGCAGCAGCGCGATCCCGGCGATCACCCCCACGAAACCGCCCTCCGGACGGAAGCCCATGACCAGGCCGACGCAGAGGATGACCACCGAGGCCATGACGTAGCGCAGCATGTCGCCCAGCAGGTAGCCGACCATGGTCGACGGCCGCCAGATCGGCAGGGTGCGGAACCGGTCGAAGACGCCCTTCTCGATGTCCTTGTTCACCTCGACACCGGTGTACATGGTGATCATCACGACGCTCGTCACCATGATGCCCGGCAGCAGGAACTGCAGATACTCGGTCGGCGAGCCGGCCAGCGCCCCGCCGAACAGGTACGTGAACATCAGTGTCATCATGATCGGGAACGCGGTCACGTCGAAGAGCTGCTCGGGCACGTGCTTGATCTTCAGCATCGCCCGCCAGCCGAACGTGACCGACGCCGACAGCGCGCTCGGCCGGGGCGGCCTGGTCGCCGGCGCCAGGACCGAGGAGAGCATGCCGGGGGTGGGAACGTAGGCGGTGGTCTCCGCGGTGGTGGTCATGCCGCTGCCTCCTCGGTGGCGGGGTGGTCGGTGAGTGCCAGGAAGACCTCGTCCAGACTGGGCTGGCCGAGGGAGAAGTCGTCGACGACGATGCCCGCCCCGGCGAGCCGGGCCAGCGCGGCCGAGGCCTGCGCCGCGGCGACCTCGTCCCGGCCGTCGCCGATGCGCGCGGTCAGCGCGACCGGGTCGGCCTCCAGGTGGACGGGCGCGTCCAGGGCCTCGGCGAGCAGCCGCTCGGCCTCCGGGCGGTCGGCGGCGTCGCGCAGCCGCACGTGCACGGAGCCCGCGCCGACGGACGACTTCAGCTCGCCCGGGGTGCCTTCCGCGATCAACCGGCCGTGGTCGATGACCGCGATCCTGGACGCGAGCCGGTCGGCCTCCTCCAGATACTGGGTGGTGAGCAGCACCGTGGTGCCGTGCGCGACGACGACGCGCACGATGTCCCACACCTGGTTGCGGCTGCGCGGGTCGAGCCCGGTGGTGGGCTCGTCGAGGACGAGCAGGTCCGGGGTGCTGAGGATGCTGGCGGCGATGTCGAGCCGCCGCCGCATGCCGCCGGAGTACGTCTTGACCTGCCGCCCGGCGGCGTCCGTCAGCCCGAACGCCTCCAGCAGCTCGGCCGCCCTGTCCCTGGCCGCGGGCTTGCGGTGGCCGAGCAGCCGGGACAGCAGGATGAGGTTCTCCGCCCCGGTCATCTCCTCGTCGACCGACGCGTACTGTCCGGTCAGGCTGACGCGGGAACGGACCGCGTCTGCCTCGCGCACCACGTCGTGCCCGAACACGGTGGCCTCGCCGCCGTCGGGCCGCAGCAGCGTGGCGATCATGCGTACGGCGGTGGTCTTGCCGGCCCCGTTGGGTCCGAGGACCCCGTACACGGCGCCGGCCGGCACCTCCAGGTCGAGTCCGTCCACGGCGCGGGTCTCGCCGAAGACCTTCACCAGTTTCGATAGCCGAATCGCCGGCTCGTTCATGGGCTTCCTCTCAAGAGACGTACGGATGGGCGAGGCGCGCGTCCCGCAGCGCGCGGCCCCACCAGGTCAGCTGGTCGAGCATGGTGGCGACGGCGCGGAGCCTGCCGTCGGTGTCGCGGGGGCACCCGTCACCGTCGGCGTCGGCGAGCAGGTCGAGCCCGACCCAGTCGCGGACGGTGACGGCGTGCAGGGCGCCGAAGACGGTGCGGAGCTGCTCGACGGCGTAGAAACCGGTCGAGCCGCAGCCGTAGGAGACGAAGCCCACCGGCTTGGCGTGCCACTCGTCGTAGGCGTAGTCGATCGCCTGCTTGAGCGGGGCGGGGAAGCTGCGGTGGTACTCCGGGGTGACGACCACGAACGCGTCCGCGCTCCCCACCGCCGCGGTGAACTCCCGCATGGCGGGGGTCGCCGTCCCCGGATAGCTGCCGGGGAACGCGTACCCGGCCAGGTCGAGCACCTCGACCGCGACATCGGCGCGCCCGCGGGCCAGCCCGGCGAACCACCGGCCGACCGTGTCGCAGGCGCGGCCGTCCCGGGTGCTGCCCAGGATCACCGAGACGCCCAGCATCGCCTTCTCCTCTCTCGCCGCCGTCACCTGTGAGGCGCGAGAAACCCGCTAGATCGGATCTAGCGGGCAGGGAACTCGTCCGGGATTGCCGGACAGTACGGCGTATGGATGTGATGCGGACCCGCATACGGGACGGCGATCAACGAGCGTTCGAGGAGCTTTTCGACCAGTACGCCAGAAGCGTCTACAACCACGCCTGGCGGCTGACCGGCGACTGGTCGGTGGCCGAGGACGTGGTGTCGCTGACCTTCCTGGAGGCGTGGCGGTCACGGGAGCGGCTCACACCGGACGGGGGCTCACTGCGGCCCTGGCTGCTCGGGGTGGCCACCCACGTGACGCGCAACCTGCGGCGAACCAGGCGGCGCCACGAGGACGTCATGGCCAGGATGCCCCGTGCCGACGCCGTCCCCGATTTCGCCGACGAGCTGGTCGGTCAGCTCGCCGACCAGGAGCGGCTGGCCGAGGTGCGCGAGGCGATCGGCCGCCTGCGCACGCACGAGCAGGACGTGCTGCTGCTGTGCGTGGGGGCCGGGCTCGACTACGCCGAGGCGGCCGAGGCGCTGGGCATCCCGATCGGCACTGTCAGATCCCGGTTGTCCCGGGCCAGGAAAAAGCTGGAACTGGCCCTGTCCCGACGACAGATGAATGGTGACCGCGGCACCGCGGTCCGGCCCGTCAAGGAGAGCACCCGATGAACATCTTCCCGCAGGAACGGGACCTTCCCGAGGGCCGTCACCAACTGCTCAAGGAGTTCGTGATGACCTCTCTTCAGGACCAGCCCAAGGCACGTCGCAAGCTGCCTCGCGCCGGCGTGCTGGCCCCCGCGCTGGGCCTCGCCGCCGCGGCCGCGGTGGCGCTCCCGCTGCTGTTCGGCAGTGCCCCCGCGTACGCGGTGGCCGAGAACCCCGACGGCACCGTGACCATCACCATCAACGAGGCCAAGGACCCCGAGGCCCTGGAGGCCGAGCTGAGGGGGATGGGCCACGACATCGTCGTCGACTACCTGCCCGCCGGCAAGAAGTGCGCCACCCGTCCGCGCGGCGAGAACTGGCTGTCGAAGGAGGAGGCCCCGCTCGCCGTCTTCCCGCCCACCATCGAGACGACCGGCTTCCAGATCGACCCGTCACAGATCAAGCCCGGCCAGACCGGCGTGCTGGAGTTCGCGGTGAACGACAACCCGGAGGCAGGCGACGTCGTGGCGGCGATCTGGGCGCGGGTCTCCGACGGTCCCGTGGCGCCGTGCGACCTCGTCGACGGCGACGCACCGCTCGGCGACTCCTGACGGAGCCCTCGCTCAGGTGTACGTGACCTCCAGCATGACGCTGGTGCCGTCGCCGTCGCTGTGGATGCTGAGCCGGCTGGCGCCGTGCCTGGCCAGCAGCAGGCCCCGGCCGTTGGCGCTGGTGGACGGCGGCGGCTGCGCCCGCTCCCGGCCGGGGGGCAGGCCGCGGCCCCGGTCGGTGACCTCGCAGTAGAGCCGGTCGGCGCCCTTCCACAGGGTCAGCCGGCCGTGCCCGCCGCCGTGCCGTACGGAGTTGGTGGTGATCTCGTTGACCGCCACCACGAACCGGTACAGCGCCAGCCCGGCCAGCCCCTCCTCCTCGCTGTGCCGTTCCACCTCCCGGCGCAGGCTGATCAGGGACTCCAGATCGAAGTCGCGGCTGAGCAGCGTCTCCAGCTCCTCAGCCATGGGCGCCTTCCGGGGAGAGGGGCAGCCGGCGGGCGGCGAGCACACAGGTGTCGTCTTCCGGGTTGGCGTCGGGAAGCTGGGCTATCACGTCGGCGACCGGCTGCCGGCTGCGCCGGGTGAAGGTCCTGTCGAGGGTCTCGATCACGGGGGCGAGCCCCTCGCGCAGCGTCTTGTCCCGCCGCTCGACCATGCCGTCGGTGTAGAGCAGCAACAGGTCGCCCGGCGCGATGGTGACGGCGGCGGTGCCGTAGGCGGCGGCGGGCACGGCGCCGAGCACCGAGCCGTCCGGGCGGTCCAGCTCGATGGTGTGCCCGCCCCGGCTGTGCAGCGGCGGCGGGTGCCCGGCCTGCGCCCAGCGCAGCTCGCCGGTCTCCGGCAGGTAGCGGGCCACCACCGCGGTGGCCGTGCTCGTCCCGGTGCCTCCCATGTACAGCAGGCGGTTGAGGTGGCCGAGCAGTTCGGCCGGTTCGCTCGTGGTGGTGACGGCCAGTGCCGCCAGCGCGTGCCGGAGCTGCGCCATGCAGGCCGCCGCGCGCACCCCGTGACCCGCGACGTCGCCGATGGCGAGCACCACGCTGCCGTCGCCCGCCTGCGCCGCGTGATACCAGTCGCCGCCGACCCGCTCCGCCTGCACGGCGGGCAGGTAGCGGACCGCCACCCGCAGCCGCGGCAGGTCGATCGGCTCGGTCGGGATGGGCAGCACGATCTGCTGGAGGGTGACGGCGAGCCGGTGCTCGGCCTCCAGGTTCCGCTGGTGCTCGCGCAGCTCCTGCTCGACCTTGGACAGCTTGGCCCGGGTGGTCTCGCGCGCGGTGACGTCCTGGATGACGCCGAAGATCTTGGCCGGCCGGCCCTCGGCGTCGCGCACCGCGTCGGCGACCATGCGCAGGTGTTTGACCCGGCCGCCGATCCTGACCCGGTAGGTGAGGTCGATGGTCTTGCCCCTGCTGAAGTCCTCGGCCGCCTGCGCCCGCAGCGGCATGTCCTCCTCGACCGTGAGGGTGTCGAGCACGTCGCGGGGCAGCGGACCGCTCGCGGGGTCGCGCTCGTACACGCGGTAGAGGCCAGGCGACCAGTCCACCTCGCCGGTGACCAGGTCCCACTCGCCCCACCCGAGGTTGCCCAGCCGCTCGGTCTGCGCCGCGCGCTCCTCCAGCCGGCTCTGCACGTCGTGCCTGACCCAGCTGTTGATCACACCGGGGCCCACCGGCCTGATCTGCACCGAGATGGTCATCTCGGCCGGCGCCCGCGCCGCCACGCTCACGTACGGGATGGGGCCGACCTGGCGCGGCATCCCGTCGGCGAGACACCGCTCCCACGCGTCCCACACGGGGCCGCCCACGAGCGTCGGGTAGACCTCGCTGAGCCGCAGGCCGACGATCTCCGAGCCGCGCCGTCCCGAGATGTCCACCAGCTCCGGGCCCGCCGCCATGAACAGGTAGTCCTCGACGCTCCCGTCCTCGGCGCGCACCGGCATCAGCACCGTGTGGTTGCCGGCCACGCCGTCCAGGACCTGCTGGGCGACGCGCGCCCAGTCGCCCGTCTGCGGCGGCTGCCGCAGCGGCCGCAGCGCCGACGCCACGATGGCGCGCAGCCGCTCGGGGCCATCCTCGGAGTGCCCCTCCAACGCCGCCACCACCTCGGCGGCCAGCTCGGACACGTCGCGCCCCTGGTCGGCGGCGAGCCCGCGCAGGTACGCGTGCGCCTCGGCGATGCGGCACGACGTGCGCCCGGCGAGGATCCCGGCGGCCCGTTCCAGCGCCAGCGCGTGATCGCCGCGAACCCGCCCCAGCCGCGCGTCGAGGTCGGCCAGGCGGTCGAAGTAGTTCTGCGAGGGCTCCATCGGTTGTTCAGGACCGTCCATGTCACGGCCACCCGACCCGGCCGGACGGCGGCCTGCTCCTTTGTCCCGGCATAACGCTGTCTATCACCCGTAAGAAGGGGCCGCCAGCGTATCGGCCGCCTCAGTCCTGTCACGGGGACCGGCCACGACGGCTTGTAGCATGACACGCCGAACAGAGACCCACCTCCTTGGAGTGCCGATGCGGCGGCCGGTCCAGCTCGTGATCGTCCTGACGGTCTTCATCGACCTGCTGGGGTTCACGGTGATCCTGCCGTCGCTGCCGTTCTTCGCCGCCGACCTGGGCGCCACCGGCATCCTGTACGGGTTCACGGTGACGGCCTACTCGGTCGCGCAGTTCCTGGCGGCGCCCCTGCTCGGCCGCCTCTCCGACCTGTACGGGCGGCGCCCCGTCCTGCTGCTGGCCCTCGCCGGCTCCGCCCTGTCGCTGGCCCTGTCCGGCGCGGCCACGTCGCTGGGCTGGCTCATCGCCGCCAGGGCGCTGGCCGGGGCCTTCGGCGGCAGCATCTCGGTCGCCCAGGCGTACCTCGCCGACGCCGTGCCGGAGGAACGCCGCACGGCCGCGATGGCGCGGCTCGGCATGGCCATCGGCACCGCGTTCGTGGCCGGCCCCGCGCTGGGGGCGGTGCTCGCCCCGTGGGGCTTCCAGGCCTCCGCGTACGCCGCCGCGGCGCTCGCCGCCGCCAACCTGGTCGCGGCCTGGTTCCTGCTCCCCGAGCCGCCCGGACGCCTTGCCGCCCCCGGCCGCACCGGCGCACCGGGGACCGGCGTGCTGCTCCTGTCCGGGACGGGCTTCCTGACCATGGCGGCGTTCGTCGGCATGGAGACCACGCTCGCCTTCCTCGGCAGGGACAGGTACGGCTGGGGGCCCGAGGCGATCGGCCTGGCCATGGCCGCCGCCGGCCTCTCCATGGCGGCCGTCCAGGCGGGGCCGGTCACGCTGCTGGCCAGACGGTGGGGCGATGCCAGGGTGGCGGCGGCCGGGGCGGTGGTGATGGCGGCCTGCCTGCCGGTCGTCCCCGCGGGCCCCGCCTGGCTGTGCGTGCTGGCCGTGTGCGTCCTGTCGGCCGGGAACGGCCTGGTCACCCCCACCGTGGCCAGCCTCCTCGCGGCGGCGGGCCCTCCGGACCGCCGCGGCGCCCGCCTGGGCGCCGGCCAGTCGGCGAGCGCCTTCGCCAGGATCGTGGGACCGGCGGGCGCGGGGGTGCTGTTCGACGCGGGAGTGGCGCTGCCTTACGTGGCGGGGGCGGGGCTGGCGGGGCTGGCGGCGGTTACGGTGCTGGCGGCTGGGAACTCGAAGGCGGTTTCCGTGGGGAACGAGAAGGCGTGATTGCTTTTCGTAAGTACCACCATGCGGTCGAGACGGTGATTCGGTCGCGATAGGCTGACCCACCCGGCGTGGAATATCTGGGTTGAGAGGTCGTGCGCTAATGGCCAAATCATGGCAAACCAGACATAGAACCACGCCGCATGAGGAAGTGTTATTACGACGTCAAGCGATGGCAGTAAGGGGTGAATGCCGTACGCCACGCACCGCGTTCACTTTGTCGCAAACTTGAGTCTAAGAGGCGATGGAGGACACGGAGGTGACCGAGGAGACTTACGTTGGCAGGTGGCGGCGGGTGGAAACGTGATTTCTCGCTGCTCTGGACCGGTTCAGCGGTTGCCCAGTTGGGCAACACGACCACCATCCTGACAGCGCCTCTCCTCGCGCTCTCGCTGACGGGCTCGACGATTTTCGCGGGCTGGGTCACTGCAGCTGCCACGCTACCGAGGATCCTGCTGCTTCTGCCGGTCGGGGTTCTGGTCGATCGCTGGGACCGGTTCCGCGTGATGTCCGTCAGCACGCTTATGCGGGTCTTCCTCGCGGGCTCACTGGTGGCGGCACTGTTCCTGCTTGATGGCGTAGCGGCTATTTTGTTGGTAATCGTGCTTTTCCAAGGCGTTTGTGTCGTATTCTTCAGTACGGCAGAGACGGCGGTCGTTCCCCGGTTGGTGCCGAATTCCGAGCTCCATACCGCTATGGGGCGCAACGAGGGCCGCACCCATGTGGCCACGCTGCTGGGCCGCCCCCTTGGTCTCTACCTTTTCGAGCTGCACCGCAGTCTGCCCTTCATCGTGGAGTTCGTGACCTCGGCCCTCGCGATGATGCTCCTGCGCGGCATCCGGAAGCGGAAACGGCAGGTCCCGAGGCAGAAGCAGGCGATGAGCAGAGCCGTCTTCGCCCGTGATCTGGGAGAAGGCTTCGCCTTCGTCCGTAAGGACCGTTTTCTGGCCACGACATTGGTCGTCTGCGCGCTGGCCAACTTCTTCTTCCAGACGCTGGCCCTGGTTCTCGTCCTGCTGGCATACGAGCGGCGGCTGTCCAACCTCGTCATCTACCTGCTGGTCGCCGCGTCAGGGCTGGGCGGCGTCCTCGGCTCGGCGCTCGCCTCTCGTATCCTGCGCTGGCGCAATCGTCCGCAGCTGATGATCATCGTCAGCGTGTGGTGCTGGCTGGGCGCGACCCTGGTCCTCCCGTTCGCCGAGGGCAACCCGATGATGTCCATCGCGGTGATGCTTCCCCTGGCTCAGGGGGGAATCGGCTTCTTCGGGGCGCAGCTCAACGTCGCTCTCGCTCTCTACCAAGCGTCCAACGTGCCCGAGAAGTTGCTCGGCAGAGTGACCGGCATCGGTCGGTTCCTCTCCGGTGGGGCGGTCCCCCTGGGCGCGCTGGCCAGCGGGTATGTCATCGCAGGTCTGGGCATCCGGGACGCGCTGATCACCGTGGCGGCGGTGGTCGCGATCCTGGCCATGGGGTTCACCCTGATGTGGTCACTCCCGAAGGTGACCGTCGCGCGAGAGGTCGTCACCCAACGCGCGAAGGCGCTCCTGAAGGGCCTTCTCCACTTCTGTCGCCGTTACTTGCTGCTGCGAGACACCGCGCGCGTACCCGAAGGCTGTGCTGACCTCGTCGCTCAGCATGCGCAGGTTGTCGTGGCTGGAGGGCGGGCACAGCGGCCAGAGTCGCTCGATCGCCACCGTGGCGGCCAGATATTCGGCCCGGACCAGCCGCAGCTGGGTGGGGAGATCTTCGCCGTCCAGCCGGGCGTTGCTGGACGCTCGCATGTCCAGCGAGATGCCGACGGACAGTCCCAGCCCCAGTACGGCCGCCTGAGTCTTGTAGTAGGCGTCCCAGGTCTCGCGGGCGCGAGCGTCCCGCCGTTCCACGTCGCGCTGCTCCTCAGCGGCCCTTCTCGCGTGCTTGGCCTTGGCTCTCTCGGTCACCACCGACCAGCCCGCGCCGGTGAACGCGGCCAGGACTGCGCTCGCACCCGTGATCAGCGCGACAAGAGCGGTATCGGTCGCCGCCGCGAACACGACTTACCTCCCGGACGTACAGGGCCAGGACGAGACAAGGGGGGACGGCTCACCCCTTCTCGAGATCGGCGAGGATCGCGTGCCGGAGCCGGCGGGCGCCCGGCACGTCCGCCTCCCGGTCGACGACGCCGCTGAGCACGGACAGAGCGGCCCGGGGCTGGCCCGCCTTCCAGAGGACCTCGCCCAGACTCGTGTGGACGGTGAGATCGTGCGGGGCACGGCTCACCGCCGCGCGGAGCTCTTCGATGGCGCAGGCTCGCTTGCCCTGTCGCAGTGCGATGCGGCCGAGGGCCGCGAGCGACCAGCTGACGGCGCTGTTGTCGCGCAGCACCTCATAGAGCCCTGCCGCGGTTTCGTAGTGGCGCTCCGCCTCCGGCAGGAGATCCTGCGTGGCCGCGAGATTTCCCAGTAGGGACTCCATCTCCGCGCGAGTGCGCGTAGCTCCCGGCGGACACGTGCGTGCGACGTCCTGCAACAGCTTGCCCGCCCGGTCGAACTCGCCGGCGAACCCGGCTTCGACGGCGGCGGACAGCCGGTCGCGGGGGTTCCTGGAGACAGCGGGCCAGAGCGAGAGGTCGAGTCGCCGCATCGGGGCGAGGAGCCGGGCGTGGACGCGTGCGCCCTCCCTGACCAGGTAGCGGTCTTCGAGCGCGTGGACCACCGGCGCGTGCAGGGCCGGCCCGCTGATCTCACCTGTCGCCGGGTCGGCGCCCCGCATCCAGGTGTCGAGCGTACGAGGGAGGATCCCGAGATCGGCCGCGACCTCGGCCAGTGTGCTCGCGCAGAACTCCAGCAAGGCCGCGTCGACGTCACCCGCGGTGGGAACCGGGGCGGGGTCGCCCCAGAAGTGCGAGCCGACGACCTGGAGAAGGGCGGGATCCACGGTGGGCAACCTGTTGCGGATCAGGTCGCCTTCGTCCCGGATCGTTCTGAGCTCGTCCAGAACGCTGACGATGTGGTGCTGGTCAGGCCGGTGCCCCCGGGTGACCACCAGCTGCCCCACCACGTCGGCGGCGGTCTCGGGAGAGAAGGGCCGCAGCTCGAACTCCGCCGGTTCGGCGATTCCCGAAGCCTTCACCAGGCGCGACAACTCGTCCAGATGCTCCGTACGGACGGACAGGAGCAGATGGAGGCGGGGCAGTTCTTCGACGGTCTCGAAGAGTTCCTCCATGAAGCGTCGCGCATGCTGCTCGTGCCGGGTGGGAGGCCGCAGGAAGGTTTCCGCCTGATCGATGGCGACCAGGGTGGGGACACCGTGGCCGTCCCTGATCTCCCGCCGCCGTAAGTAGTCGAGGAGCGACAGCCCTGTCAGCCGTGCGGGCATCTCGCCCGGCTCCCAGGAGGACAGCAAGCCGACCAGGTAAGGATTGTGCTGGGGGAGGGCGGCTGTGGGCCAGACGCGGGTAGACGGGGTCCGGCCCACGGGGAGCGGTCGCTTGTCGTGTTTTCGCAGCTCCGGGATGACGCCCGCTCGTAACAACGACGTCTTGCCGGCACCGGACGCCGAATGCAGGATCGTCAGACGATTGTCTTTCCACAAGCTCGCGAGATCGCGAATCTCGGCATTCCGCCCAAGGAAAAGACTGTTCTCGCCGGTGTCATAGGGCCGGGCCCCGATGAAGGGGTTGTCTTGTGGTGCGGAAATCGCTGTCATGGCAGACCTTGCATGCCGAGGACTCGTGAGGCGCGACTATTCGTCGGACGGCGTGCCTCTCCATACCTTCAAAAGCAGGGTAGCCTAGCGAAGCCATCGGCGCTCCGCCCACCACGATTAAAGGACGGCACAACCGGCTTTTACGGCCGGATCAATAGGCGGTGGGGACGACGTTGTCGAATCCGGCATACACCTCCTCCTTGGACGCGTCAGAGGAGAGGAGCTCGCGTATCTCTTCGTTGAGCGTAGCCAGGTCCACCACATCGTCCTGTCGTCCTGCGGCAGGGCATCGCATCGGCACGCTCCTCCAGGGGGTCAGTGGCGCGGGGGTGCTCATCATGGACCTATCACACATTCGACATCCTGCCTACTCCACGCGAAATCGGATCTCCATAATTGTGGCCGATGTATCCGTCCGGACCTGGTCGATCCCTGTTGCAGCGGCTATCGTCTTTGTTTCACACTCCATGTCCGCGGCAGGTTCCGCCGTGGGCGAGGCAAGCGGATGGAAGGCGGAGGGAATGCCCGACGTACCGCGGCCCACTGCGCGGCGAGCGATCGATTCTCCGGCAGTATGGAAAGTGCCACCCAGGAACAAGAATTTCACCGGCCGCGACGGCCTGCTGACCCGGTTACGCAACGGCATCGTCGATCAGGACACCGCCGCGGTCGTGCCCCACGCGCTGCACGGGCTCGGCGGTGTGGGGAAAACCCAGATGGCCATCGAATACGCCCATCGCTTCCGGGAGAACTACGACCTCGTCTGGTGGATTCCCGCCGACCAACCCGGGCTCGTCCGGGCGACCCTGGCGCAACTCGCCCCGAGACTCGGCGTCCCCGGCCCCACCACCACCGGCATCGAGGACTCGTCCAACGCGGTGCTCGAAGCCCTGCGCCGCGGCGACCCGTACTCCCGATGGCTGCTCATCTTCGACAACGCGGACGAGCCGGCAGACCTCCAGGAGGTGATGCCGCAAGGCCCGGGGCACGTGCTCATCACCTCCCGCAACCACACCTGGGAGAGCGTCGTGGACACGGTCGCCGTGGACGTGTTCCCGCGCGCGGAGAGCATGGAGTTCTTCAAGAAGCGCATGCGCCGGGCCATCAGCGACGAGGACGCCGACCGGCTGTCGGAGGCGCTGGGCGACCTTCCGCTGGCCCTGGAGCAGGCCGCCGCCCTCCAGACCGAGACCGGCATGCTGGCCCGCGAATACCTGCGCCTCCTCGAAGAGCGCACCAGCCGCCTGCTGAGCGAGGGCAGGCCCACCGAGTACCCGCATTCGATGACGGCGGCATGGGAGCTCTCGGTCGCCAAGCTCAAGGAATATCTGCCCGAAGCGATGGAGCTGCTGCGGACCTGCGCGTTCTTCGGACCCGAGCCCATTCCTCGTGCCGTCTTCTACCCGGTCAAGGGCCCGATCCGGCAAGGGACGACGACGCTGCTGGCCGATCCCATCCGGTTGGGCAAGGCGATCGGGCGCCTCGGCAAGTACGCGCTCGTACGGATCGAGGCGGAGGCCAACGAGCATCGGACCTTGCAGGTGCACAGACTCATCCAGGCCCTGCTCCGGGAGGAACTCGATCCCGCTGTCCAGGAGGAGATCCGCGAAGAGGTGCACTCCCTGCTGATCGGGGCCGCGCCGCAGGACCCGGCGGACACGGCGAACTGGCCGCGGTACGAAGCGCTTCTTCCCCACATCCGGCCGGCGAAGGTGGAGGAGAGCACCCGATCCGACGTCCGCGACTTCGCGCTCAACGTGCTGACGTACTTGAGCGCCTCCGGAAACCATCAAGCGCTCGATCAACATCTGGAGATCTTCCTGGAGCGGTGGACCGCCGACTCGGGAGAGCGGGACCTGCACGTGCTGCGCGCCCAGCGCATCAGAGGAAATCTGCTGCGCGAGCTCGGCCAGTTCCAGGCTGCCTTCGATGTGGACAAAGGGACGCTCGCGACCATGCGCGACGAGCTCGGCGAGGCACATCCCGACGTCCTGATCCTGCTCAACGGCATCGGCGCGGACCTGCGCGCCCAGGGCGAGTTCGGGGAGGCGCGGGAGCACGACGAGGACTCCGTGCGCCTCCACCGTCAGGTGCTGGGCGAGCAGGACCTGCTCACTTTCCGTGCGGTCAACAACCTGGCTCTCGACCTCGCCCTCATGAGCGAATACCAAAGGTCGCGTGACCTGCTGAAGGAAGCGCTCACCAGAGCACAGGCCGAGGGCCAGGCCCTGAACAGGGTGACGTTGCTCAACCTGTGGACGGGCCTCGGCCGGGCGGTGCGCCAGTGCGGCGACTACCAGGAAGCCTGCGACGTCGGCACCGAGGCGCTGGGCTACGGGCGGGAGTACTTCGACGCCGATCACCCCCGGATCCTGCTGGCGCAGAAAGAACTGGCCATCGCGCTCATGCGGGCCGGCGACCGGGAGGAGGCCCTCGAACTCGCCGAGGACACGCACGCCAGATACATGCGCGTGTACGGTCTCGACTCGCCCTGGACGCTGGCCGCCGCCACCTGCCTGGCCAACGCGCTGCGTGCCAACGGGCAGCCGGAGAAGGCCTTCGATCTGGCCCGCGACACGGCACGGCGGTATCCCGGCGTCTACGGGCCCGATCACCCGTACAACCACGGGTGCGCCAGCAACGTCGCACTCCTGTACCGCGTGCTGGGACAGCCCAAGGAAGCGCGCGAGCTGAACGAGAAGGCGCTCAAGGGCGTGGAGAGCAAGCTGTCCCGCGGTCACCACTATGCCCTGTCCATCGCCGTGAACCTGGCCAGCGACTATGCCGCTCTCGACGATCTGGACCAGGCGTGCGCCCTGGGCCTGGACACGTACCGGAGACTCACCGAGTTGCTCGGCGAGAATCACCCCACCACGCTCGCCGCGGCGGCGAACCTCTCGGTGGACCTGATCAGAGCGGGTGAGACCGAGGAAGGGCAGCGCCTGTCCAGCGCCACCATGGAGCGGTACCACCGAACGCTGGGAGAGGAACATCCGGACACCATCGTGGCCGGTGAAGGCCGCCATCTCGACTGGGACTTCGACCCGCCGCCGGTCTAGGGAAGGCTGCCGGCGGTGCTGGCGACTCTGCCGCGGATGTGCGTGACCAGCCGATACAGGTCCCCGCAGTAGACGGACCTGTTGCGGAACCCGGTGCCCGTACGGTAGCGGTGCGGGTAAAGTCCGCCGCCGCAGGTCCGGACGATCTCGCAGGAGAGGCACTCGTGCGAGAGCGCCTGTTCGCCGATCTGGCGGGCCGCGATCGCGGGGAGGAGAAGCGCCGTGTCGAACGAGTCGCGCAGGACGTGCAGCAGCGTTCCCGCCGCGCCGTCGTAGGCCGACTTGAGCGTGTCCACCTGTTCGATGGCCCCGTTCGTCTCCACGACCACCACCGCCACGGGGGACAGGCCGATGGTCTCACTGCGCGAATGCCGGCCGCACAACAGCCGGATGATCTCGCTGAACAGCCTGATCCGGGTCCTCCGCGGAGAGGTGGCGCACCAGCGGTCGAAGATGGTGATGAGCCAGTCACCGTAGGGGGTGCGGGAGTCTGACCAGTTCGGCGGTGGTTCGTCCCAGTTGCCGTGTGGAAGGAGGAAGTCCACCACCGGCGGCTGGAACTCCAGCAAGGACTCGTAGGTGCTGAGAGGGTCGTTCTCCAGGTCCACCGTACATAGCAGGCCGCTGAAAAGATGCCGGTACTCGTCGGCGGTGAGGAGCCGCAACCCGCGCCGGACCTCCGCGTAGGTGCCTCTGCCGTTCCCCCGTCGCCGGTGCCGATCGTGTGCCTGCTCATCGCCGTCGACGCTGACTCCTACGCGGACGTCCAGCTTGCGGAACAGGTCGAGGAACGCCTCGTTGAGGAGCACGCCGTTCGTCTGCACATGGACGATCAGATCGACCTCGGGCGGCAGGGCGGACCGCAGGGCGGTCACCGCGTAGTCGATGTGGTCCACGCCGGCCAGCAACGGCTCGCCGCCGTGGAGGATGACCTCGACGCGGGCGAGCCCGTGAGCGGCGGCGTGGTGCGCGATCCGTACGGCTGTCCGGTCGATGACGGCCTTGGACATGCGGCGCGGCATGCTCCGCCAGCTCTGATCGGCCATCTCGTACATGTAGCAGTAGTCGCATGCGAGATTGCAGCGGCTGTGTAGCTTGAGAATGAACTGGCGGAAAGGAGTGGGCCGCCATCCGGATTCCAGGAGTCCCGCCACATCGAGGCCTGACGGCCACGCGGATAGCGGTGACTCGATGTCCGGACCATGGGCTTCTCGCAAGCCGACCAGCTCCCCGGAAAGGCGAATTCAAGGTGTGCCCCGATTCGTCCCGCTGCGGCATGCCCGAGTTTAAGCACCGGCAAACGTGCACAAAAGGTCAGCTTTCGGTACGACTTTGGGCGTCAGCGTCGAAGAAAGCCTCCCGGCTGATGGACCACCGTTCGTGCAACCGCCAGGCTCCACCGACATGGATCTGGGTCGAGACGCCGGCGCGCAGGGTGAATCCGGCGGCCTTGAGCAGCCGGGCAGAGGCGATGTTGGACGGTTGCACGTCGGCTTCGACGCGGGGGAGCCGGAGGTCGGTGAACGCGAAGCGGAGCGCGAGCTCCAGCCCTTCTCGCATGTAGCCCTTCCCCATGGCGGGGGCGAAGGTGCCGAAGCCGATCATGGCTCCGTGCTCGCCGATCCCGTTGAGGTTGACGAAGCCGACCAGGGTGTCCGCGCGGGTGAGGCGCACCACGTGGCCGATGGATGTGACCCCGTCGAAGCGGCGCAGGTAGCGGTCGAAGGCGTCGGGAGTGGTCGGAGTGGTTATCCACAGTCGGTGGACGCTGGTGCTGATGTGCGCCAGGGAAACGAACTCGTTCCGGTCCTCATGCGCTACTCTGCGTAGTTTCACGCGGAGATGTCGCTCAACGGGCACGTGTCCAGCCTAGGGGGAAGCGTTCTCGGTCGGAGCGAGGGTGATCCTTGACCGGCGGCATGTTTGTCCACAGGCATGGCGTGCCTTGAAGGGCCTGAGAAGTGGTGTCCCGGAAATCGAGGTCGGGAATTTCCGGTCTTTCAAGATCGTATGTAGGCGAACTGGACGACTTTTGTGAAGGATTTGCCGGAAATAGAGCACGACTATTCCTGATGCCGGAGAGAAGTCAAAGTCTCTTTCGACAGATGTGTTTGGGGGGATTCCTGGGTATATCGGTGCTACCGTCCGAAAAAGACGGTTCGAATCCGATCGGGGGAGGCAGAAATGGCTCTGACGAGTGGATGCGGAAGGCGAGGCTGCTGCAGAAGGCGTAGGTGCTGCGGCGGCTGTCGCTGCAACCGATGCTGCCGTAGGTGGTGGTGTTGGTAGTGGGAAGTCGGGAGGGCCGGCGGGTTACCCGTCGGCTCTCCCTCCAATTCTCCGATCGGGGCGAGCGGGGGATGCTGGCGCCGACGGTGACGTTGCGCCGGACATTTCGTGAATTCTGGCCCGATACCCGTGGGCTGCGGTGGTTCTTCGCAGCCGGGGTGCTCTTCGCGGTGCTGGCCTCCCTCTGTGAGGTGGCCGCGATCCGGTTGTTCGGCTACATCACCGACGAGGTGCTCGCCACCCGCGACATGACGTCGTTCTGGACGCCGGCGTTCGCCTGGCTGGGGCTGGCGGCCGTGGCGGCCGTGGCGTCGATCGGGGGCGCGTACGCGACGGCGGTGGGAGCCGAGAGGTTCCTGCTGCGGCTGCGTGACCGGGTGTTCGCGCACCTGCAGAAGCTGTCGCCGGACTTCGCCGAGAACCGCCGCCTGGGCGACCTGATGGCGCGGCTGACCGACGACATCGCGGCCATCCAGGAGCTGATGGGCTCGGGGCTGGTCAAGCTGCTGACGACGGTGACGAGTGCCATCTTCTTCGCGGGGGCGGCGTTCCTCATCCGCTGGGACCTGGCGCTGATCACGATCGCGCTGTTCCCGGCCTTCCTGATCGCCTCGAAGGTGTTCGCGTCCCGGTTCCGGACGGCCTCGGCCAGCGAGCGGGCCAGCAACGGCGACATGAACAGCGTCATCGAGGAGGGCCTGGCGAACCAGGCGCTGGTGCACGCGTACAACCGTGAGGAGACCGAGTCGCGGCGGCTGCACCGCGCGGGACGCCGCTGGCTGTACGCGAACCTGCGGCAGGCGTGGCTCTCGGGCGTGTACGGGCCGCTGATGCAGGTGCTGGAGACCGTCTGCCTGATCGTCATACTCGGCGTGGGCGCCTGGGAGATCACCACGGGCCGGCTCACGCTCGGCGGGCTGCTGGCCTTCGCCGCGTACCTGGCCATGCTCTACCCGGCGGTGCAGAACCTGGGGGAGATCGCGCTCACCGTGTCGGAGGCGGCCGCCGGTTCCGACCGGGTCATCGAGGTGCTCAAGGTGCGGCCCGCGGTGACCGACCGGGAGGACGCGAAGCCGCTGCCGGGCCGCAGCCGAGGCAGGATCGCGTTCGACGGCGTCACCTTCACCTATCCGGGTCGCAGGCGGCCCACGCTGGTGGACCTCTCGTTCGCCGTCGAGCCCGGCGAGCTGGTCGTGTTCACCGGGCCGAGCGGCGCGGGCAAGTCGACGCTGGCCAAGCTGCTGCTGCGGTTCTACGACCCGGAGTCGGGGCGCGTGCTGCTGGACGGTTCGGACATCCGGGATCTGACCACGGAGTCGCTGCGCGACAACATCACGATCCTGCACCAGGAGACGCTGCTGTTCTCGGGGTCGGTACGCGACAACATCGCCTACGGGCGGCCGGACGCCTCGACCGACGAGGTGATCAAGGCCGCCGTGCTGGCCGGGGTGCACGACTTCGTGCGAAGCCTGCCGCACGGCTACGACAGCGCGGTGGGCCAGCGCGGCAGGCTGCTGTCGGGCGGGCAGCGGCAGCGGCTGGCGATCGCCAGGGCGATCCTGCGCGACGCCCCGGTGCTGGTGCTGGACGAGCCCATGACCGGGCTGGACGAGGCCACGGTCGCCCGCGTGATGGAGCCGCTGCGCCGGCTGATGACGGGCCGCACCACCATCATGATCACCCACGACCTGCGGCACGTCCCTGAGGACGCCCGGGTGATCGACCTGGAGCCCGTGGCGCCGCGCAGCCCGATCAAGTTCAGGCGGTGGGCCTCCGGCACTGATATGTCGGTCCGCTGACGTACCGTGTGCTGGTGCGTGAGGACGGGTACGAGCTGGAGTTCGAAGACACCTTCGACGACGACGAGCTGGACGCGCGCAGGTGGGTGGCGCGCTACCTGCCGCAGTGGACCACCGGCGACCGCTCGCCGGCCCGTTACCGCACCGGCGGCGGGCGGCTGCGGCTGCTGATCGAGGAGGACCAGCCGCCGTGGAGCCCCGAGCTGGAGGGCGGCCTGCGCGTTTCGTCGCTGCAGACCGGCGTGTTCGCGGGCCCGGTCGGCAGCTCGGTCGGCCAGCACGGGCGCGGCGCCGCCGTGGTCCGCGAGGCCCAGGCGAACGTCCGCCTCTACACCCCTCATTACGGGCTGATCGAGATGCGGGCCAAGGTCACCGACGACCCGCGCGCCATGTGCGCGCTCTGGATGATCGGATACGAGGACGCTCCGGAGCGCTCGGCCGAGATCTGCGTCTGCGAGATCTTCGGCCGCGACGTCGGCCCGGACTCGACGGGCGTCGGCATGGGCGTGCACCCGTTCGGCGACCCCGCCATCACCGACGACTTCACCCGCGAGAGGCTGCCCATCGACGCCCGCGACTTCCACACCTACGCGGCGGAGTGGACGCCTGACCGCGTGTCCTTCTTCGTGGACGGCGAGCACATCAGGACGGTCCGCCAGTCACCGGCCTATCCGATGCAGCTCATGCTCAACGTCTACGAGTTCCCCGGGCCCGAAAGCGGCCCGTACCCGAAGGAGTTCACCGTCGATCACGTGCGCGGTTACCGGCGGACGTGAATGGGCCGGCCCCGGATCGCCGGGCCGGCCCTTCACCTGTCAGCGGGTCAGCGCAGGGCGTTCCGCATCGCGGTGATCAGTTCCCCGTTGGTCGTGTCACCGCTGAGCTCCCAGAAGAACGCGCCGCCGAGGCCCTGGTTCTTCGAGTAGCCCATCTTGCCGCCGATCGTGGCCGGCGTGTCGTAGCTCCACCACTGGTTGCCGCAGTGCGCGTACGCGGTGCCCGCGACGGTGCCGGTGGCGGGGCAGCGGGTCTTGAGCACCTTGTAGTCCTCGATGCCCGCCTCGTAGGTGCCCGGAGCCGCGCCGGAGGCGGTGCCGCCGGGGGCGGCCTGGGAGACGCCGGTCCAGCCGCGGCCGTAGAAGCCGATGCCGAGCAGCAGCTTGCTCGACGGGATGCCCTTGCTCTTCAGCTTCTGGATCGCGGCGTCGGAGTAGAACCCGGCCGTCGGGATCCCGTTGTAGGAGGTGAGCGGCGAGTGCGGGGCGGTCGGGCCCTGCGCCGCGAAGGCGCCGAAGTAGTCGTAGGTCATGACGTTGTACCAGTCGACGTACTGGGCGGCGCCCGCGTAGTCGGCGGCGTCGATCTTGCCGCCGTTGGTGCCGTCGGCGGTGATCGCGGCGGTCACCAGGTTGGCGGAGCCGAACCGGGCGCGCAGCGCCTGCATCAGGTTCCGGAACGCGGCCGGGCCGCTGGTGTCGCAGGTCAGGCCGCAGGCGTTCGGGTACTCCCAGTCGATGTCGATGCCGTCGAAGACGTCCGCCCAGCGCGGGTCCTCGACCAGGCGGTAGCAGGACTCGGCGAACGCGGCGGGGTTCCGGGCCGCCTGGCCGAAGCCGCCGGACAGGGTCCAGCCGCCGACCGAGAGCAGCACCTTGATGTGCGGGTGCTTCTGCTTGAGCTTGCGCAGCTGGTTGAAGTTGCCGCGCAGGGCTCCGGTGTCCCAGGTGTCGGCGACGCCGTCCACGCTCTCGGCCGCGCTGTAGAAGCGGTCGTAGTCGGCGTAGGTGTCGGTCAGCGCGCAGCCGCCGTTCCGCGCGTCGGCGAAGGCGTAGTTGATGTGCGTGAGCTTGGCCGCCGAGCCGCTGGTGTCGATGTTCTTGACGTGGTAGTTCCGCTGGTAGACGCCCCAGTTGACGAAGTAGCCGAGGACCTTGTCCCCGCCTCCGCCGCCTCCGGTGGAGGTTCTGGCGGTGACGGCGGCGCTGGCGGCGGAGCGGTTGCCGGCGGCGTCGCGGGCGCGGACGGTGTAGGTGTAGCTGGTGTCGGCGTTCAGGCCGGTGTCGGTGTGGGTGGTGCCGGTGACGGTGGTGACGAGGGTGGAGCCTCGGTAGACCTCGTAGCCGGTGACGCCGACGTTGTCGGTGGAGGCGTTCCAGGCGAGGGAGATGCTGGCGCTGGTCACGCCGGTGGAGCGCAGGTTGCCGGGCACCGAGGGGGCCTGCGTGTCGTTGCCGCCTCCGGTGGAGGTTCTGGCGGTGACGGCGGCGCTGGCGGCGGAGCGGTTGCCGGCGGCGTCGCGGGCGCGGACGGTGTAGGTGTAGCCGGTGTCGGCGTTCAGGCCGGTGTCGGTGTGGGTGGTGCCGGTGACGGTGGTGACGAGGGTGGAGCCTCGGTAGACCTCGTAGCCGGTGACGCCGACGTT